>NZ_JBSFCF010000037.1:0-89710 GCF_053593335.1 Streptomyces sp. NPDC002324
GCCGGCCACCAGCTGGACGCCGAGCGCATCGCCGTGGCCGGTGACTCCGTGGGCGGCAACATGACCGCCGCGCTGACCCTGATGGCCAAGGAGCGGGGCGACGTCCCGCTGGTCCACCAGATCCTCTTCTACCCGGTGACCGACGCCTCCTTCGACACCGGCTCCTACCACCGGTTCGCCGAGGGCTACTTCCTGCGCCGCGACGCGATGCGGTGGTTCTGGGACCAGTACACGACCAGCGAGGAGCAGCGCGCCGAGATCACCGCCTCACCGCTGCGCGCCACCCCCGAGCAGCTCACGGGGCTGCCCCCGGCCCTCGTGATCACCGCCGAGGCCGACGTGCTGCGCGACGAGGGCGAGGCGTACGCGAACAAGCTGCGCGAGGCCGGGGTGCCGGTGACCGCCGTGCGGTACCAGGGCATCATCCACGACTTCGTCATGCTCGACGCCCTGCGGGGGACGCACGCAGCCGAGGCCGCCATCGGCCAGGCGATCGCCACTCTGCGCACGGCCCTCGGCACCGGCTGATCGCGGGACCCGGGGGAAAACAGCCGACCCCGGCCGGGACTGATCCCGGCCGGGGTCGGCGTCATGCGTGGGCGTGGGCTCAGGCGAAGTTCGCCAGCGCCTCGTTCCACGTGGCCGACGGGCGCATGACCGCGGCGGCCTTGGCCGGGTCGGGCTGGTAGTAGCCGCCGATGTCGGCCGGCTTGCCCTGGACGGCGATCAGCTCGTCCACGATCTTCCGCTCGTTCGCCGTGAGGGTCTCGGCGAGCGGGGCGAAGGCCTTGGCCAGGTCGGCGTCGTCGGTCTGCGCGGCCAGTTCCTGGGCCCAGTACAGGGACAGGTAGAAGTGGCTGCCGCGGTTGTCGATGCCGCCGACGCGACGCGAGGGGGACTTGTCCTCGTTGAGGAAGGTCGCCGTGGCGCGGTCGAGGGTGTCGGCGAGGACCTTGGCGCGGGTGTTGCCGGTGGCCTCGGCGTACTGCTCCAGGGACGGGACCAGGGCGAAGAACTCGCCCAGGGAGTCCCAGCGCAGGTAGTCCTCCTTGACCAGCTGCTGGACGTGCTTCGGGGCGGAGCCGCCGGCGCCCGTCTCGAAGAGGCCGCCGCCCGCCATCAGCGGGACGACCGACAGCATCTTGGCGCTGGTGCCCAGCTCCAGGATCGGGAACAGGTCGGTGAGGTAGTCACGCAGCACGTTGCCGGTCACCGAGATCGTGTTCTCGCCGCGGCGGATGCGCTCCACCGACAGCTTGGTGGCCTCGACCGGGGCGAGGATCCGGATGTCCAGGCCCTCGGTGTCGTGCTCCGGCAGGTACTGCTCGACCTTGGCGATCAGGTTGGCGTCGTGTGCGCGGGTGGCGTCCAGCCAGAACACCGCCGGGTCGCCGGTGGCGCGGGCACGGGTGACGGCCAGCTTCACCCAGTCGCGGATCGGGTCGTCCTTGGTCTGGCAGGCGCGGAAGATGTCACCGGCCGAGACCGCCTGCTCGATCACCACGTCGCCGGCCTGGTCGACGAGGCGGACCGTTCCGGTGGTCGCGATCTCGAAGGTCTTGTCGTGGGAGCCGTACTCCTCGGCCTTCTGCGCCATGAGGCCGACGTTCGGGACCGAGCCCATGGTCGACGGGTCGTAGGCGCCGTTGGCGCGGCAGTCGTCGATCGCGACCTGGTAGACGCCGGCGTAGGAGGAGTCCGGCAGGACCGCGAGGGTGTCGGCCTCCTGGCCGTCCGGGCCCCACATGTGGCCGGACGTGCGGATCATGGCCGGCATCGAGGCGTCGACGATGACGTCGGACGGCACGTGCAGGTTGGTGATGCCCTTGTCGGAGTCGACCATCGCCAGCGCCGGGCCCTCGGCCAGCTCGGCGTCGAAGGAGGCCCTGATCTCGGCGCCCTCCGGCAGGGCCTCCAGGCCCTTGTGGATGCCGCCCAGACCGTCGTTGGGGGAGAGGCCGGCCGCGGCCAGCGTCTCGCCGTACTTCGCGAAGGTCTTCGGGAAGTACGCGCGCACCACGTGACCGAAGACGATCGGGTCGGAGACCTTCATCATCGTGGCCTTGAGGTGCACGGAGAACAGCACGCCCTCCGCCTTGGCGCGGGCGACCTGCGCGGTCAGGAACTCGCGGAGCGCCGCGACGCGCATCACGGAGGCGTCGACGACCTCGCCGGCCAGGACGGGTACGGACTCGCGCAGCACGGTGGTGGAGCCGTCGTCGCCGACCAGCTCGATCCGCAGCGAACCGGCCTTGGAGATCACCGCGGACTTCTCGGTGGAGCGGAAGTCGTTCTCGCCCATGGTCGCGACGTTCGTCTTGGAGTCGGCGGACCAGGCGCCCATGCGGTGCGGGTGGGTCTTGGCGTAGTTCTTGACCGAGGCGGGGGCGCGGCGGTCGGAGTTGCCCTCACGCAGGACCGGGTTCACGGCGGAACCCTTGATCTTGTCGTAACGGGCGCGGATCTCGCGCTCCTCGTCGGACTTCGGGTCGTCCGGGTAGTCCGGCAGCGCGTAGCCCTGGCTCTGCAGCTCCGCGACGGCGGCCTTGAGCTGGGGGATCGACGCCGAGATGTTCGGCAGCTTGATGATGTTCGCCGCGGGCGTCTTCGCCAGTTCGCCCAGTTCGGAGAGGGCGTCGGGGATGCGCTGCCCTTCCTCCAGGTACTCCGGGAAGACGGCGATGATGCGTCCGGCCAGCGAGATGTCACGGGTCTCGACGGATACGCCGGCCTGCGAGGCGTACGCCTTGATCACGGGCAGGAACGAGTGGGTCGCCAGGGCGGGCGCCTCGTCAGTGTGCGTGTAGATGATGGTCGAGTCAGTCACCGGGTGCTCCGCTCCACGTCTGCAACATTGCTCGACATCAAGATATCTCGTGCGGGGGAGGGACTCGACAGGGGTCGGTGTGTGCGGGGGCTCACCACCAATCTTTCTCGCCCCCGTCAAGGACTCGGGGCTCCGCCCCGGACCCCGGTCGCGCAGTTCCCCGCGCCCCTGAAGAGGGGCGCGGGGAAGCGCGCGGCTACGGGGCGACCTCGACCGAGGACTCCCGCTGGTGGGGGATCTCCACGCTGCCGCCGCCCGTCTGGAGGGTGATCGCGCGGCGCGGCACGGGCACGCTGATGCCCTCGGCGCGATAGCGCTTGTGCAGCCGCTTGATGAACTCGTGCTTGATCCGGTACTGGTCGCTGAACTCCCCGACCCCGAGGATCACGGTCATCCCGATGCGCGAGTCGCCGAAGGTGTGGAAGCGGACGGCGGGCTCGTGGTCGGGGACCGCGCCGTCGACCTCCTTCATGGTCTCGGCGATGACCTCGTTGGTGACCCGCTCGACATGCTCCAGATCGCTGTCGTAGCCGACGCCCACCTGCACGAGCAGGGTCATGTCCTGCTCGGGCTGGTTGAAGTTCGTCATGTTCGTGCCGGCGAGCTGGCCGTTGGGGATGATCACCAGGTTGTTGGAGAGCGACTTGATCGTCGTCTGCCGCCAGTTGATGTCGACGACATAGCCCTCCTCGCCGCTGCTCAGCTTGATGTAGTCACCCGGCTGGACCGTCTTCGAGGCGAGGATGTGGATGCCCGCGAAGAGGTTGGCGAGGGTGTCCTGAAGGGCCAGCGCCACCGCGAGACCGCCGACGCCCAGTGCGGTGACCAGCGGGGCGACCGGGATGCCCAGGGTCTGCAGGATCACCAGGCAGCCGATGGCGAGGACCGTGACCCGGGTGATGTTCACGAAGATCGTGACCGAACCCGCGACCCCGGCCCGGGACTGGGCGAGCGAGCGCACCAGACCGGCGATCACCCGGGCCGACGTGATCGTGGCGACCAGGATGAACAGAACCGTCAGGGACTGGTTCACGTTGTGCTGCACGGTCTTCGTCAGCGGCAGCACCGCCGCCGCGGCCGCCGCGCCGCCGACGAACGCGCTCCAGGGGACGAGGGAGCGCAGTGTGTCGACGATGACGTCGTCGCCGCCCCAGCGGGTCTTCGTGGCGTGACCGCCGAGCCAGCGCAGCAGCAGCCGCAGCAGGAACGCGGCCAACAGGCCCGCGGCCAGGGTGATTCCGGCCACGAGGTAGTCGTCGAGGGTGAGGGCCCGGGTCATCGGCCGCCTCCCGAGGGACGCGGGGAGCGGCTCCAGAGCCGTATGTGATGTGTCGTCACCTTGCCACCTGCTCGAAATCGAGATGCACGATCAGCGCCTGCCCGGACGCGTGTACGACGTCGGGCGCGACCGCTCATCCTGCCGTATCCGCACGACTGATCGGCACCGGACCTGCGCGGATCGGCCGACGACCGGCCCCGCGTCCCCGGGAATGTCCGGATGTGCACCGCGGTACGGCCACCCTCCCGTTCCGGGATCGCCCGCATCCGCCCCCGGGCCCCCTCGGCCGGCATCCGGCCCCTCGCCCCCCTGTCTCACCCCACGTCAGATCACCTTCAGCCGGACCAGCGCGCCGAGCGTCAGCGCGCCCGGCAGCAGGGGGAGCCAGACCGTGATGACCCGGAACGTCAGCACCACCGCCGTCGCCACGGCGAGCGGGCCGCCGGCCGCGACCAGGGCGACCACGAGTGCGGCCTCCACGGTGCCGAGACCGCCCGGAGTCGGTACGACGGCGACCGCGACCGTGGCCGCGAGATAGGCGAGTGCCATGTGCGCCACCGGCACGCGAAGCCCCAACGCCAGCCCCACGCTGACCAGTACGCCCGCCTGGAGGGCCGGGAACGCGAGCGAACCTCCCCAGAGCGCCAGGACACGCGCCGGCCGGGTGTGCACCGCACGGGCCTCGCCCAGCGCCGTGCGCACGAAGCCGAACACGGCCGCGCGCAGGCGTCGTACGAGCAGCACCACGGCCACGGCGGCGCACGCGACGGCAACCGCCGTGACCAGCAGGGGAGCAGACGTACCGGCAGGAAGGAGCGGTCCGAGCCGCAGCGCCCTGGGGAACGCCAGCAGCAGGGCCAGCAGCAGGCCGACGCGGGCGACGGACTCGGCGAGCACATACAGCGCGAGCGCCGCCGAGGAGCGGGGCAGCGACACCCCGCACACCGTCATGAACCGCAGGTTCACCGCGCTCGCGCCCAGCCCGGTCGGCAGCAGATGGTTCGCCGCGCCCGCCGCGAACTGGGTGGCCAGCAACCGCCCCGCCGGCAGCCGCTCCACGAGCGCCCCCTGCCGGGTCACGGCCGCCGCCACCCACGTCAGGCAGGTCGCGCCGACCGCCGCGGCCAGCCAGGGCCGGCGTGCCGACGCCAGATGGGCGAGACCCTCGACGAGAACGTCACGGTGCCGCACCGCGACCACCAGCACCAGGGCGAGGGGCAGCAGGCAGAGGATCCGCCGTACCGGTACCCGCCCGGCCGGGCGTCGGGGGAGTGGTATCGCTGTCACACCGGGAGAGGTTCTCCGTGCCCGGCCAACAGGGGGTTGCGGGCGCGCGGACGGCGGTCGACCGGCGGCGGACTTCACCGCGCCCGGGCCCACCGTCCCCACCACGCCCCGGCGTACGCCGTCCCCGGCTTGACCTCAAGCTAGGTCGAGGTCCTAGCGTCCTTCGTATGAGTATGGAGACCACCGCCTGGACCCAGCTGCAGGGCCTGATGACCGCCCGGCAGCACAGCCGCCCCTTCGCCCGCGCGACGCTACGGCGTATCGGCGCCTTCGCCCGTCCACATCGTCGCCGTATCGCGTGGTTCGTCGCCCTCAGTGTCGTGACCGCGCTGCTCGCCGTGGCGACGCCGGTGCTCGCGGGGAGCGTCGTGGACGTGATCGTGTCCGACGGTGACGAGACACGCGTCGTCCGCCTTGCCGTGCTCATCGCCCTCATCGCGGTCGCCGAAGCGGCGCTCGGACTGCTCGGCCGCCGCCTGTCCGCGACGCTCGGCGAGGGACTCATCCTCGATCTGCGGACCGCTGTCTTCGATCATGTGCAGCGCATGCCGGTCGCGTTCTTCACACGTACTCGTACGGGAGCGCTCGTCAGTCGTCTCAACAACGACGTCATCGGCGCCCAACGGGCCTTCAGCAACACCCTGTCCGGAGTGGTGAGCAACCTGGTCACCCTGCTGCTCACCCTCGCCGTCATGCTCACGCTCTCCTGGCAGATCACCCTCCTCTCCCTCGTCCTGCTGCCCGTCTTCGTGATCCCCGCCCGCCGCATGGGCCGCCGGATGGCCCGGCTCCAGCGGGAGGCGGCCGACCTCAACGCGGCGATGGGCACCCGGATGACCGAGCGCTTCTCGGCGCCCGGCGCCACCCTCGTCAAGCTGTTCGGACGGCCGGACGACGAGTCCGCCGAGTTCGCCGAACGCGCCGCCCGGGTCCGGGACATCGGCATCCGTACGGCGATGGCGCAGTCGGCGTTCATCACCGCCCTCACCCTCGTCTCGGCCCTCGCGCTCGCCCTGGTGTACGGCCTCGGCGGCTGGTTCGCGCTGCGCGGCACCCTGGACGCGGGCGCGATCGTGTCCCTGGCACTGCTGCTGACCCGGCTGTACGCGCCCCTGACCGCGCTGGCCGGGGCACGCGTGGAGATCATGAGCGCCCTGGTGAGCTTCGAGCGCGTCTTCGAGGTACTGGACCTCAAGCCGCTCATCGAGGAGAAACCGGACGCCCGCGAGGTGCCCGAGGGCCCGGTGGCCGTGGAGTTCGACGACGTCCGCTTCGGCTACCCGTCCGCCGACAAGGTCTCCCTCGCCTCCCTGGAGGAGGTGGCCTCCCTCGACACCCGGGGCGGCACCGAGGTCCTGCACGGCGTCTCCTTCCGCGCCGAACCCGGCCAGACCGTCGCCCTCGTCGGTTCCTCCGGCGCCGGCAAGTCGACCGTCGCCCAACTGCTGCCCCGGCTGTACGACACGGACGCGGGGGCCGTCCGCGTCGGCGGCATCGACGTGCGCGACCTCAGCGCGGCGTCGCTGCGCGGCACCCTCGGCATGGTCACCCAGGACGGCCACCTCTTCCACGACACCGTGCGGGCCAACCTGCTCCTGGCCCGCCCCGACGCCACGGACGACGACCTGTGGGACGTCCTGCGCCGGGCCCGCCTCGACGACCTCGTCCGCGCCCTGCCCGACGCCCTCGACACCGTCGTCGGCGAACGCGGCTACCGGCTCTCCGGCGGCGAACGCCAGCGCATGACCATCGCCCGGCTGCTCCTGGCCCGCCAGCGCGTCGTCATCCTCGACGAGGCCACCGCCCACCTCGACAACACCTCGGAGGCAGCGGTCCAGGAGGCCCTCACGGAGGCACTGGAGGGGAGGACGGCCGTGGTCATCGCCCATCGTCTGTCGACCGTACGGACGGCCGACCAGATCCTCGTGGTCGAGGCCGGCCGGATCGTGGAACGCGGCCGGCACGAGGAGCTGCTGGCGGCGGACGGGCGGTACGCGGAGCTGTACCGGACGCAGTTCGAGAAGACGGCGGAGCCCGAGGTGGAGGCGCCGGTCGGCGCCGTGTAGGACCGGCCGAGAGGACGTACTCCCTCCAGGAGTCGGGCGCCTGAAGCCCCCTCAGCCGCTCCTCGTCGTAGGCCGCCACACCCGTGCTCGACGCGGGGCGGGCGCGCGGCCCCACCCGCTGCTCCTCGTCCCACTCGCTACCGATGCTGTCCGGGTGCTCGGACTCCGGCGAACCGCGCCGCACCAGCCAGACCGTGAGCAGGAGACGGAGGAAGAACGGCAGGTACTCGGACTGCCGGCTCTGCCGCCGTACGCCGCCGGTCGACCGACCCGCAGCCGGTCGCCGGCGGCAGGACGGCTCCCGCCGCCGTCCCCCGTCCCCGCCGCCAGGGCGTCCAGGGCATCCCGTCCGGCCGTCCACCTCGGTGTCCGGGGGACGGTGACCCGGCCCCGGGGCACACCACGGGTGCCGCGCGAGGGGCCGGGGCCGCCGTCCCCCGGCCGGGGCAGCGGCCGTTACGGACCCTCCGGCCGCGTGGTGCGCGGCGGGTGCACCGGCAGCCGGTACACCGCGAAGGCGCGCCGGATGACCGGCTGGGCGACATTGCGCACCCGCACCCCACCGCTCGTGATGCCGTGCTCGGTGCCCAGGTGGGCATGGCCGTGGACGGCGAGGTCGGCGCCGGACTCGTCCATCGCCTCGGCCAGCAGATAGCTGCCGAGGAAGGGGTAGATCTCCAGCGGCTCACCGACGAGCGTGTCCGGTACGGGGGAGAAGTGGGTGAGCGCGATCCGCACCGCGCAGCCGTCCCGCGCCAACGCGTCGAGGGCCCGGCGCAGCCCGTCCGCGAGCCCCCGGGTGTGGCGGACGAATGCCTTCATCTCCGGTTCGCCGAACTCGCTGCCGCTGCGCCCGGCGAAACCGCCGCCGAACCCCTTCGTCCCGGCGACCCCGACCCGTACGCCGTCGACCCGGACGACGGTCCCCTCACCCTCCAGGACGGTCACGCCCGCGTCCCGCAGCACGGCCGTCACGTCCTCGGGCCGCTCGGCGTGGTGGTCGTGGTTGCCGAGGACGGCGATCACGGGCACCGGCAGTCCCGCCACCTCGCCGGCGACGACGCGGGCCTCGTCCGGTGTGCCGTGGCGGGTGAGGTCACCGGCGAGCAGCAGCAGGTCGGCGTGGTCGGGCAGGGTGTCGAAGGCCGGGCGCAGCAGACCGCGGCTGTCCGGCCCCAGATGGATGTCCCCGACGGCCGCGACGCGGATCACGACAGCTCCTCGGGACGGTGGTCGGGCGCGGTGACGTCGGCCAGCGCGATGTCCGCCCGCAGGGCCACTCCCGGCAGTTCCTCCGCCGCGATGCGCAGGACGGTGTCGCGATCGGCCGCGGTGGACGCCGTACCGGTGATGTGCACGGCGTCGCCGCGCGCCTCGATCCGCATCCCGAGTTCGGCCAGATCGCTCCGGGCGAGCCGCTCCTCCAGATGGGCGATGCGGTACTCGGTGTGCGCGGCCGGGCGGGCGGCACGGTCGCCCGGTCCGCCGGCCGGTGGGTGGTCAGGTCCTGTCGCCATCGCCGGTCTCCTCCGGCTCGATCACGTCGAGGCGCTCCAGCAGGTACAGGAAGGCGGCCGGCATCGGCTCGGCACCGCACTCGCGCCGCACCCGGCTCCAGTCGATCTTCTCGCGCAGGGCACGGGCGATCGGCAGCACGGCACCGAAGTCGCAGTAGTGCTCGGAGAACGCCAAGAGCCGGCCGACGAGCAGATCCGTCGCCGCGAGCACGGGCATCCACACGGACTGGACCGACAGCGTCTGCGCCCGGTCCAGCTGCGCGCGGCTGACGGGCGCCCGGGACGGCCGGAAGATCAGGTCGACCTCCTGGCCCTGGCTCCGGGTCTTCAGCAGCCAGTCCTCGGGCGGCTGGACCACGGCCAGCCCCGCCGTCTCCAGCGTGGCGGTGACCGCGTCGATGTCCTCCGGCAGTACACAGAAGTCGACGTCGTGCTGGAGCGTCCCCGGCCCGCCGTGGGCGTACACCGCGACGCCGCCCGCCAGCGCGAAGGGGTGCCCACCGGCCTTCAGCAGCGAAGCGACCTCCTTCGCCGCTTCGAGGATGGCCTGGGTCCGGTCGGGAGGAAGCCCGTCGTCGTCCGGGCCGGCGAGATCGCCCATGCCTTCCACGATAGTGCGGCCCGGACCGATGGCCAGGCGTGCGGGCCCGGACAGGCGAGAGGCCCGCCGTCGCGGCCGGGCCGCGGTGACGGGTCTCGCGCGAGGGGGTCGGTCGGTCAGTCCTCCAGCGTCACATCGAACAGATCCAGCTGCAGCAGCGGAGTGACGGTGACGTTCCTGGTCCGGGTGGACCAGCCCGACTCCACCTTCTGGTACCACAGCGGAATCGCCGGCATGTCCTGCAGGATCTTCTCCTCCGCCTGCTGGTAGAGCGCCCAGCCCTCCTGCTCGGTCGGGGCCGCGTCCGCCTCGGCCAGCAGCGCGTCCACCTCCGGGTTGGAGTAGCCGGAGCCGTTGACCGCCGCGCCCGTGCGGAAGATCGGGTTGAGGAAGTTCTCGATGGACGGGTAGTCCGCGACCCAGCCGGAGCGGAAGACGGTGGTGATCTTCCGTTCGTTGATCAGCTTGCGGAACTCGCCGAAGGTCGGGACCGGCGCGTACCGTGCCTCGACACCCAGGGCCGCGGTGATCGTTTCGCAGGCCGCGTCGATCCACACCTGGTTGGCCGAGTCGTCGTTGGAGGTCAGCTCGATCGGCCCCTGGAAACCGGACGCCTCGAACAGCGCCCTCGCCTTCTCCGGCTGATAGGTGCACAGCTCCCCGCCGGCCCCACCGCCGTACCCGGGCACGATCGGCGGCACCAGCCCGTCGGGGAGCATCTTGTCGCCGTCGAACGCCTTGTCGATCACGTACTGCCGGTCGATGGCCATGGAGAGCGCCTGACGCAGACGCGGGTCGCCGAAGCGCTCGTCGTGCATCGGGAACGAGATCGACTGCACGCCCATGTACGGCTTGGAGACGCAGCGCCCGGCCAGCTCCTCCTTGTACCGGCCACCGTCGAGCGCGTCCGCCGGGACGAAGTCGAGATAGTCGAGCTTGTTCGCCACCACGTCCGCGTAGGCGTCCTCGAGCATCCGGTAGAACCGGAACTCCACACCGTCGACGTGCGGTTTACGGACTCCGGCGTAGGCGTCGTAGCGCGTCAGCAGGATGTGCTCGCCGGCGGTGCGCGAGTCGAAGCGGAACGGCCCGTTGCCGACCGGGTGGGCCTCGAACGCCTCGCGGTCGGAGAAGAAGGCGCGCGGCAGCGGGAAGAACGCGGTGTAGCCCAGTTGGGTCACGAACGCGGAGAACGGCGCCGACAGGGTCACCTCGAAGGTGCTGTCGTCGATCACCTTCAGGCCCGACAGCTCGTCCGTCGATCCGCTCTGGGTCGCCTCGTAGCCCTGGATGTGGGAGAGGTACTCGGCGCCCTGCAGTCCGTTCGGGCCGTAGGCGGTGTAGTTCCAGGCGTCGACGAAGCTCGCGGCGGTGACTGGGGTCCCGTCGTGGAACGTCCATCCCTCGTGCAGGGTGATCCGGTAGACCCGGGAGTCGGCCGAGTCCATCGACTTCGCCACCGCCGGGCGGGGTTCGGCCGTGTGCGGGTCGTACTCGACGAGGCCGGTGAACAGGGCGTTCACGATCTTCACGCTGTCGCGCTCGGTCGCGTCGCCCGGCACCAGCGGGTTCTCCGGTTCGGTGCCGTTCCAGCTGATGATGTTCATACGGGTGCGTCTCCTCATAGGTGTTGTCGGGTGGCGGTGATCAGCCGGCCGCGTACGCCGGGCGCGGGTCCCGGGCGTCGGCCCGGGCGCCGTGCAGCCACTCGACCCGGTCGTGCAGGTCCCGCACGGACAGCGCGCCCAGCACGGCGTCGCGCCGCCGGGCCGCCTCACCGGTCGCGTGGTAGAGCCGGCGGCCCATCTCACGGGCGGTCAGCTGGGCGGCGGCGGTGCGGTCGCGCCGTTCGTCGGCGAACTCCTCGAAGTGCCCCTCGAAGTCCGCCTCCTCGGCGCCGATCAGGTCACCGAGCACCACCGCGTCCTCCAGGGTCTGGCAGGCGCCCTGGGCCGCGTACTGCAGCATGGGGTGGGCCGCGTCGCCGACGAGGACCACCCGTCGGTCGGTCCACCGCCGGACCGGGTCGCGGTCGCAGAGCACCCACGAGCGCCAGTCCTCGCCGAGGCCGAGCAGCCTGCGGGGGGTCTCGCCGAGCCGGGGGAACGCGGCGAGCACCCGGGCACGGGACACGGGGGTGCCCGTCACCTCCTCCGTGGCCCCGTCGTCGACGGTGGCGGCCAGGTTCAGGAACCTGCCGTTGCCGATGGGGTAGTGGACGAAGTGCCGGTCGGGACCGGCCCACAGGGTGACCGTGTTCCAGCGCAGTTCCTCGGGTACCGCCTCCATCGGGATCACGGAGCGGTAGATGGTGTGACCGGACACCCGGGGCCCGCCGTCCCCGACCAACTGCCCGCGCACGGCGGAGCGGATGCCGTCGGCGCCGATCAGCGCCGCGCCGCGCACCCGTTCACCGGAGGCCAGGTGCACGGTCACGCCCGCGTCGTCCTGCGTGTAGTGCGCCACCCGGGCGCGGGTGCGCAGCCGGACGGCGGCCGAGGCCCGGCAGGCCTGCAGCAGCGGTGCGTACAGGTCGACGCGCCGGACCACCGCGTAGGGGTTGCCGAAGCGCCGACGGTACGTGTCGTCGAGCGGCAGGCCGGCGATCCGCCTGCCCGTGGTCCCGTCCATGAGGCACAGCTCGTCGATGTGGACGGCCCGGGCCCGGACCGAGTCGCCGACGCCGAGCCGGTCGAGCGCGTGGAACGCGTTGGGCGCCAACTGGATGCCCGCGCCCAGCTCGGTGAAGTCGCTGCGACCCTCCAGCACCAGCACCCGGTGGCCCTGGCGGGCGATGCTCAGCGCGGTCGCCAGCCCGCCTATGCCGCCACCTGCGACGATTATCTGCGCCATCTCGCTTCCCGACTCCCTGGTCGTGGCGGTTCGTTCGGTCGTGCTCGGGCCGCCGGCGCAACGGTCTCGACGGCGGGAAAGGCCGTGCGGCCGCTCCGGAACGCTCGCGGAATTCACGCTTCTCACAACGGAATTCATGCTTCTCGCGTCATCCCGCCGTCAATCGGCGGAGTTCGCCCGGAACGAGCGCGGGGCATTCGCGGAACTCGACCGAATTCCCGCGCTCGTGGCGGCCTCGGCTCAGAGGGCCTTGAGGCCGATGTTGAGTGCCGTCGCGATCTCGACCGCGCGGCGGGCCTGGAAATCGATCGCATCCAGCTTCTCCTCGCCGGGAGCGGTGGTGTCGTGCGAGACGTGGCTGGTGCCGTACGGATTGCCGTTGGCGGCGGCGAACTGGATCGGGTCCGCGTAACCGGGGGCGACGATGATGGCGCCCCAGTGGTAGAAGGTGTTGTTCAGCGCCAGCAGGGTGCTCTCCTGGCCGCCGTGGGTGGTGGAGGTGGACGTGAACGAGGAGACCACCTTGTTCACCAGCCGGCCCTGGTTCCAGAGGTCGCCGGTGCTGTCGATGAACTGCTTCAGCTGGGCGGCCGGCAGGCCGAAACGGGTGGGTGTGCCGAACAGGAGCACGTCCGCCCATTCCAGGTCCTCCAGCGTCGCCCGGGCGATGTCGGCGGTGGCGGCGAGGTGCTCGGCCCATTCCGGGCTCGCGGCGACCACGGACTGCGAAGCGGTCTCCTCGACCCTGCGCAGGCGCACCTCGGCGCCGGCCTTCTCGGCGGCCACGGCGGCCGCCTCGGCCATCGTGTGCACATGACCGGTGGACGAGTAGTAGATGACGGCGACGTTGGTCACGATCAGAACTCCAATTCGCAGGGGCTGCCGGACGGGGCGAACCGATGAGCGGGCCGCGCAGAAAGGACTCTTCCGCGACGGCCGGTGCGGCGGCGAACAGTCGGCCACGATTTCGTCACCTTGCGGGTCGCAGAAGCGCGGCCCGATCACCGGAGGGAGAAAAGGCCGTGCGCGATCCGATTCACCGCCGGTCTATGTCAAGTCGGCGCGCCACCCCGGCGATCCGGCTCCTAAGCTGTCCCGATATCCGAAATCCACCCTCCGACGCGGAAGGAGCGTCAACGATCCATGTACACGGACCGAACCCCCGTGGGCCGGACGCCGCCCGCGGACGGAAGGGGCAACCGCGTGGCGGTGCTCGGATCGCCGGTGGGCCGCTCCCTGTCGCCCACGCTGCATCGAGCCGCCTACGCGGCGATGCGACTGCGCTGGGACTACGAGACGATCGACTGCGACGAACCCGCCCTGCCGGCGCTGTTCGACTCGCTCGACGACGACTGGGCCGGACTCTGTCTGACCACTCCGCTGAAGCGGGCCGTCCTGCCGCTGGTCGACGAGGTGTCGGACCTGGCCCTGGACGTGGGCGGCGCGGACACGGTGGTCCTGCGGGACGGCCGGAGTTTCGGTGACCACTGCGGCGTGCACGGCATCGTCGCCGCCCTACGGCAGGCCGGGCTCGGCGCGCCGGAATCCGCCGTGGTGCTGGGCGGGGGAGTCGCGGCCTGCGCGGCACTGGCCGCCCTGCGGGAGGTGGGGGTCAGGGAGCCCGTCGTCGTGGTGCGCGAGCGCGGTCACGCCAGGGAGGCCGAGGCGGCGGCCGGACGGCTGGGCGTCGCGGTCGACCTGCACCGCTTCGAGGAGCTGGGCCGGCTGCTCCGGGGTGTCGGAGTGGTGGTCTCCACCCTGCCGGCCGGCGCGGCCGACGCCCTCGCCCCGACGGTCGCCCGCTCCGGCGCGGCCGTCCTCGACGCGGCGTGTTCGGCCTGGCCGACCCGGCTGGCCAAGGCGGCGGGATTCGTCGGCGGCACCGTCGTCCACGGACTGTCCCCGCTGTTGCACCGGGCCGAGCGGCAGATCGAGCTGCTGACCGGTCTGACCGATGTGCCGGTCGCGGCGATGCGCGCCGCGGCCCATGACGAACTGGTCCGGCGAGCCGGCCTGGAGGCCGAGCCCGCCGTCTCAGGCGGACAGTTCGTGTGAGACGCCGGGGCGCTGCCGGCGTGCCGAGGACAGCACCAGGATCGCGTGTGCCACGGAGCAGAGCGTCACATGGCGGTGCCAGCCGGCGTAGGAGCGTCCTTCGAAGTCGCGCATGCCGACCCGGGTGCTGACCTCCGTGAAGTCCTTGTTCGCCCGCCGGGTCAGCCGTCCCAGGCGCAGCAGCGCGGCAGGCGGCACGTCCACCAGATTGGACAGCCAGAGCTCGGGTGACCCGCCCTTCTGCATGGGCCATCCGCCGACGAGTGTCAGCGCCTGGTCGGGCTGTGCGGGCATGCCCGGCCTGCGGGCGGCCGGCATGGTCACCCTGGTACCGCTCACCAGGACCGACCGGGTTATCGAGTACTCCGGGTCGACCCAGCAGACCGGCTTGGACAGCTTCTTACCCCGCTCGACCAACTGCCGTGCCTGGAACAGCTGTTTCCCCGAACCGGACTGACCGGGGTCGAAGCCGAGCACCCGGGTCGCCCCGTCGACGCGCATGACGAACGGGATCCCGCGGCGTGTGATCTCCTCCAGCAGGGCGGGGGAGTCCAGGGTGCGGGCGTCCAGGACGACCGGCCGACGCCGTAACCCCCAGGCCGCGTCGGCGAGTTCGGCCGCCGTGTGCACCGCGCCCGCCTCCACGCTCATGGCCGTGGCGTCGTCCGGGATCCGGGCCCTGCGTCGCCGCTCCGCGTTCTCCAGCCACTCGGCGGGCAGGTTGAGGCCCCAGTTGACGGGCACGCTCAACTGCTCGTTGGCCAGGGAGACCCCGTAGGCCTGCTGGCTGTTGACGACCCGGCCGAGGTCGAAGCGGAAGGACTCCTCGACCCCGACGGAGTGCGCCCCGGCCTTGGGGATGGCCATGGAGCCGATCACCCATGCCTGCGGCAGCAGGACCCGGTCCAGATGGCGGGCGAGCGCTTGCCGTACGGGTGCCCACGCCCAGGAGGAGTCACTGATGAAGTGGTGCAGACTCTGTTCGGCGGCGCCGTGGTCGGTCACCGCGGCCAGGGCGCGCATGGACTTGCGGCCCGGCACGGACAGCAGTCCTGAGACGTACCACTCACCTCTGGTGCGCTGGTCACGTCGCTTCAGTGAGGCCAGCATCCGCCGGCAGAAGTCGGTGACGAAGTCGTCCGCGACGTCTCCCCAGGTCTGCGCCAGGTCATCGCTCTCCACGCCTTCCATGGCTCTCCCTCCTTCTGCTGGGCGTCGACAGACCGACCATACAATACCGGACGGTTGGTTTTCTATACTTCGTCATGTCGTCTCGTCCTGCAAGCGGTCTCGGCTTGAGGCAATAATATACCGCACGGTTGGTTTATTGTGGGAGTGTTCACCGGCTGCACTCTGGCGCGGGCCCGAGGTGAGATCGCCGTGACGAGGGAGAGGCCATGCCACGCCAAGAGCGAGCCGAACGCACGCGCGAGCAGATCGTCCGGGCCGCGGCCGTGTGCTTCGACACGAAGGGCTTCGGGGCGACGAGCCTGAGCGACATCGTGGAGACGGCCAAGGTCTCCAAAGGGGCCCTGTACTTCCACTTCACCTCGAAGGAGAAGCTGGCCCAGGCCGTCGCGGCGCGGTCGAGCGCGGACTGGCGGATCATCCTCCGCGCGGCCAGGGCGCCCGGAGGGCCGGTGCTGCAGGTGCTGATCGACACGACGCACGGCCTGGCCCACCGGATCAGGCACGACGTCGTGTTCCGGGCGGGTCTGCGGCTCTGCGACGAGCGCCGGCCGGGCGGGAGCGGCCACCCCGGCGCGTACCCGAGCTGGCGGCGGGCCGTGGCGCTCGTGCTCGCCCGGGCCGGCCGCCGGGGCGAATTACTGCCCGGTCTGGACCCGCGGCAGGCCGCCCGCATGCTCACGGCGGCCACCGCCGGCGTCGAGATGCTCTCCCGCCAGGACCGGAGCTGGCTGGCCGCGGCGACCGTCACCAGCGTGTGGGAGTCCTTGCTGCCCGCCCTCGTGCCGCCGGAGCGGCTCGGCGGCCTGCGCCCCTCCGGGCGACCGACGCTCCCGGCCCCGCGCGGGCCGTCACCACGGGGCGCCGGACCGCGAGAGCGCGGGCGCCCGGGGGAACGGGCCGGCGCGCCGGGACGGGCCGGCGTGGGCTGAGGGCGCGTGGGGGCAGGGCGGTGCGGGGTGCGGGCCCGCGCGCTGCTCGTCGGCGCCGGGTGCGTGTTGCGATCCGGCCCGGCCCTTGGCGCACACTTCCGTCACCAGGGCAGGTCCCCTCGGGCGGCGCTGGCCGGGACCCCGTAAGCCTCGCGGCCCTGGCCGGCTGCGCCCGGCCTGACCTGTCGGCGGGGGGTTTCGCGTCGCTTGGTGCGGGACCGCGTGCTGTTCGGCGGGGCCGGGTGCGTGTCCCGATCCGGGCCCGGCCCTTGGCGCACACTTCGTCACCAGGGCCGGTCCCCTGGTCCGGCGCCAGCCGGGACTCCGTAAGCCTCGGCGCCCTGGTCGGCGGCGCCCGGCCTGACCCGTCGGCGGGGGGTTTCGCGTCGCTTGGTGGTGCGGGGTGCGGGCGGGGTCCGTGTGCCGGCTGGTCGCGGTGGGGGGCCTTGCTGCTTCGTGGGGGTGGGGCCAGGCTCAGGCGGCTTCCGCTCGGGTATCGGCGGGGGATTTGCCTTGTCGCGCGTGCGTGCGGGACCCCGTGCACCGGTCGCTGTGTGGTGAGCCCCCCGCCCGCTCGTCCGTGTCGGTCGGGGGCGGAGCGGCTACGGCTCGGTCCGGCCGGGGGTTTTGTGCCGCTCGGCTGTGTGAGCCGGCCCGTGCGCCCGCTCGTCGCAGTCAGGTGAGCGCCCCCGCGTCGCCCCTGCGTGTGGGGCGACGCCCTCCGGCGGCTGCTCGGCGGCGCCCGAGATCCCCGCGTCGCCACCGGTGTGTGCGGGAACGCGAGGCCCCTGACCGAAGGGGGCACGACACTCCCGCCGCCGAGGTCGGGCGAGTGGCCGCCGCTGCCGCTGGTGCGGACGGGGCTGTCGTGGTGGGGCGGGTGACGCGCTGCTGTCGCTCGCGTGGGCGGGCCTGAGGGCCCGCGCGTCGCTCGGCGTCGCTGCGGGCCCGGGGGTCACTACACGGCGGCTGCCTGCTGTGCCTGCTGTGCCTGTTGCAGGCGGGCGCCGCGGTCGGGGGCCGTGTCGAGGCGGGCGAGGGCGGCCGGGATGGCGACGGACGGCAGGATGTGCTTCCACATCGCCGACACCCGCTTCTCCAGATCCAGCAGGGCCGAGCTGATCTGGGAGAACGCCTGGATCCCGGTGAAGGATCCGACGATCAGCTCCGCCGTCTCACGGCAGTCGACGTGCGGCAGCACCTCGCCGTCGCGCCTGGCCTGCTCCAGCAGTTCCTCGCACACCTTGGCCCACGCCAGGAAGGGGCTGTCCGACGCGAAGTCGATGGACCCGCGCTCCAGCGCCAGTCGGCTCCCGGCGCGCAGCATCGCGTCGTTCGGCAGCGCGTGCGCGACGGCCATGGTCAGGTCGATCACCTCCTGCAACTTGGACGTCTGGGGTGACACGTGCAGATGGAGCGTCTGCTCCTCCAGCACGCCGCGCGCCAGGTCCTCCTTGGACGGGAAGTGGAAGTACAGGGCGCCCTTGGTCACCGACACCCTGGACAGGATCTCCTTGATCGACGCCGCGTCATAGCCCATCTCATCGAAGACCAACGCCGCGCCCTGCAGGATGAGCCGCCTCGTCTCCACTGCCCGCGCCTGCTGTGCCATGCGGTTTCTCCTGTGCTCGAGTAATGCCACCGCCGACCGGAGCGGTACTCGGAACGGCCGGTACGACAACTTATCAAGTCGGTGCCCTCAGACGATGGAAAAAAACCGGCTGACCTGTATTGTGATGGAGCCGACAGGGGTTCGAATCTCCTTTTGGGGGGGACATGTCCGTATCAATGCTTGAGAACGACGTGGAACTGGAAGCCCCGCTTCCGCTGATCGACCGGCGTCACAGCTCCGATTCCGGCTCCAAGATCTTCATCCCGGCACAGAGAGGGCCGCAGCCCCGGTTCACCACCACGGTGCCCAAGGAGTACGTCCACCGCGCCGCCGTGGCCGAGGTCCTGCTGACGGGGTGGCAGCGCCTGGACGACACCCGCTTCGTGGCCTCCGCGCAATGGCCGCGTGCCCACAGCTACTTCACGTCCTCGTGCGGGGAGCACTACGACCCGACGCTGGTCGCGGAGACCATCCGCCAGGTCGGCACCCTGCTCTCGCACGCCGAGTTCGGTGTTCCCCTCAACAGCCACTTCATCCTGAACGGCCTCGAGTACACCTGTGACCCCGAGCAGTTGAAGATATTCGGGACGCCGGCCGAGCTGTCGCTGTCCATCACCACCGCGAACGTCCGGCACAGGGGTGGGCAGTTGGCGGGGGTGGACTTCCATGTCGAGATCATGCGCGACGGCCGGCCGGTGGGCTCGGGTGTGGCGAAGGCCAGCATGCTCAGGCCGCAGGTCTACAGCCGGATCCGCGGCGAGCGGCTGACGCCGGACGCCCGGACGCAGACGCCGCTGGCCGAACCGGTCGAGCCCACGCTGGTCGACCGCCGTTACGCCCCGGACGTGGTGCTCGCCCCCGGGGATGCTCCGGGCCGGTGGCTCCTGCGGGCCGACCAGCGTCACCCCATCCTCTTCGAGCACCCCAACGACCACATCCCCGGGATGGTGCTGCTGGAGGCCGCCCGGCAGGTCACGCGGGTCCTCGCCCCCGGCAGCACGGCGATCTCCACCGAGAACACCTTCGAGCGGTACGTGGAGTTCGACTCGCCCTGCCTGATCGAGGCGGAGGAGTGCGAGTCGGCCGATCCGGCGGTCAGGGTCGTGTCCGTGCGGGCCGTACAGGACGGCCGTACGGCGTTCACCAGCACCATCGTCCTGGCGGTGCCCACCGCGTAGACCGGCGCCTGGGGGCGGGCTCGCCCGACGCCACGACGGCGGCGAGCACCGGACGCGAGGAATGCGGGCAGCGCGAGAAGCACGACGAAACGGGGTTCCGCACCACGCGGAACCCCGTTTCGTCGTCCGGTCAGAGGATCGTGAACCCGCCGTCCACCGGCAGGATCACACCGGTGGCGAACGAGGAGCGGTCGCTGCACAGCCAGGCGGCGGCCTCGGCTATCTCCTCGGGCTCCGCCGTGCGCGACTGCGGGGTGAGCTGATGGAGCATCGGCTCCACGCCCGGGTTGTCCCGGAACCAGTCGTTCACCATCTCGCTGCGCGTCGTCCCCGGAGCCACCGCGTTGACCCGGATCCCCTGGCCGGCGTACTCGGCGGCCGCCGCCCGGGTCAGCCCGACGACCGCGTGCTTGGACGTGACGTACGGCGCCGCGACCGGGGTCGCCACCAGGCCGCCCACGCTGCTGGTGTTGACGATGGAGCCGCCGCCCGTCTCCAGCATCGCGGTGATCTCGTGGCGCAGGCAGTTCCAGACGCCGCGGACGTTCGTGTCCATGATCCGGTCGTATGTCTCGTCGTCCATCAGATGGAGCGGGGTCTGCTCCACTCCGTATCCGGCGTTGTTGAAGGCCACGTCCAGCCGCCCGAAGTGCTCGACGGCCGCCCGTACCGCCTCCGCCACCTCGGCGCCGCGCGCCACGTCGGCGACCGCGTAACGGGCCTTGTGTCCCTCGGACTGCAAGGCGTCGACCAGGTCGGCAAGTTGTCTCTCCCGTCGGGCGACGAGCAGCACACGGGCGCCTTCGCGTGCGAAGACCCGGGCGGCGGCGGCACCGATGCCGCTGCTCGCACCCGTGATGAGGGCCACCTTGTCGGCGAGAAGACCGTTTCCTGAGGATGTCATGCCCACTTCATAGCGCAGTGGGGACGTCACAGAACGGAATCGCGTCTATCAATTGGGCGATGCCGCAAGCTACTTCGTCTATCGGTCCCGCCAGCAGGTCCCGTCCGCCGCCTCGGCGTCCAGG
The DNA here is from genome assembly GCF_053593335.1 of Streptomyces sp. NPDC002324. Taxonomy (NCBI): domain Bacteria; kingdom Bacillati; phylum Actinomycetota; class Actinomycetes; order Kitasatosporales; family Streptomycetaceae; genus Streptomyces; species Streptomyces sp. NPDC002324. Next base: position 20,424 of record NZ_JBSFCF010000037.1, read on the forward strand.
GTGCGCAGCAGGTCCGCCCCTATCTCGGCCGGTGACCGCACCAGATGCCGTACGCCCACCGCGCGCATCGCCTCCCGCTGGAAGCCGTGCTCGAAGTCGCTGGGGCTGCCGACGAAGGGCACCCCGAGGCCGCGGGCCGTCTCGGCGACCCGTGCCACGTCGTCGATGACGAGCACCTGGTCGGGCCGGAGCCCGAACGTCTCGGTGACGAGCTCGCGGATCCCGGGGCGGTAGGCGTCGGTGCACACGTACCCGGGGTCGTCGAAGAGGCCGGCGTGTTCGCCGAGGGCGCTGTCGAAGTGGGAGCGGTCGAGGCCGCCGTAGCAGACCGTCCGCAGTCCCGCGGAGCGGAGCAGTCCGACCATGGCGAGCGCTCCGTCGAGAATGCGAACCCCGTGACGTTCGACGTACTCGGCCCGTTCGCGGAAGTACACCTCCAGGACCTTCTCCGGGGACCAGGCGACGCCCGCCGCCTCGGCGATCACCCGTGCGGCCTCGGCCTGCCGTTGTGAGAAGATCCGCCGTTCCAGCTCGGCCGTGTAGACACCGCCACGGCTGACGATGAAGTGGTGGATCACCGGACTGAACGTGTCGTTCAGCATCACCCCGTCGATGTTCACCGCAGCCGCACGCAGATGCCGCAGCCCTCCGCCCGTCATGCCCTTCCCCCTTCAGTCGGCGGGATCATCCTAGTGAGCGGGGGCGTGAAGATCCCGTCGTTCCGCGCGCGGGCCGGTGCGGATCCGGTCCGGACGCGAGGGGTGCTCCTCCAGGAGGGAGGTGAGCAGATCGGCCATGACGCTCAGGCCGTTCTGGCTGAGCACCGACTCCGGGTGGAACTGCACCGAGCGGAAACCCGGCCCGCGCAAGGCATGCACCTGGCCGTTCTCCTGGTCCCGGCACACATCCACGGCGTCCGCCACCCCGGGGGCGACGATCAGATCCGTGTCCGCGCGGGCGGCGAAGGTGTTGTAGAAACCGACCAGTTCGAGCCGGCCGAACAGATCGATCTTTCTCTGCACCCCCTGGTCGGGGTGGTCCTTGCGGACCAGGTCGAGGCCGAGCAGACCGCTCAGAACCTGGTGGCTCAGACACACCGACAGAAACGGCCGCCCCTCGTCCAGCAGCCGGCGCGTGACCGCGCGCAGACGGGCGATCTTCGGGTGCCGCGTCCGCCTCGGGTCCCCGGGCCCCGGCCCGAGCACGACGAGGTCGTAGGCGTCCGTGTCGTACGCGTCGTCGAAGCGGCGCACGGTCACGACCGGTCCCAGCGCGCGCAGTTGGTGGTCCCACATGGCGGTGAAGGTGTCCTCCGCGTCCACCACCAGCACCCTCCGGTCGACGAGCGCGGGCACCGGGTGGGCCCTCGGCCCGGTGTCCCCCAGCCAGAAGGAGGAGAGGGCGCTGTTGCGCTGCCGCAGGGCGGCGAGGACGTCGGGATGCCGGGCGAACGAGGCCGGCCGCGAACCCGGACCGGAGGGCGGTGCGGTCGGCTCGGGCCCGGGCGGGTGACCGAGGGCGGACAGCAGTCCCGCCGCCTTGGCCCTGGTCTCGGCAGCCTCCGCCCAGGGATCGGAGTCGCGGACCAGGGTGGCGCCGACGCCGAGGGTCATCCGGCCGGCCGCGTCGATGACGGCGGTCCGGATCAGGATGGAGGAGTCCAGCGCACGGCCGCCCTCGGCGTCGCGGCCGATGAGCGCCAGCACACCGCTGTAGTAGCCGCGGCCGTGCGGCTCGAATCTGCGGACGACCTTGGCCGCGCTCTCCAGGGGACTGCCGGTCACCGTCGGCGCGAACAGGGTCTCCCGCAGGACGTCGCGGACGTCGGCGGTCGCCCGGCCCTCGACGACGTACTCCGTGTGCGCCAGCCCGGCCATCTCGACGAGACGCGGACCCTTCGCCCGGACCCCGCAGTCGCTGACCCGGGCCATCATCTTCAGTTCCTCGTCGACGACCATCGACAGCTCGTCGGCCTCCTTGGCGTCGGCCAGGAAGGACAGCACCCCGGTCAGCGTGGGGCCCTGCGCCGGATACCGGTAGGTGCCGCTGATCGGGTTCATGACCGCGACCCCGTCCGACAGGCTCAGATGCCGCTCCGGGGTCGCGCCGACGAACGTCCTGCCGCCCGCGTGGACCACGAAGGTCCAGTACGCCCCCCGCTCCCGCTCCAGCAGACGGCGGAAGACCGCCAGGGCCAGCAGCGGCGAGTAGTCGGAGATGTCCGCGACGAAGGTCCGTCTGACCACGAAGTTGGCGCCCTCGCCGTTGCCGATCTCCTCCTCGACGACGCGGCGGACCAGGTCCGCGTACGCCGCGTCGTCGATGTCGAAGCCACCGCCGGCCAGATCGATCCGGGCGTCCGGCAACTGCGCCAGCGCCTCGGTGACCGGGAGCGACTCCTGCGTACGGACCCGCAGCGTGATCACCGGGGCCCCGTCGTCCACCGCCTCGAAGCCGCGCTCGGAGAGCTGCCGGTAGGGGATCACGACCAGTACCTCGTGCTCGGCGCGCCCGGTGCCCGGGTCCCGGCCGGCGGTGTCGCTCCGCAGCGGGATGTCGGCCAGGCGCGCCACTTCGGCCGAGTCGCCGACCAGCACCTCGATCCGGTCGGCGGGTCCGGTCCGCGGCCGGTGCAGCAACGCGAACTCCGGGTGCGGCGCCGCCAGGATCCGCCCGAGCGGCGATGCGGCGTACGGACCGCCGCGCGCTGTGTGCGTCATGGCGCCGCCTCCTGTCGCACGTGTCCGCCGTCCGCCACCGGCGAGAGCCGGTCGAGGACGGCCGCGGTCGTCAGCGTCATCGCGCACCGCTCGGCCGCGTAGCGCAGGGCGAACCGGTGGTGCTCGGGTGTGAAGTCGGCGACGGCGTCGGCGACGAGGAACGACTGGATGTCCGAGGCGAAGGCGTCCGCGCTGGTCATGAGGATTCCGACATGGGCGTACACACCGCACACGATCAGCTGGTCGCGCCCCCACTCCCGCATGGACGCCAGGAGCCGGGTGCGGTGGAAGGCGCTGTAGCGCCACTTGGTCAGCACCAGGTCGCCCGCACCGGGCCGGATGGGGTCGACCACCTCACGGTGCTCCCGCGCGATCGTCATCCCGGAACCCCAGAAGTCCCGCAGCAGACCGCGCTGTCGCTCCGTCATCCCGCCGGGCTGGGTGGTGTAGGCGACCGGGACGCCGAGCGCCGCGCACCGCTCCCGCAGGGCGGTGACATGGTCGACCAGCTCCGTCACCGGCGACCGGCCGGCGGGAAAGGGCTCGACGAAGTACTTCTGCATGTCATGGATCAGCAGGACCGCCCGCCGCGGGTCCACCGTCCACCGGGCGGTGTTCCGCGGCAACTCGTCCTCGGTCGGCATCGGGTAGGCCGTGATGGCCGGGATTCCCATACGGGAACTCCTCTCTGGGAGCCGGTGCGGCCCCGGGGACGGCGGGATACGGACTCGCACCCCACCCCGCGCCCCCGGGGCCCTGGTGATGGATCGCCGCGGCGTCGCGACACCGCCCCGGAGGCGACGGCCGACGCGGGCGCTGTGCGGGACTTCGGAGAGACCCCCTAGTGACCGAGCGCCGCGCCGCCGTCGACGGTCAGGTCCTGCATCGTGATGTGGGCGGCCCGGTCGGAGAGCAGGAACACCACCGCGTCGGCGATGTGCTGGGGCCGTGCGATGCGCCCCAGCGGGATGCCGACCCGGAAGGCGGACGCGACGCCGTCGATCGACGCCCGCTCGGCGCCCTCGTCCCAGAGCGCGGTCAGCATCGGGGTGTCGGTGGAACCGGGGGCCACCACGTTGCAGCGGATACCGAAACGCGACACCTCCAGGCCCAGACACTTGGTGAACATGGTCGAGGCGGCCTTGGACGCCGCGTACGCGGCCATGTCCACCCGGGGGGTGCCGGAGGCGTTGGACGCCACCGTCACGATGGCGCCCCGCCGGCGTTCGATCATGCGGCCGACCACGGCGCGCGAGACATGGAAGACACCCGCGGTGTTCACCGCGAAGGTGGCCGCCCAGTCCTCGTCGGTGAGGGCCCACGTCCGCCCCGGCCGCAACACCCCGGCACCGTTGACGAGGTGGTCCAGCGGGCCGAGGCGCCGCTCGACCCGTTCGACGACAGCCTCGACGGCGGCGCTGTCCGTCACGTCGGCGGGGAACGCCTCCGCCCGCCCGCCCGAGTCCCGCACCCGCGCGGCCAGTTCCTCCAGCCGGTCGGCGTTCCGGTCGAGCATCGCGACCACGGCACCGTGCGCGGCGAGGGTACGCACCACGGCCTCGCCCATGCCACCGGCCGCTCCCGTGACCAGGGCGACCCTGTTCTCTATTCCATCGACATCCATGACGAATCCAAAGATCGACGACGATCGGCCGCGGCCGACCAGGGATTTCGCGGTGGGACCGGAACGCGGCGCGTCAGCGCAGCGGCGAGGGGCCCTGCCAGGCGGCGGCGACCTCCAGTGCCTGCGCCGGATTCAGCCGCGGATCGCACAGACTCGTGTACCGGTCCCCGAGGGATGCGACGGATCGCGCGTCGTCCACGCACTCGACGACGTCGTCGGGGGTGGTCTCCAGATGCAGACCGCCCACGACCGCGCCGGCCTCGTCGATCGCCTTCTGGAACTCCCGCACCTCGCGGATCACGCTCTCCACGAGCCTGGTCTTCAGGCCGCCCGCCCCGCTGATCGTGTTGCCGTGCATCGGGTCCGACAGCCAGACCACCGGGTGCCCCGCATCGCGCACGGCCGCGGCCATGGCGGGCAGCCGGTCGGCCACCGCCTCCGCGCCCATCCTCGCGATCAGGGTGAGACGGCCCGGCTCGCGGTCGGGGTCCAGCCTTTCGCACAGGGCCAGCAGGTCCTCGACCCGCATGTCCGGCCCGACCTTGGAGGCCACCGGGTTGGCCACGGACGCCAGCAGCGCCACATGGGCACCGTCCAACTGGTTGGTGCGGTAACCGATCCACGGCCAGTGGGTCGAGGCGAGATAGCGCCGGCCCGTCTCGTCGTCGCGGATCAGCGGCGCCTCGTAGTCGAGCAGCAGCGCCTCGTGGCTGGTCCACACCGGGGTGACGAAGGCCGGGGGCTGCAGGGCGATCCGGGACCGCAGCGCCTCCATGGCCCGGCTCGCCGCGTCGTAGCCCGAGCGGAGCCGGCGCGGGTCGGGGCGCCGTGACCGCGCGTCCGGCTCGGGACCGTTGACCATGTGGCCCCGGTAGACCGGCAGTTCGACGCCGTCCACCAGCTCGGTGGGGCGGGAGCGCGGCTTGGCGAACTGGCCCGCCATCCGGCCGACCCTGAGCGTGGGCAGCAGGGTGTTCATGGACATCACCCCGGCGAGGGCCTCCAGCAGCGCCACCTTGCGGGTGACATGGCCGGGCTCGCACTCGGCCGGGTCCTCCGCGCAGTCCCCCGCCTGGACCACCTGGAACCGTCCGGCCACCACCTGGGCCAGCAGGCCGCGCAGTTCGGCCACCTCCCCGGCGGTCACCAGCCCCGGCCGGTCGGCGAGGTCGAACGTGACAGTGGCCAGGAGGTCGAGGTTCTCCCATTCGGGCTGCTGCCGTGCGGGCAGGGCCCGCCAGAGCTCCCCCCGGTCCTCCAACAGGGCCGGCCCGCCTGCGGCCGGTCGGGTCGCGATCGCGTCGCTGGTCACCAAGAACCTCCGTGGTCGTGAATGGTTCACCGTCTCTGAGAGGGCATGTCCGATACGCCGCACCGCTCCCCGCGCCGCGCGGACGGCTGACTCTCGCCGAGTGCGTTGTCGTGGCACGGGCGATCAACCGCGCGGCGGTCGACTCCGCCGGTTTCCACGGGACTTCGTCGTACGCCGGAATGCGAAGCCGTTCGGAACCGACGCCTTGAATCCTCCGCGACCGGCCACCGGCCCGATCCCCTTCTCCGGAAGTGCCGGGCGGACTCCGTCAAGTCCGTACCTTTCGCGCGCGTCGACGCCCCTGTCCGTGCTTTGCGCGCGCGCCACGCGTCACGCGCGTGTTCTCGGCAGGCCCGCGGCGGACCGACGGAAGGGCCCCCGGCAGCGAACGAACCGACCCCACCGCGGACTTGATTGCTTTCGCCGTTCAAAGCTCCCGGTCAATTCGGCCTCCTGTTGGACTCGGAGGTACGCGGACGCCGATCACCCCACCAGGACCGGACCGAACACACCGTCGACCTGGTCCGACGCGGACGCGCGAGACGTACGGGGCCCGGCCGACCGGGCGGCTCCGGCAGACCACCAGAAAGGGCACCGTGAACAGCGAACTGCTTGTATCCGACGTGAGCCACTTCCGGGTCGACTACGAGATCAACCCCTACATGGACACGGCCGTCCAGCCCGACATCGAGGCCGCGCACGCCGAGCACCAGGCCATCGTGGCCGCGCACCTCGCGGCCGGCCGCAAGGTGGAGTACGTGCCGTCCGCACCCGACTGCCCGGACATGGTGTTCACCGCCAACGCCGCCGTCGTCCGCGGCGAGCGGGCCCTGCTCGGCAGCCCCCCGCCCGAACGCAAGGCCGAGGTGCCATACTTCGCGGAATGGCTGACCGACCGGGGGTTCGAGGTCATCGAGGCGCCCTACGCGTTCAGCGGGCAGGGCGACGCGCTGGCCTACGGCGACCAGCTGCTCACCGCGTACGGCCAGCGCACCGACGAGCGGATGCTCCGGGTGCTGGCCCGCGAACTCGACTACGAGGTGGTGCCGCTGCGTACGGCGGGCTGCCGCTGGTACGACCTCGACCTGGCCGTCGGTGTCATCGCCCCGGGCCTGCTGGCGTACTGCCCGGACGCCCTCGACGCGCCCAGCCTGCGGACCCTGCGCGGCCTCGGGGCCGACCTGGTCGAGGTGTCCGCCGAGGAGGCCGCGAGGTTCGCGCTGAACCTGGTCAGCGACGGCACCACCGTGACCATGACGCGGGGCGCGCCGCTGCTCGCCGCCGCGCTGCGCGACCGAGGCCTCGACGTCGTCGAACTCGACACGACCGAACTGGCCAAGGGCGGTGGCGGGGTCCGCTGCACCGCCCTGACGCTCGACAACCCGCCGGCGCGGCAGGGTTCATGACGCCGGGGCCGTGCGCACCGGGGACCGGGTCCGCACGGCCGTCCGCACGCACGCATTCGTCGTCCCTCCCCGCCGGTGAGCGGGGCGGGACGATCGCCCACCGTTGGGGGAGCAGGCAGGTATGAACAGGGGATCCGCGCGGGTGCGCCGGGCTCTCGGCGCGCTGACGGCGGTGCTCGCCGCCGTGCTGATCGTGCTGGGCGGGGCCGGTACCGCGGCCGCCCACGCGGAGCTCGACTCCACCGACCCGGCGCCGGACTCGGTCGTGCCGAGGCAGCCGTCCGCCGTCACACTCACCTTCAGCGAGGGGGTGACGCTGCCCGCCGACTCGCTCCGGGTCCTCGATCCGGCGGGCGAGCGGGTCGACACGGGTACCCCGGGACACGCCGCCGGCCGGCCCGAGACCGCACGGGTGGCCCTGCGTGACGGCCTCGCGGACGGCACCTACACGGTGGCCTGGCAGGTGATCTTCGCGGACTCGCACCCGGGCGGCGGCGCCTTCACGTTCTCCGTCGGGAAGCCGTCCGCCAGCTCCGTCTCCGTCGCGGAACTCCAGGGCACCCGGACGGACGGCCTGATCGCCTTCCTGTACGGCACCGGTCGCGCGGTCGCGTACGCCGCGTTCGCGCTGCTGGCGGGGGCGGTGGCGTTCGTCCTGGCCTGCTGGCCGGCGGGTGCGGCGGTCCGACGGGTGCAGGGGCTGCTGGCGGCCGGCTGGATCGGTCTGCTGGGCTCCACCATCGTGCTGATGATGCTGCGCGGCCCCTACGAACAGGGCAGTGGCATCACGCCGTCGACGGATGCCGTGTCGGCGGAAGCCCATGTCCCCGTGGACGAGCGGATCTATGTCGCGCTGGCGATCCGTCTGCTGCTGCTCGCCGCGAGCGGTGTGTATCTGGTGCTGCTCGTGGGGCAGTTGGGCCAGCTGGGCCAGGCGCAGTCGCTGTCGCAGGGGCAGGGGCAGTCCGACGACGCGGCCGGGCGGTCCTGGTCCCGGGGTCGTCTCGGCGCGGTCGGGCTGCTGCTGGCGGTCGGCCTGTCGGCGACCTGGGTCATGACGAACCACGCCTCCGAGGGCGCCCAGGTCTGGCTGGCCCTGCCGGTGACCGCGCTGCATCTGCTGGCGATGGCTGCCTGGCTGGGCGGGCTGGTGACGCTGGCCGTCGGGCTCCGCCGAGGACTCCCGCCCGCCGCGGTGGAGCGTTTCTCGCTGGTGGCCGTCGGCTCGGTGACGGTCCTGGTTCTGACGGGGCTGTACCAGTCGTGGCGCGGAGTGGGTTCCTGGGAAGCGCTGTTCGACACCGAGTACGGGCGCCTGCTGCTGATCAAGGCCGGATGCGTGGCCCTGATGCTAGGGGTGGCATGGTTCTCCCGCTCCCGCGTCGCCCGCCTGCGCTCCGGGACGGAGACGGGAACTTCCGTCGCGCTGCCGGCGGCTGAGGCGGGAACTTCCGTTGCGCTGCCGGCGGCTGAGGCGGGAACTCCCGCCACCCTCACGGCGGCTGTGACGGGAACGTCCGCCACCCCTACGGCGGCTGAGGCGGGAACGTCCGCCACCCCTACGGCGGCTGTGACGGGAACGTCCGCCACCCCTACGGCGGCTGTGACGGGAACGTCCGCCACCTCCACGGCGGCTGAGGCACCGTCGCGATCCGGGGGCGACTCCGCGCGGGCAGGCCTGCGCCGCTCCGTCCTGGCGGAGTCGGCCGTGGCCGTGGCGGTGCTCGTGGTGACCACGATGCTCACCTCCACACCGCCGGCCCGCACGGCGAGCGCGGCCGGGTCCGCTCCGCGCGGCCCCGCCGCTGCGGCCGAGAGCCCCGCGCCGGGCCGCCCCCTCACGCTGACGATCCCGTTCGACACGGGCGGCCGGACCGCGAACGCGCAGGGCACGGCGGCCGTGAGCCTCCTCCCGGCGGCGACCGGCGGCCGCACCGTGAAACTGCGGTTGACCGGGGCCGACGGCCGCCCGGCGGACGTCCCCGAGGCCGCCCTGGCCTTCACCCTGCCCGCCGAGAACCTCGGACCGCTGGGGGTGACGCTCCGACCGGACGGCGCCGGACGCTGGGCGGGCGAGGTCCGGCTCCCGCTGGCGGGCCGGTGGACGGTGTCGCTGACCGTGCGCTCGTCCGACATCGACCAGACGACCGAGAAGCGGCGGGTCACGATCGGAGGCTGAACTCCCGCTCGGGCGATGGAAAGCGCGGACCTGACAATGTGTCCGCGCTCCGCTTTCCGGGCGGTCGGGCGTCGACCACGCTGGGCGAATGATTCGTCACAAGTTCATGTGGCCGTGGATGATCGCGGCCATCGGATTCGTCGCGCTGGTCGCGGCGGCTGGGTTCCGGGCGACCCCCGGTGCCCTGGTGGAGCCGCTGCATCGTGAATTCGGATGGTCCAACGGGACCATCGGTTTCGCCATGTCCGTCAACCTCGCCCTCTACGGCGTCACCGCGCCCTTCGCCGCCGCGCTGATGGAACGCTTCGGCGTGCGCAAGGTGACCGCGAGCGCCATGGCCCTGATCGCCCTGGGCAGCGGCCTGACCATCTTCATGACCGCGTCCTGGCAGCTGGTGATGCTCTGGGGCGTGATGGTCGGCCTGGGCGCCGGCGCCATCTCCCTGGGCTTCGTCGCCACGATCGGCACCCGTTGGTTCGTCAAGCAGCAGGGCCTGGTCACCGGCCTGCTCTCGGCGGGCGGCGCCACCGGCTCCCTGGTGTTCCTGCCGCTGGTGGCCAAGCTCTCCGAGGCACCGGGCGGCTGGCGGACCGCGGCGATCGTGGTGGCCGTGGTGGCCTTCTCCACGGTGCCGCTCGTGCTGATCTTCTTCCGTGAGCACCCCGCCGACGTCGGGATCCCGCCGTACGGCGCGGACGAGATCGTCCCCACGCCGCCGCCCGTCAACAACGCGGCACGGCTCGCCATCGACGGTCTCAAGAGCGCCGCCCGCACCAAGGCGTTCTGGTTCCTCGCCATGGCGTTCGCGATCTGCGGCGCCACCAGCAACGGGCTGGTGAACACCCACTTCATCCCCGCCGCCCACGACCACGGCATGCCGACGGTCACCGCCGCCGGGCTGCTCGCCCTGATCGGGATCTTCGACCTCATCGGCACGGTCCTGTCCGGCTGGCTCAGCGACCGCTACGACTCCCGGATCCTGCTGCTCGCCTACTACGCGCTGCGCGGGGTGTCGCTGCTGATCCTGCCGCAGCTGTTCAGCGAGCAGGTCACCGGCTTCATGCTCGTGTTCGTCATCTTCTACGGACTCGACTTCATCGCCACCGTGCCACCGACCGTCGCCCTGTGCCGGGAGTACTTCGGCATGTCGGCGCCGATCGTGTTCGGCTGGATCTTCGCCGCCCACCAGCTCGGTGCCGCCTTCGCCGCCACCGCGGCCGGCCTCACCCGCGACGGCTTCGGCAGCTACGCGCCCGCGTGGTACGTCGCCGGTGCCCTCAGCATCGGCGCGGCGTTCATGTCCGTGTCGATGAAGCGTCCGGCGCCCGAGAAGCCACTGCTGCAGGAGCCCGCGGTCGTTTGACGATCGCGATCCCTCCGCGTCCGCCCGTCCGCTCCGCCCCCTCCGACAGTTCCCTCCGACAGTTCCCTCCGACAGTTCCCTCAGATCCGTCCCCTCCGATCCGTCCCCTCCTCGTCCCTCCCTCCACCTGCACCTCCCCCCTACCTGTCCGTCCCCCTTCCTGTCCGTCCCCTCCCGAACCGGGGTGGCGCCCCGCTGTGCTCCACGGAGGCGCCACCCCGGACTCACGGACGGGTCACGGATCGCACCACGGGTCCCCCCACTGGTCCGGGCCCGAGACCCCGGTCGCGGATCGCGACCTGACGGAGTCACCCCGGTTCCGTCGACCGTAATTCCCGTTTAGGGAAGCATGTTGAGTAGATCCTCTTTTGTGAAAGGTGCCGTCATGGCGAACAATCAGCAGGTCAAGGCCGTCCTCCTCCGCGAACTGCACGAGAAGGGCGTACTGGTGCTGCCGAACGCCTGGGACGCCGGCAGCGCGGCGCTCATCGCCCAGGGCGGCGCCAAGGCCATCGCCACCACCAGCGGCGGCGTGTCCTGGTCGGCGGGCAAGCCCGACCAGCAGGCCCTCACCCGCGACGAGATGACGACCCTGGTGCGCCGCATCGTCGACGCCGTGGACGTCCCGGTCAACGCCGACATCGAGGGCGGGTACGGAGCCGCGCCCGAGGACGTGGCGCAGACCGTCACCGCCATGATCGGGGCGGGCGTCGTCGGCGTGAACCTGGAGGACTCCAAGCCGAGCGGCGAGCTGTTCTCGGCCGAGGAGCAGGCGGCCAGGATCCGCGCCGCGCGGCAGGCCGCGGAGCGCGCCGGGCTGCCCGAGCTGGTGATCAACCTGCGCACCGACGTCTTCCTCTTCCAGATCGGCGCACCCGAGGGCCGGCAGGCCGACGTACTGGCCCGTGCCACGGCCTGCGCCGAAGCCGGGGCGGACGTCCTGTTCGTGCCGGGCCTGCTCGACCTCACGGTGATCGCCGAACTGGTCAAGGGCCAGCCGCTGCCGGTCAACGTCATGGCCGGGCCGGGCGCGCCGACGGTGGCCGAGTTCGAGGCGGTCGGCGTACGCCGGGTCAGCGTCGGCACCGCCATCGCCCAGGCCGCCTACACGGTGGCCCAGCGGGCCGCCGCCGAGATGGTCGGCAAGGGCACGTACGACGTGCTGGCCGACGCGCTCGACTTCGGCGCGGTGAACAGCAGCTTCAACCGCTGAGACCGCGGGAGACCCACGGGAGAACCGCGCGGCCCGAAGACATACCCGCGCACGGGGGCGCGGGTCGGTCGGTGACACCGGACTGGTCCGCCCCTCGCGCTTTCCACAGGTATACGAGCCCATCCGATACGTATACGAGAGATCTAGGGGATGGAAATGGGGAGACCGGAGAAACCGGTGGACGCCGCGGGCGGAGCGGTAGCGGACTTCGCCGGCCGGCTGCGCCGACTACGGATCGAGGCCGGCAGCCCGACGTACCGGGACATGGCCAAGGCCGCCATGTACTCGGCCTCGGTCCTGTCCAGCGCGGCGAACGGGCACCGGCTGCCCACGCTGCAGGTCGCCCTGGCGTACGTGGCCGCCTGCGACGGTGACCGGGAGGAATGGCGCCGGCGCTGGCTGGCGGCGGCCGGCAGCGGGGTCCCGGTGACGCCACCGCGCCCGGCCGCGCCGCCGCCCCCGGAAGCGGCGGCCGGGGCCCTGCCCCCGCAGCCGCAGGGCCTGACGCCGACGCTGCCGAAGCCCTTCCAACTGCCGCCCCGCCCGCAGGGATCGGTGGGCCGCGCCGAGGAACTGGCCCGGCTCGCCGCCGCCCCGGCCGGTCCGGTGCTGATCAGCGGCCCGATCGGTGTCGGCAAGAGCGAACTGGCCCTGCACCACGCGCACGACCTGGCCCCCGACATGGTGGACGGCCAGCTCCACGCCGTCGTCGGTCCGGTGCCCGAGGGAGGGTACGACGTGTCCGCCCTGATCGGCGGTTTCCTCGCGGCCCTCGGGGTGCCCGAGGAGCGAATACCGGTGACGGTGGACCAACGGGCCGGGCTCTACCGCTCGTTGCTCGCCCAGCGCAGGGTGCTCGTCCTGCTGGAGGACGTGTACTGCGAACGGCAGGTCCGCCCGCTGCTGGTCGGCTCCTCCACCAGCACCACCATCGTGGTCAGCCGCTCCTCGCTGCTCGGCCTGCGCGACGTCCAGCGGGTCCGGCTGGAGCCGCTGCCGCGCGCCGACTCCGTCGCCCTGATCGCCCGGGGACTGCCGGAGCGCGCCCAGGCCGACCCGGCGAGCGCCGACCGGCTGGCCGAACTCTGCGGTGACCTGCCGCTGGCGCTGGACATCGCCACCCGCAAGCTGCTCGCCCGTCCCGAACTGTCGCTGCGCGGCGCCGTGGGCCGGCTCGACCGCCCGGAGGCGCTGCTGGACTGGCTGAGCGTCGGTGACCTCTCCATGCGCGAGATCCTCAACTCGGCCCACGTCCAACTCGGCGACCCGGCCTCGGACCTGCTCGACCGGCTGGCGAACCTGCCCCAGCCGGAGCTGCGGGGCGACGAATCAATCCTGGCCGGAGCCGATCAATTGATCGACGAGTTGGTCGAGGCAGGCATGCTCCGGACCACCGAACGGTTCGGCTCGTACCGGCTCGACCCCCTGGCGCGGGCCTTCGTCGCGGACCGCGATCCGGCCCACAACCTGCTGCCTCGTCGTTCGGTGCCGTTCCCCCGCATCCGGCCCAGGGCGGAGGCCCGGCAACTGACCTGACCTTCCGATCAACTCCGGGCCGAGGCCCGTTGATTGTCCGCTCCGGACAAGCCTGTCGATCAACAGCCGACCTCGTTGTACTCGTCCTATCGAACGGATCCGAACAGCACGACGGACCGTTCACCTGCTCGCTCGAACGAGCGGTAGGACGAGTCACGAGAGGCTGAGCATGACTAACCACGAGGTCGAGGTCCTGGCGATCGGCGCCGGCCCCTCCAACCTGGCCCTGGCGGTGGCGATCGAGGAGTCCGGCGCGACCGGGCTGGCGTCCGACACGCTGATACTGGAGCAGCACCACGACGTGGTGTGGCAGCGCAACCTGCTGCTGCCGTTCGCCCGCAGCCAGGTCTCCTTCGTCAAGGACCTGGTGACGCTGCGCAACCCCCAGAGCCGGTTCTCCTTCCTCTCCTTCCTGCACGCCAAGGGCCGGCTCGACGAGTTCGTCAACCTCGGCACCTTCAACCCCTTCCGCCGGGAGATCTCCGAGTACCTGCAGTGGGTGGCCAACTCCCTGGACCACGTGGGAGTCCGCTACAACTCCCGGGCCCAGAGCGTCGCCCCGCGCAAGGCCGACGACGGCACCGTGATCGGCTGGCGCGTCACCCTGACCGACGGCGACACCGTGGACGCCCGCGACCTGGTGGTCGGCACCGGCCGCGACGCCCACATCCCCGCCGAGTTCGCCGGCCTGCCGCACGACCGGCTGATCCACAGCACCCAGTACTCCACCCGTATCGCCCAGTACCCGATCGACCGCCCGGTACGGGTGGTGGTGATCGGTGCCGCGCAGAGCGCCGCCGAGATGTTCGTCGCCGTCCACCAGGACCTGCCGCTCAGTCAGCCGACCCTGGTGCACCGCTCGATCGGCCTGATGAACTACCAGACCAGCAAGTTCGTCAACGAGCTGTTCTTCCCGTCCTTCATCGACGAGTTCCACGGCAGCTCCCCGGACGCCCGCAAGCAGATCCTGGACGAGGTCCACCTCACCAACTACGCGGGTCTGGCGGCTCCGTTCCTCGACGAGATGTACATGAAGCTCTACGAGCAGAAGCTCACGGGCTCGCAACGCTCCGCCGTCCGGTCGATGACCGAGGTGATCGCGGCCCGTGAGGAGGACGGCGAGGTCGTCCTCGAACTGCGCGACCGCAGGACCGGCCGCGTCGAGACACTGCGCTGCGACCTGGTCCTGCTCGGCACCGGCTACGACCAGCGCATGCCAGCGATGGTCCGCAGCCTGGCCGGTCAGGTGGGCGTCGACCACGTCGAGGTGAACCGCCGCTACCGGGTGGACCTCGGCGAGGCCCGCGCCGGTCTCTATCTGCAGGGCTTCAACGAGCGCACCCACGGCATCTCCGACTCGCTGCTGAGCGTGCTCGCACAACGCTCGCACGAGATCACCACCGACCTGCTGGACCGCCGCAGCGTCGGCGCCACGACCGGGGTCCGCTGATGGAGATCCGTCGACTGGACCGCGCCAACCTGACCCCCGCCTACGGCATCGAGGGCGAACGCCTGCAGCCCTGGGACGCGCTCAACGCCCCCTTCGAGGGCGCCTGGTGCGTGGTCCGGGCCGGCGGTGAGTCCACCCCGCACAGCCACCACGAGTACGAGATCTTCATCGCGCTGAGCGGCCGTGCCGCCCTGGTCGTGGACGGCGCCGAGCGCGAGTTCGCCGCCGGCGACATCGTCCACCTGCCGCCGGGCTGCGACCACAAGGTGGTCAACGGCTCCGCCGAGGACTTCGAGTACTACGGGATCTGGTGGGACACCGACATGTCGGAGAGCTTCCTGACCCGCCATCAGAAGGAGAGCACAGCATGAGCAAGCGCGTGGCGGTGATCTCACCCGCCCCGACCGCCAACGGCGACCTGCACCTCGGTCATCTGGCCGGTCCGTTCCTGGCCGCCGACGTCTTCACCCGCTACCAGCGTGCCGTGGGCCGGGAGACCGTGTTCGGCACCGGCGCCCAGGACACCTCCACCTTCGTGGTCACCACCGCCCGTCGGCTGGGCACCACCCCCGAGGCCCTGGTCGCCGACTCCACCGCCAAGATCGAGGCCACCCTCGCCGCGATGGGGATCGCGGTGGACGGTTTCACCCGGGACGAGGAGCGCTTCACCAAGCAGGTGCTGCGGTTCGTCAGCCGGCTCCACGACGAGGGAAAACTGGTCCTGCGGCCCACCCTGTTCCCCTACGCGCCGAGCACCGGACAGTACCTGGTCGACGGCTTCGTCAAGGGCGGCTGCCCGAACTGCCTGGCCGAGGGCTGCGCCGGCCTCTGCGAGAGCTGCGGCCACCCGCTGGCCGCCGGCGACCTGATCGACGCCCGCTCCACCGAGAACCCCGAGGAGGTCCTGGAATGGCATGAGATCCCGGTGCTGGTGCTGCCGCTGGAGGAGTACCGGGGCCGGCTGCGGGAGTACTTCGCCACCACCGGCGCCGCGCTGCGGCCGCACATGGCCCAGGCCGTCGAGGAGATGCTGTCCCGTCCGCTGCCGGACTTCCCCCTCACCTACCCGATCTCCTGGGGCATCCCCGCCCCCTTCCCCGAGGTCGCCGGACAGTGCGTCAACCCCAACGCCGAGACGATGGCCTGGTCCATCTACACCACCGGCCTGTCCGCCGAGACACGCGGCGAGGTGCTGGCCGAGGACGACCAGCTCTGGTGGCCGGAGTCCGACACCGAGGTCGTCTACTTCCTCGGCTTCGACAACACCTTCCCGTTCGCCATCGCCGGCGCGGCCATGCTGCTCGCCCTGCACGACCGGTACGCCCTGCCCGCCGGCTTCGTCACCAACGAGTTCTACGAACTGGAGCACCAGAAGTTCTCCACCAGCCGGGGCCACCTGGTCTGGGGCCGGGAACTCGCGGACAGACTGCCGCGGGACATCGGCCGCTACCACCTGGCCGCCACCAGCCCCGAGAACCAGCGCACCAACTTCGGCTGGTCGGCCCTGGCCGCCGTCACCGGAGCCCGGCTGGTCGAGCCGTGGAACCGGGTGGCCGCCAAGGCCGAACGCTGGACCGGGCAGACCCTGCCGGTCTCCGCCGCCTCCCGTGAGGCCGCCGCCCGCATCACCGAACGGTTCGCCGCCACCTACGAACTCGGCACCTTCAGCCTCGGCCGGGCGGCGGAGACACTCGCCGAACAGCTGGGCCGACTGGACCGCTGGGAGGTGACCGACGCGCAGGCCGGCGACTTCTTCCACCAGGTGGAGACGGTCCTGCGGGGAGCCGCCCCCATCCTGATCGACCTCGCCGAACGCGCCGGCGTCGACACCCGCCTGACGTACGACGACCCGACGACCGAGATCACCGTGGGCCGGCTGCCGCGGCTGGACGGCGAGGCGATGTAGATGGCCACCGACAGACGACGCGTAGTGGTGGTCGGCGCCGGGGTGACCGGACTGCTCTCGGCGGTGCGCTGCGCACTGGCCGGACACCACGTCACGGTCCTCGACCGGGACGCGATCCCGAACCCCGGCTCCACCTCCTTCGACCAGCACCGCGCCGTCCGCGCCCTCGACCTGACGGACCGCGCCGCCTCCCGGCGGGTCGCGGTGGCACACCGCCGCTGGATGGCGCTGGAGGCCCTGACCGGGTCCAAGTTCTACCGCCGGGTGGGCATGATCACCGCCTGGGCCGCCGACGAGGTGGACGAGGTGATGGCCGCCGCGGCCGCCGCCGACCTGCCCGTCAGCGTGGTCGACCCGGACTCCGTACCCCACGTCCGCTTCCCCGAGAACACCGTCGGGGTGCTGGAACGCCACGGCGGCGTCCTGCTCGCCGACCACGCGCTGCAGGTGCTGGTCCGCTGGCTGAACGAGCAGCCGAACGTCACCCTCCGCCCCTGGCAGCAGGTCAAGGCGGTGGACCCGGAGACCGGCCGGGTGTACCTGCCCGACGCGGAGTTCCTGGACTCCGACCTCACCCTGATCGCCACCGGCCCCTGGTCCAAGGACCTGGTCGACCTGCCGATGGTGTTGCACCGGCAGACCCTGGTCTATCTCAAGCCGCCGGAGCAGCTGGCGTCGGCCTGGGAGAACACCCCGGGGATCGGCCGGATCGGCACCTCCGGCCTGGCCTGGCTGCTGCCGCCGGGGGACGGGACGCTGCTCAAGGTCAGCTCGGCCTCGGTCTGCCGCGAGGCGGACGCGGTCACCACCGGCTCCTCGGTGGAGGAACGCCGGTGGGCCGAACAGGTCCTGGCCGAACGGTTCCTGACCGACCCCGACCGCTACAGCGTGATCGCGGTCAAGCGCTGCCACTACCTGGTGGACGCCGAGACCGGCGCCGCCCATCTGGTCAAGATCGGCCCGCACACCTGGGCGAGGACGGCCAGCGGCGGAGACGGCTTCCGTACCGCCCCGCTGGTCGCCGAACGGATTCTCGAAGCACTCACCACAGACTTCCGGGAGGAGACGATATGAGCGCCGAAGACCGCGTGCTGCTGGTGATCGGCAGCGGACTCAAGGTCTACCGCGAGTACCTGATCGAGTCCGCCGCACGCCGGGCGGCCGAGCTGGACCTCAAACTGGTCCTGGTCAACAACCTCAAGCCCACCTGGCAGAACGACTACTTCGACGAGATCACCGTGGCCAACGTGTTCGACCACGACGAACTCCGCGCCGCCGCCAGGGAGATCGCGAGCCGCCGTACGGTCGTCGGACTGTTCTGCTACGACGAGCCGCTGGTGATGCCGGCCGCCGAACTGGCCGCCGAGTTCGGGCTTCCGGGCCTCGGACTGGCCGGCGTGCAGGGCTGCCGCGACAAGCACCGGACCCGGTCGATGCTGACCGCCGCCGGACTTCCCCAGCCCGGCTTCGAGCTGACCGACACCCTGGAGCAGGCCCGCGAGGTGGCCGCCCGGATCGGCTACCCGGTGGTCGTCAAACCACGGGCGCTGGGCGCCTCGATGGGCGTCGTCCTCGCCGAGGACGAGACCCAGCTGGACCGCGCCTATCTGGTCGCCTCCAACGCCAGCCTGGTCGGGGACGAGCCCTTCCGGGGCGGCGCGATCGTGGAGGGCTACGCCCGCGGTCCCGAGATCAGCATCGACGGCGTCGTCCACCAGGGCGAGTACCGGGCGATGTTCGTGGCCCGCAAGGAGACCGGGCACTACCCGTACTTCGAGGAGGTGGGCCATGTCGTGGACGCGGCGGACCCGCTGCTGCGGGACCCGGAACTGATCGACGTCCTGACCAAGGCCCACGAGGTGCTCGGCGTCGAGAACGGGATCACCCACACCGAGGTCAAGCTCACCTCGTACGGCCCGGTGATCATCGAGATCAACGGCCGGCTCGGCGGCGACCTGATCCCCTTCCTCGGCCGGATCGCCACCGGGATCGACACCGGCGAGGTACTGGTGGAGGTCGCGGCCGGGCACCGCCCGGACACCGCCTTCACCCGGCACGAGGTCGCGGGCATCCGCTTCGGCTACCCGGTGGAGGACGCCACCATCCACGCGGTCAGGGTGCCGACCGGACTGCCGGGGCTGGTGACCGCCTCCCCGATGGTCGAACCGGGCACCGAACTGCGGCTCCCGCCCGGCGGATACCTCTCCCGGCACTCCTTCGTGGTCTGCTCCGGCGAGGACACCGGGGCCTGCCGGGAGCGCCTCGCCACCGCCCTCGCGGCCGTCGAACTGGACGCGGACCCGCTGGAGCGCAAGGACGTCGCCGCACGGCTGGAGATGCCGGCCGGACTGCTGGACGCCGACGTATGAGCATCGACTACAACGGCCGCCAGTTCCGAAAACTGGCCGCGGCGGACGGGGTGACGGCCCAGTACCACCAGAAGGACGACCTGGTGTGGGCGGACTTCGCCGGCGGTCTCGTCCGCCGGGGGAGCGTGAACGGGATCTGCGAGCCGGACGGCACCCTCCGCCTCGCCTACACGATGGTGCTGGACGGCGGCGAGGTCATCGCCGGGAGCACCGTCAACACCCCGGAACAGGACATCGAGTTCGGTCTGCTCCTGCGCGAGGAGTGGAAGCGGTACACGCCGCGCTCGGAGACCGGCGTCTCGTACCTGACGGAAGTGACGGAACCGGAGGAAGCGGGATGACCGACTGGCAGGGCCTGCGCGAGCGGGTCGACGGAACGGTGCGGCTGCCGGGGGAGCCCGGCTTCGACGAGAACAGCAGCGCCTTCAACAAGCGCTACGCGGACATCCGTCCGGCCGGGGTGCTCTCGGTGGCGAGCGTCGCGGACGTCGCCCGGGGCATCGCCTGGGCCCGGGAACAGGGGCTGCCGGTGGTGGCCCGCGGCGGCGGCCACAGCTACGCCGGCCAGGCCGCCACCCCGGGACTGGTGCTCGACCTGCACGGCCTGAACGCCGTCACGGTGGACCGAGAGCGGGAACTGGTCAGGGTCGGCGGCGGAGCCCGCTCCGGCGAGCTGTACGCCGAACTCCAGCGCCACGACCTGGCGGTGCCGCTCGGCAACTCGGACGAGGTCGGCATCGGCGGCCTCACCCTCGGCGGCGGCGTGGCCGCGGTCTCCCGGGCCTTCGGCCTGACCTGCGACTCCCTGGTGGAGACCGAGATCGTCCTCGCCGACGGCACGCTCGTGGTCTGCGACGAGACCAACCACCCCGACCTGTTCTGGGCCAGCAAGGGCGGCGGTGGCGGCAACTTCGGGATCAACGTCTCCTTCACCTTCCAGGCCCGCCCGACGGTCGACAGCTCCACCTGTCTGGTGGTGTGGCCGCTGGACGACGCCGAGGCGGTCCTGCCGGTGATGCAGCGCATCATGCGGGACGCGCCGGACCGGTTCGCCGCCCGGATCGGGGTGAGCCGGGCCGGGGACGACGACGGGATCGTCTCGGTGATCGGTCAGCACCTGGGCCCGGCCTCGGAGCTGCGCGCCCTGCTGGCCCCCGCCCTGGCCACCGGCTCACCCTCCACGGTGGAGATCGAGGACCGCGGCTACTGGGAGGCCAAGGACTACCTGCGCCACGAGACCTCGGGGGACCCGTTCGCGGTCCGTACCCGCACGGTCGGCGAGCCGCTCACCGAGGCCGGCGTGGACACCGTCCTGACCGCCCTGCGCAAGTGGCCCGGCAGCGGTAACCCCGACGGCGCCGGTATCGCCCTGTTCACCTGGGGCGGCGCCATCAACCGGGTGCCCGTCACCGAGACCGCCTTCCCCCACCGGGACGTGCTCTTCCTGATCTCCATGGACACCTCCTGGTCCACCGACGACCCCGCGGACGTGCGCCGCGCCAACCTCGACTGGCTGACCGAGCTGCACGCCGCGATGGGCGCCCACGCCCGGGACGCCTCCTACGTCAACTTCGCCGACCCCGACCTGCCCGAGGCCCAGGCCGCCTACTTCGGCCCCAACCTGGCCCGGCTCCGCGAGATCAAGCACCGCTACGACCCCGACCGGGTCTTCACCTTCCGCCAGGCCGTCTAGCACCGAGGAGAAGCCGTCATGTCACCCGATCTGCGCGGCACGATGCGCAACTTCGCCACCGGAGTCTGCGTCGCCACGACCTACACGGACCGCGGGGGCCTTCGCCGCCACGACGCCGTCACACTCAACTCGCTGACCTCGGTGTCGCTCGACCCGCCGCTGGTCTCGCTCTCGCTGCACCGCGACTCCCAGTTCCTGGGCGATCTGCTGGAGACCAAGAAGTGGGCCGTCTCCATCCTGGACAGCGACGCGGAGCCGCTGGCGCGGGGCCTCGCCAAGGGCCGCGACGCCCGCGCCGAGGCCGTCGCCGCCCTCGACGCCAACCCCGGCCCCGCCACCGGAGCCCTGATGCTCGACGCGCAGAGCAGCCTGGAGTGCGTGCTCTGGGACAGCTTCGACCTCGGCGACCACACGATGCTGATCGGCGAGGTGGTCTCCACCGGCGTCCGCGACCAGCAGCCTCCCCTGCTCTTCCTGCACGGCAACTTCCACCAGCTCGCGACCGCCACGGCCAAGGAGTCCTGACATGACGCACACCCAGACGATTCCCAACACCGCCGCCGAGATCCTCGCCGCCTCCCGGGCGCTGGCCCCGCAGCTGCGGGAGCGCGCGGTCGAGATCGAGCAGAACCGCCGTCTGCCCGCCGACGTCGTCGAGCTGATCCGCTCGACCGGCGCGTTCCGGATGGGCTTCAGCAAGGCATGGGGCGGCCCGGAGCTGACCTCGGTCGAGCAGACCGAGGTGGTGGAGGCCCTGGCCTACGGCGACTCCTCGGCCGGCTGGGCCGTGATGATCGGAATGGACTCCGGGCTGTACGCCTCGTTCCTCGACGAGCGGGTCGCCAAGGAGATGTTCCCCCGGCTGGACATGACCACCGCCGGCCTGCTCTTCCCCACCGGCCGGGCCGAGCGCGTCGACGGCGGGTACCGGCTGACCGGGAAGTGGCAGTTCGGCAGCGGCATCACCCACGCCGACTGGGTGATCTCCGGCGCCTTCATCTACGAGAACGGCGAACCCTACCTGGTCGACGGGTCGCACGACTCCATCCTGCTGATGGTGCCGCAGTCCGACGTCGAGATCATCGACACCTGGAACACCACCGGCCTCGCGGGCAGCGGCAGTTGCGACTACGCCATCCACGACGTCTTCGTCCCCGAGGGCCGCACGCTCACCTTCGGCACGGTACGCAATGGCGAGGGCCCGCTGGCCCAGCCCGAGGTGCACATGCGCAACATGCCCGGCGTCCCGCTCGGCGTCGCCCGGGCAGCGCTGGACTGGGTGCGCGAGCAGGTGGTGGCCAAGTCCCCGCCCGGCGGTGGCGGCTGGGCCGACAACTGGCGCATCCAGGTCGGACTGGCCGAGTGCGAGGCCGACTTCAACGCCACCCGTGCCGCGGTCTACGCAGCGATGGAACGCCAGTGGGAGGTACTGGCCGCCGGCGGCACCCTCGACGACCTCACCCCCGACGAGCGCGCCGCACTGCCCCTGTCCCGGGTGCACGCCTTCCGCTCCGCCCGCTCCATCGTGATGCGCCTGTACGACCTGATGCAGACCGCCTCGATCTACAAGCCCAGCCCGCTCGACCGCTGGCTGCGCGACACCATGACGATGTGCCAGCACGTGGTGGCCCAGGACAAGATCCTGCAGTCCGCCGGCGCCCACCTCCTCGGCGCCAGGCCCGCCTTCCCCCTCAGCCTCGGCATCACCGGCTGACCGCGCACCAGCGCCCGGCCGACCCCGTACCCACTTCGAAGGGACACCCCTGTCATGACCGAACTCCTCGCTCCCGCGCTGGAATTGATTGAGCGTCAGACCCGCACCCGGGACTACGTGATGTGCCGCCCCGAGCACTTCGAGGTCACCTACAGCATCAACCCGTGGATGAACCCCGAGAAGCCCACCGACAAGGCGCTGGCCCTCGCCCAGTGGGAGGACCTGCGCGCCCTGTACGTCGAACTCGGCCACCGGGTCCGCACGATCGACGCCGCCCCCGGCCTGCCCGACATGGTGTTCGCCGCCAACGGCGCCCTCGTGGTCGACGGCAAGGCGCTGATCTCCCGGTTCCGCCACCCCGAGCGTCAGGCCGAGGCCGGGTTCTGGGCCGACTGGTTCCGGGGCCGGGGCTATACGGAAGTGGTCCAGGCCGCCTTCACCAGCGAGGGCGAGGGCGACTACGTGACGACGGCACGGGCCGTCCTGGCCGGCAACGGCTTCCGCTCCGACCCCCGCTCCCAGGACGAGGCCCGGCAACTGTTCGGCCGCCCGGTGATCAGCCTGAAACTCGTCGACCCGCGCTTCTACCACCTGGACACCGCCCTGGCCGCCCTCGACGACGACGAGATCGTGTACTACCCCGGTGCCTTCGACGCCGAGAGCCTGCGGGTGCTGGAGAGCCTGTTCCCGAAGGCCGTCCTCGCCGACGAGGAGGACGCCCTGCTCTTCGGACTCAACCTCGTCTCCGACGGCCGCAACGTCATCCTCCCCGAGCCGGCCACCGGCCTGGCGGCCAAGCTCCGCGCCCACGGCTTCCGCACCCACCACGTGGACCTGTCCGAGCTGCTCAAGGCGGGCGGCAGCGTCAAGTGCTGCACGCTCGAACTCCGCCACTGACCCCCGACCCGCGCCCCGGCCCCCCGCCCCGGCCCCCCGTCCCGGCACTGGAGAAGCATCATGACCGAGCAGCAGCCCTGGATCATCGTCGGATACGTCAACATCCTGCCCTACATCAAGGAGTTCGCCCCCAACTCCGTGATCGTCATCGACGAACCGGACGTGATCCGCAAGCAGGACGTCAAGAACGCCCTCGAAGGCGCCGAGATACTCCGCGAACTGATCGAGTGGGAGTACCAGCTCCCCGCCGCCGCGGACGAGTTCTACAACACCTACCCCGACCTCGCCCCGGCCGTGGTCGCCCCGCTGGTCGAGTACGCCACGCCGTTCGCCGCCCGGCTCGCCGAGCGGTACGGCCTGCCCGGAGCGGGCGCCGGCGCGGCCGCCCTCATGCGGGACAAGTCGCTGCTGCGCCGGGTCACCCGGGCCGCGGGTGTCCCCAATCCGGCGTCCCGGGAGGTCACCTCCCCGGACGAGGTACGGGAGTTCGCCGCCGCCCACCCCGGCTCGCTGGTCCTCAAGCCCGCCAACCGGCAGGCGTCCGTCGGCACCAAGGTGCTGCACTCGCTGGACGACCTGGACGCGGCCTGGGAGGAGTGCACCAGCCAGGACGAGGGCGACCGGGTGCCGGACCGGGAGCGCGAACTGCGGATGATCATCGAGCAGTACGTCCGCGGCGCGGAGTACAGCGTCGAACTGCTGGTCAGCGAGGGCGAGACGCTGTTCTCCAACGTCACCGGCAAGCTGCTCTTCCCCGGCCCGCGCCCCATCGAGCTGGGCCACACGGTGCCGGCCGCCGGACTCCCCGCCGACCTGAACGACCTGATGGTGTCCCAGACCGAGGCGGTGCTGCGCGCGGTCGGCTTCGGCAGCGGCATGGTGCACTGCGAGTGGATCGTCAGCGACGGCCGCCCGTACCTGGTGGAGTGCGCCGGCCGGTTCCCCGGCGACGGCATCCCGATGCTGATCGAGGAGGCGTACGGGATCGACCTGGCCGGAGCCTTCTACACGGTCATGCGGGGCCTCCGCCCGGAGCCGCTGCCGCGGAAGGCGGCGGGCGGCGCCGCGGTCCGCTTCATGGAGGCGGCGCCCGGCGAGGTGGTGTCGGTCGACGGCGCGGAGGAGGCGGGCAGGCGGGATGACGTCCTCTCCCTCTCACTGCATCTGAAGCCCGGGGACACCGTGCGTGAACTGCAGAGCTCCTGGGACCGCGTGGGCTCGGTGATGACCAGGGGAGCCACGTCGGCGGACGCCCTGCGCACGGCGGAGGAGACGGCCGACGCGATCCGGATCACCACCGTCTGAACTCCACCGACACCACGCACGCCGATGCGACCGGGGGCCGAACCAGGTCCCCGCTTCGCGTTGCCCGCCCACCGACCGCCGCCGCAGCGGGCGATCTCCAACGCCTCGCCGAGCAGTTCCACGAGCCGCTCGGCGGCCTGCCGCGCGGGCCCCTCCGGCGCCTCGTGCTCCTCGTCCATGCGCAGGACGTCCGTGCTCCCGGGCCGCACCTCGGCGGGAGTGCCGCGGCGGATCGTACGGGTGGCCGCATCCAGGACGTCGGCGGCCGCGTCGAGCAACTCCCGCGCGCGGTCCCGCCCGGGTCCCTCCGCCGGGGCGCCCACGTCCGGGTCGGCGAGTGCGGCGACGACCGGCCGAATGCGGTCCCGGGCCGTCACCTGGCAGCGGGGCGACTCGTGACGTTCCTCCCGCTGCCGGCCGTATGGGCCTTTGCCGCGGGAATGGCGTGGCCGTCGGATCCACCGCCGGGATCGTCGCAGCGACGACGGTCGGCAGCATGCCGGTGACCGTCACCCTGCCCACGAGCGTCGGGCGAGCCCTGGAGCACGCCGGGGTCATCGCGCTCGGGGGCGTGGCGCAGGCCGTGCTGATCCTGGTGTTCCCGATCCGGAGTCAGTAGCCCACGAAGGTGCTGAGCGCCAGGCCCGCGCCCCGCCGAGCGCGATCACCTTGCGTGGACGCCAGGCGCGCTGGAAGGCGGCCCACCCGCGGAGTAGGCGCCGAGGACGGCGGACGGGGCATACGCGGGGGAGGCCAGCCACAGTGCCGGCCCGACGACGATCGCCACCCCGGCGGCCGTGCGCAACGCGAGCAGGGGCTCCAGCAGCGTCTCCCCGATGGTGAGCCCGGATCGCACGACCTCCCGAAGGCCCGCGCCACCTATGTGAGGCTAGCCGGAACGCCCTGTCAGGGCGCGTCGGCCTGGTCGAGGTGCGGCAGCCGTGCGGTGCCGCGGCACGACCGCAGCGGAATATTCGTACGCGGACGACCATCAACCACCAGCGCATCTCCGGCTAGTCGCCGTCGTCGACCCGGAGCATGTGGCGGCGTTCCTGTTCGCGCTTGGAGTAGGCGGCTGCCCGGATCGCCTCGTCGCTCTCCAAGCCTGATCCCAGCGCCCCGCCCACCGTCGCGACCGAAGCGACGAACCAGGACAGAATCCAGTATTCCGCGGCGTGAAGCGGGGTTCCTGTCGTGGAGGCGAACACTTGGCCGTTGAGGATGAACAGGGCCCACACCAAGTTGATGACGATCAGACCCGAGTAGCAGACGAGCACCCCGATACCCACGGTCATGATCGTCGAGGCGTTGTAGAGCCTCGCCCTCTGCCTCGCCTCGGGCGAGTGCTCTGCCGTTCGATGCCACAGCTGCGCGTCCACGATCAGCCAACCGATCATGAGCACGACCGACCCGACCGTGGCGATCACGAGGCGCGGCGCGCTCAGGGACTCGGCCAGGTTCCAGATGGTGGAGTTCACGGTGGCGACCGCTCCCGTGGCGAGTGCGGCCGCCAGGGCTTTCGACAGGCCCGGCACCAGGCGCCACGGCCGGTTGGCGCGGACCATACCGACGAGCACCCTCAGGTAACCGCGCGGTCCACTGACGATGTACCGCAGATCGGCGGTCTCCCCCTCACCGACCTGGCCCGGGTGAATGGGCGCGAATCGACTGACGAAGGGAGCCGGCAGCGGCTGAGTCCGCGGAGGTCCCTCCGTCCCGCCGGCCCGCCGGGCCGCCAGACTGAGCACGGTTTCCTCCACGGCCCGCCGGGCCCTCGTCTGCAGCCGCAAGCCCCCCAGCGTGGGAAGGGACAGCAGTGCCAACCCGTGTTCGTGACTCAGATCCACCACGAGCCTGAGCCCGTGCGAGTGCAGCGGAAGGTCGGTGAGGGCCACGACGATGTCCCAACGCTCCGCTCTTCCGCGGTCCATGATCCGGCGCATCAAGGTGGGCAGGTCCTCGGTCCCCGTGGTGAAGGGCTCACTGATCACCTCGACGTCGAACCGTCGCCCCTGGCCAGACTTGTCGGCGAGCCGAGCAGGAAGTATCCGGGCCATGCGCTGTGCGACCTCCGTGGGCGCGTCCGGATCCGCCAGGAGAGCCACGACCGTAACGCCCTGAGACGACATCCGCATGCCTCCTTCTCGTCGGCTGCCCCCGCGCTCGCCCGTGCCCACAGGATGCCCCCGAGGT
This sequence comes from Streptomyces sp. NPDC002324, assembly GCF_053593335.1. Taxonomy (NCBI): domain Bacteria; kingdom Bacillati; phylum Actinomycetota; class Actinomycetes; order Kitasatosporales; family Streptomycetaceae; genus Streptomyces; species Streptomyces sp. NPDC002324. The sequence goes on from NZ_JBSFCF010000037.1 coordinate 47,304, forward strand.
ATCGCCGACGCCGCGTGACACGCTGGCCCCTCCCAGCAGGCGCAGGCGGTACGGCCGGTTCTCCTCGTCCATACCCGTGCAGGCCTGCTTGACGAGAACCTCCGGAAGGGTGGTCTCCAGCAGCAACGCCACCCTGTCGGCGTCCGCCGACAGCGGAGTGCGCGCCACCCAGGGCCGTGAATCGAAAACGGATCCGGGACACTCCCGACGCTCGTGTGAGCGGGGCCCGGTGACGGCGCCTGCCGCGCGTTTCCCGGCGCGATCAGGTAATCAGGAACGGTGAACGCGGACGCGACCGACCCCTTCGTGCATGTCCGGGGCGCCAGTGAGAACAACCTGCGGAGCATCGATGTCGACGTTCCGCGGGACGCGATGGTCGCCTTCACCGGCGTCTCCGGTTCGGGCAAGTCCTCGCTCGCGTTCGGCACGCTCTACGCGGAGGCCCAGCGGCGCTACTTCGAGTCCGTAGCACCGTACGCCCGAAGGCTGCTGCAACAGGTCGGCGCACCGCACGTACAGGAAATCACCGGACTCCCACCGGCCGTGGCCCTGCAGCAGCGACGCGGGTCGCCCAGCTCGCGCTCGACGGTCGGCACCATCACCACGCTGTCCAATCTGCTGCGCATGCTGTACTCCCGCGCCGGCACCTATCCGCCCCGGGCCGCACGGCTGGAAGCCGAGTCGTTCTCACCCAACACCGCGGCCGGCGCCTGCCCGGAGTGCCACGGACTGGGCGTCGTGCACGACGTCGCCGAGGACCTGCTCGTCCCGGATTCCTCGCTGAGCATCCGCGAGGGGGCGATCGCCGCCTGGCCGGGCGCCTGGCAGGGCGCCAACCTGCGCAGTGTCGTGAACGGCCTGGGGATCGACATCGACCGACCGTGGCGCAGGCTCAGGAAGAAGGACCGGGACTGGCTGCTGTACACGGACGAGCAGCCCTCCGTGTACATCGAGCCGGAGGAGGACCGCGTCGACTACGGCTACCAGGGCAAGTTCTGGAGCGCCCGCAAGCACGTCATGCACGTCCTCGCCGACTCCAAGAGCGAGAGGATGCGCGAACGGGCGCTCCGGTTCGTCAGGAGTGTGCCCTGCCCCGAGTGTCACGGCAGCGGACTGCGGTCCGAGGCGCTCGCCGTGACCTTCGCCGGACGTTCCATCGCCGAGATCAACGCGATGCCGCTCGCCGAGGTCGTGGTGCTGCTGCGGCCCGTCGCGGCACGGTCCGAGGCCGACGCCACCACGTCGACCGCCCGGTCCGGGGAGACGACCGAGGTCGCGGTCCGGATCTGCGGCGATCTGGTCGCGCGGGTCGACGTACTGCTCGACCTGGGCCTCGGATATCTCAGCCTCGGACGCCGCTCGACGACCCTGTCGCCCGGCGAGGCGCAGCGCCTGCGCATCGCCACCCAACTGCGCTCGGGGCTGTTCGGCGTCGTCTACGTCCTCGACGAACCCTCCGCGGGCCTGCACCCGGCTGACGCCGAACCGCTGCTGGACGTGCTGGACCGCCTCAAGGCGGCCGGCAACTCGCTGTTCGTCGTGGAGCACGACATGGACGTCGTACGGCGGGCGGACTGGGTGGTCGACATCGGCCCCGGCGCGGGCGAGGGCGGCGGACGCGTGCTGTACAGCGGCCCGGTCGCCGGTCTTGAGCGGGTCGGGGAGTCGGCCACGAGCCGGTACCTGTTCGGGCGCGCCCAGCCGCTCGATCACCGCCCGCGCACACCGCACGGCTGGCTGCACCTGCGCGGCGTCTCCCGCCACAATCTGCGCGACGTGTCCGTCGACGTACCGCTCTGCGTACTCACGGCGGTCACGGGCGTGTCCGGTTCCGGAAAGTCGACGCTGGTCACGCAGGTGCTCGCCGAGGTCGTCCGCGGCCACCTCGGAGTCGTACCCGAGGAGCCCGACGAGGCGCAGCTGGAGGTCGACGTCCAGGACGCGTCGGGGGTCGAGTCGTTCGACCGGCTGGTCCGGGTCGACCAACGGCCCATCGGCCGAACTCCGCGGTCCAACCTGGCCACGTACACGGGGATGTTCGACGCGGTGCGCAAGCTGTACGCGGCGACGGACGAGGCCGGGGCGCGCGGCTACTCGGCCGGGCGGTTCTCCTTCAACGTGCCCGAAGGGCGGTGCGAGACCTGCCAGGGTGAAGGATTCGTCGCGGTCGAACTGCTGTTCCTGCCCGGCACCTACGCGCCGTGCCCGACCTGCGAAGGCGCCCGGTACAACGCCGAAACGCTGGAAGTCACCTACCACGGCAAGAACATCGCGCAAGTGCTGGCGCTGTCCGTCGACGCCGCCGCCGAGTTCCTGTCCTCCGTCCCGGCCGCCTCCCGCAGTCTGGAGACGTTGCGCGAGGTGGGACTGGGGTACCTGCGGCTGGGCCAGCCCGCGACGGAACTCAGCGGTGGTGAGGCGCAACGCATCAAACTGGCCACCGAACTGCAACGAGCCCGCCGCGGGCACGCGCTCTACCTGCTCGACGAGCCGACGGCGGGGCTGCACCCCTCGGACATCGCGCTGCTGCTGCGACAGCTGCACCGGCTCGTCGACGCCGGCAACACGGTCGTCCTCGTCGAGCACGACCTGGACACGATCGCCACCGCCGACTGGGTCATCGACCTCGGGCCGGGCGGTGGTGACGCGGGCGGGCGGGTGGTCGCGGCGGGCCCGCCGGCCAAGGTGGCGAGGGCCCGCCGCAGCGCCACCGCGCCCTATCTCGCGGCCCGGCTCGCCCTCTCCTGACGGCGGCACGAAGGGCTGAGCACCGGTCAGCGGGGTTGGAGCGCCGCCGCGCGTCGCCATGCCGCGTTCCAGCTTGTGGCGGGTATGGCTCGCGCGGTGTCCCGTCCGTGCCACCCGGGTCGGCGTGGCTCCGGGTGCCGGGGCCACGGCACCCAGTGCCTCGACCTTCAGGAGTCGCCCCTGCGCGATCGGGGAGCAGGCCGTGACCGTCACGGGGAGGGTGGTCGGCCCGGCCGTGTCGGCGACGTCCGGATCGCTCCCGCCGGTGGTGTCCGCCCTGCGCCGCCGCCCTTCGGCCGCGACAGCTGCCGCAGCATCCGCTGACGCTGTGTGACAGGGCAGCTCGCCCGACGCTCCTGACCCGCTCGCGAACGGTTCTGGCGAGGCGATCAGCCGGGACCACCCAGCACGATCTTCCACACACGGGTCGCCACCTGGAGGTTCAGCCGGTCCTCGACGTTCGCCAGGTCGTAGCCGCTGATGTCGCGGATGCGCTGGAGCCGATAGCGCAGCGTGCTGCGGTGGATCGTGAGGGATTCCGCGGTCTCGTCGTAGTTGCCGCCGCAGTCGAAGTACCGGGACAGGGTCTCGACCATGGCGGAGTTGTGCAGGGAGTCGTAGTCGATGAGCTGCCCGAGCCACTCCTGGACGAACGTCTCCAGTTCCCGGTGACCGTTGCCGGGTCCCAGGATGCGGTAGAGGCCGAGTTCGTCGAAGAACGTCGTGCCGTAGCGCTCACGGGAGTGACGGCGCACTTCCATGGCGCGCTGCGCCTCCTGGTAGCGGCGAGGTATGTCGTCCAGGGAATCGCAAGGGGCGCTCACCCCGATCGTCCCGGACCGTGTCCCGGTCTCCTGGGCCAGCGCCTCGTACAGCGCGCGGGCGGGCGGCCTGTCGTCGGCGACCAGGACCACGTGGTCGGAACGGCGGGTCAGCAGCGAGCGCATGCCCACGGCGGAGGCCGCCCGTCCCACGGTCCGCGCGAAGGAGTCGTCCGCGGTCCGGTTCGGCCACTGCACCACGACGATGTAGTGACTGCGGTGCAGGTCGTGTCCGACTGCCTCGGACCGGGCGTAGGCGCTCGCCCCATCCGTCCCCGCCAGGAGGTCGTCGACCAGCTCGCGGTGCAGCCTCAGCTCCACTTCGGCCAGATCGCGCAGGTGCGTCAGCTGCGGGGCGAGCGACGCGGCGGCGTGTTCCAGCGCGAGCACGGTGTGCTCGTCGGCCTCGGCCCGGGCATCGACCAGGCCCAGCACGCCCAGGATCTCGCCGTGCGGGCGGACCAGGGTGATCAGCCGGCCCTTCACTCGCACCGGCCCGGCCTGACGGGCGACGGCGTGCAGCATGTCGTCCTGGCGCACGGGGTCCGGCTCGGGATAGGGGTCGGGGCGGCCCGGACCGGTCCAGGACCTCAGCCGACCGAAGCGGTCCTCGACCAGCGCGGGGAGTCCGGTGAGCCTGTGCAGTGCGCGGGTGATGGCTTCCTCGCCGCCGCCGTTCGAGGCGGCGACCTCGGCCATCAGCGCGTGAACGGCCCGCTGGTACCCCAGCTCCGCCACGACGGAGATCAGCTGCCGCTGGAGGGCCGTGCGTTCGTCCCTCAGCCGGTGCAGCTCCCACGCGTCCTCGCGTCGGCGGCGGTGTGCGAAGGCGACCGACAAGGCGGCAGTGGTGTGCCGGACGATCGTGGCGAGCAGGGACAGCTCGGCCTCGGACGGCCGGGAGCGGGACGTCACCACGAGGTAGCCGTGGAGTCCCTCATGTCCGCGTAGCCCCAGAGCCCGGCCCCAGGGCCTGCCGGGTACGGTCACGGGGCCGTCCCGCCCGACCAGATCCCGCACCCTACGGCCCACGGCCGAGGCGGACCTCTGCCCGTTCCTCGGGCTGGGGACCAGGTGGCCGCCCACGTTGAGGTATCCGGTCTCGGCGCGGTATGGCCCCGCGGCGGCTATGTGGTCCATGGCCAGTCGCAGGATCGCGCCTTCGTCCTGGGTGTCGAACAGGGCGCGGGAAAGCACCGTCAGATCGCGGAGGGCACGGTCGGCCGGGGTACGAGCGGGTGGGCGCAGCCGTGGGCGCGCGGCCGTGGGGTGCCGCCGGGCGCTGCCCCGCGGAAGGCTGCTCGCCCGGTCGGAGCGGTGGTGGTACAGGCTGTTCGTCCTACTGCCGGCCATGGGATCACTCCGTTCTCCATGAGCCTTCAGGGAGGCGAGCGGTATGTCGCGTACCCGCTCCCGGCCTGCCTACCCGAGATGCTCCGGTTCTTTCCCTCGTACTCGTGGGGCGACCGGACCCGCGCAATCCTGACTTCCCAGGCGCAGGCGTGGAGCCACCCGGTTCGTCACCCTGGGGAGTGCTCGAGATCCTCCGTGCGCACCGGTGCGAAACCGGCGGAGGCTCGACCTCTACCTGAACGAACGCGATCCGGAGAGTCGGCGCAGGCGCCGTACCGGGAGGAGTTCCCCATGGCCAAGGCAGTGGGCATCGACCTGGGCACCACCAACTCGGTGATCGCCGTGTGGGAGGGCGGTGAGCCGTCCGTCGTGCCCAACAGCGAGGGCAACCGCACGACACCGTCCGTGGTGGCCTTCACCGACACCGGGGAACGCCTGGTGGGCCAGCTGGCCCGGCGCCAGGCGATCCTCAACCCCAAAGGCACCATCTACTCGGCCAAGCGGTTCGTCGGCCGGCACTTCGACGAGATCTCCGACGAGGCCAGGGCGGTGGCGTACGACGTCGTCGAGGGCGACGGCGGGGCCGCCCGCTTCAAGGTGCGCGACAAGTTGTACGCGCCTGAGGAGATCAGCGCACAGGTGCTGCGCAAACTCGCCGACGACGCCTCCAAGCAGCTGGGGGAGCGGGTCACGGAGGCGGTCATCACGGTGCCCGCCTACTTCAACGACGCTCAGCGCACCGCAACCAAGGACGCGGGACGGATCGCCGGACTGGAGGTGCTGCGGATCATCAACGAGCCGACGGCGGCCGCCCTCGCGTACGGCATGGACAAGAAGGAGCACGAGACCGTCCTCGTCTTCGACCTGGGCGGCGGCACCTTCGACGTGAGCATCCTCGACGTCGGCGACGGCGTGGTGGAGGTGCGCTCCACCGCCGGTGACAGCCACCTGGGGGGCGACGACTTCGACCGGCGCCTGGTGGATCACCTCGCGGACGACTTCCAGAAGGAGAACGGCATCGACCTGCGCAAGGACCCGCAGGCGCTGCAACGCCTGTTCGAGGCGGCGGAGAAGGCCAAAACCGAGCTCAGTTCGGTGACGCAGACGCAGGTCAGCCTGCCGTTCGTCACCGCCGACGCCTCCGGGCCCAAGCACCTCACCGACTCGATCATGCGGTCCACGTTCGAGCAGATCACCGGCGACCTGGTGGAGCGCTGCCTGGGACCGGTGCAGCAGGCGATGGCCGACGCCAAGGTCGGTGACAGCGACATCGACGAGGTCATCCTCGTCGGCGGTTCCACCCGCATCCCCGCTGTCCAGACCCTGGTCCGCCGGCTGACCGGCGGCAAGGAACCCAACATGAGCGTCAACCCCGACGAGGTCGTGGCCCTGGGCGCCGCGATCCAGGCCGGGGTGCTCAAGGGCGAGGTCAAGGACGTCCTGCTGCTCGACGTCACACCCTTGTCGCTGGGCGTGGAGACGCGCGGCGGAGTGATGACGAAGATCATCGAGCGGAACACCACCATTCCGGTGCGCCGCAGCGAGACCTTCTCCACCGCCGAGGACAATCAGCCGGCCGTCGATGTGGTGGTCCTCCAGGGCGAGCGCGAGCGGGCCGCCGACAACCGGGTGCTGGGCCGGTTCCAGCTCACCGACATCCGGCCGGCGCCGCGGGGCGAACCACAGGTCGAGGTCATCTTCGACATCGACGCCAACGGCATCCTCAACGTCAAGGCCCGCGACCGGGACACCGGCAAGGAACAGGGCATCACCATCAGCGAGAGCTCCAACCTGGACCGCGGTGACGTCGAACGCATGGTCCAGGAGGCCGAGAGCAACCGGGGCCAGGACCAGGCACTGCGCGAGGCCGTCGACGCCCGCAACGAACTCGACGCCGTCGCGTACCAGGTCGAGAAGCGTCTCGCCGAACTGGGCGACGCGGCGCCCGCGCACGAGAAGGCACGCGCCGAGATGCTCGTGTCCGACGCCCGGGCGGCGGTCAAGGAAGAGGCGGGCGTGGAGCGCGTGCGGCCTCTGACCTCCGAACTCCAGCAGGTGCTCGCTGGGCTGACGGCTCATCAGGACGCAGGCGCCACGGGCGGCGGTCCGGGCCAGGACGCCGCCGCCGGCGGTCCCACGAGTGGTGGTGGCGATGAGGACGATGTCATCGACGCCGAGTTCGACAAGGGCTGAGGCGCGCCATGGCCACCCCCCAGGAACCCGACCGAGCCGCGTCGGATCCGGTCGCATCGGTCCCGGAGGGCGTCGGACGCCCCCCGCGCGGGGATCTGCCCCGTCCGGGCCCGCCCCGGTCCGAAGCGGCGAACGGCGAACCGGGACCCGACGCGGCCGGTCCCGCGCGTGCCGAGGACGAGTACACGACCGCGATCCGGGAACTGGAGGACCGCTGGCGGCGCGCACTCGCCGACCTCGACAACCTTCGCAAGCGTCACGCCAGGGAACTGGAGCGCGAACGGGCGGTCGAGCGGTCCCGCACGGCGGCCGCCTTCCTGCCCGTCCTCGACAACCTCGAACTCGCCCTGACCCACGCGGGCGCCGATCCGGGCGCGATCGTGGAGGGCGTCCGGGCCGTACGCGACCAGGCGGTGAACGTCCTCGAACTGCTCGGCTACCCGCGGCACGCGGAGACCGGCGTCGCCTTCGACCCGGCCCGGCACGAGGTGGTCGGCGTCGTCCAGGACCCCGACGCCCCACCGGGCACGGTCGTCCAGGTCCTGCGCCCCGGCTACGGGGACGGCGACCGGCAGCTCCGGCCCGCCGCCGTGACCGTCGCGAAGCGGGAGTGACCGGTCATGGCACGGGACTTCTACGAGGTGCTGGGCGTGTCGCGGACCGCGAGCCAGGACGAGATCCAGCAGGCCTATCGCAAACTCGCCCGCAGGCATCACCCCGACGTCAACAAGGACCCCGGGGCGGAGGCACGTTTCAAGGACCTCAACGAGGCCCACAGCGTCCTGTCCGATCCCAAGACGCGGGCCCGCTACGACCGCTTCGGCGAGGACTTCCGCAAGATCCCCGAGGACTACGACGAACAGGTCGCGGCGGGAGCGGGCGGCGGCTTCCGCGGTCGCGGGACCGCAGGCGGGGGCGGTCCTCGTGTCCGGTACGCCACCGGCTTCGGCGACGACTTCGGTGCGGAGGGCATCGACATCGAGGACCTGTTCGGCTCCATGTTCGGAGCCGGCGCCGCCCGGGGTGGCGTCCCCGGAGCGGACCAGGAGGCCGAACTGCCGCTCACCGTCGAGGAGGCGTACCGAGGCGGCCGTCGCACCGTCACGCTCGCCGGTCCCGCCGGGCAGCCGCGGCGGTACGAGGTCGACGTGCCGCCGGGCGTCACCGACGGGCAGCGCATCCGGCTGTCGGGTGAGGGCGGCCGCGGCAGTGGTGACGCCGGCGCGGGCGACCTGTACCTGCGGGTGCGCATCCAGCCCCACCCCCGGTTCCGGCTGGACGGCCGGGACGTGCACGTACGAGTCCCGGTCACCCCCTGGGAGGCGGCCCTGGGCGCGACCGTGCCGGTGCCCACCCCCGGCGGCGGCACGGCCAAGGTCACGGTGCCAGCGGGCTCGTCCAGCGGCAGGCGGCTGCGGCTGCGCGGCGAGGGCATGCCGAACCCGCGGGGCGCGAACGGCGACCTGTACGCCGAACTCCGCGTCATGGTGCCGCCGACCCTCGGCGACCGGGAGCGCGACCTGTTCGAGGAGCTCGCCGCCACTTCCTCGTACGACCCCAGGAGGATGTGATGAAGGACCGACCCGCGGGAGCGGCAGGCATCGGCCGGGCCGGCGTGAGCGCCCGTCCGGTGCGGACGGGCGCCGACCTCACCGCCTCGACGGCTGTCCGGTACGCGCTCGTGCCCGTCCCCAGGCTCTCCCTGGCCGCCGTGGCCCTTCGCTCGGGCCTCCACCCCGATCTGATCCGCCGGTTCGTCGCCCTCGGCCTGGTCGACGCCGAACGCGACGCCGCGGGGCGCCTGGTGTTCGACCCCACGGCCCCGGCGGTCCTCGCCCGCATCCAGCGGCTGCGCACCGGCCTCTGCCTCAACTACGCATCCATCGGCCTGGTGCTGGACCTGCTCGACCGCATCAGCCTGCTCGAAGCCGCCCTGCGCGGCCGTGGCACGAGGAGTGAAACACCCCCATGGACATGAACCGTCTCACCCAGAAGTCCCAGGAAGCCCTCCAGGAGGCCCAGACCGCGGCCGTCGGCATGGGGCACACCGAGGTCGACGGGGAACATCTGCTGCTCGCACTTCTCGATCAAAAGGACGGTCTGATCCCGCGGTTGCTGCAACAGGCCGGCGCCGAGCCGCAGGAACTGCGCGCCGCCGTGGGAGAGGAACTCTCCCGCCGCCCGAAGGTCACCGGCCCCGGCGCGGCACCCGGCCAGGTCTTCGTCACCCAGCGCCTCGCCCGCCTGCTCGACGCCGCCGAACGGGAGGCCAAACGCCTCAAGGACGAGTACGTGTCCGTGGAGCACCTCCTGCTCGCGCTGGCCGAGGAGAGCTCTTCGACCGCCGCCGGGCGACTGCTCAAGCAGGCCGGCATCACCGGGGACTCGTTCCTGAGCGCGCTCACCCAGGTCCGCGGCAACCAGCGCGTCACCTCCGCCAACCCCGAAGTGGCCTACGAGGCGCTGGAGAAGTACGGTCGCGACCTGGTCCTGGAGGCTCGGTCCGGGCGGCTGGACCCGGTCATCGGCCGGGACGCTGAGATCCGCCGTGTCACCCAGATCCTCAGCCGCAAGACCAAGAACAACCCCGTCCTGATCGGCGATCCCGGCGTCGGCAAGACCGCCATCGTCGAGGGCCTGGCCCAGCGCATCGTCCGCGGCGACGTTCCCGAGGGCCTGCGCGACAAGACGGTGTTCGCCCTCGACATGGGCTCCCTGGTCGCCGGCGCCAAGTACCGCGGCGAGTTCGAGGAACGCCTCAAGGCCGTGCTCAGCGAGGTCAAGGCCGCCGAGGGACGGATCCTGCTCTTCGTCGACGAGTTGCACACGGTCGTCGGCGCGGGCGCCGCCGAAGGGGCCATGGACGCGGGCAACATGCTCAAGCCGATGCTCGCCCGCGGCGAACTGCACATGATCGGCGCGACCACCCTCGACGAGTACCGCAAGCACATCGAGAAGGACGCCGCCCTCGAACGCCGCTTCCAGCAGGTCCTGGTCGAGGAGCCCAGCGTGGAGGACACCATCTCCATCCTGCGCGGACTGCGCGAACGCCTGGAGGTCTTCCACGGTGTCAAGATCCAGGACACCTCGCTGGTCGCGGCGGCGACGCTCTCCCACCGCTACATCACCGACCGTTTCCTGCCCGACAAGGCCATCGACCTCGTCGACGAGGCCTGTGCCCGGCTGCGTACCGAGATCGACTCCATGCCAGCCGAACTCGACGAGATCACCCGCCGGGTGACCCGCCTGGAGATCGAGGACGCGGCCCTGTCCAAGGAGAGCGATCCCGCCAGCAAGGCCCGCCTGGGGGAACTGCGCAGGGAACTGGCCGACCTGCGCGGCGAGGCCGACGCCAAACGCGCCCAGTGGGAGGCCGAACGGCAGGCGATCCGCCGCGTGCAGGACCTGCGCCAGGAACTGGAGCAGGTCCGCCACGAGGCGGAGGAGGCCGAACGCGCCTACGACCTCAACCGCGCCGCCGAACTCCGCTACGGCCGACTCCAGGACCTGGAGCGCCGGCTCGACGCGGAGGAGGAGCAACTGGCCGCGAAACAAGGGCAGAACCGGCTGCTGCGCGAGGTCGTCACCGAGGAGGAGATCGCCGAGATCGTCGCCGCCTGGACCGGCATCCCCGTCTCCCGCCTCCAGGAGGGCGAGCGCGAGAAACTGCTGCGCCTCGACGAGATCCTGCGCGAACGCGTCATCGGCCAGGACGAAGCCGTCAAACTCGTCACCGACGCCATCATCCGCGCCCGCTCCGGCATCCGCGACCCCCGCCGCCCCATCGGCTCGTTCATCTTCCTCGGCCCCACCGGCGTCGGGAAGACCGAACTGGCCAAGACCGTCGCCCGGACTCTGTTCGACTCCGAGGAGAACATGGTCCGCCTCGACATGAGCGAGTACCAGGAGCGGCACACCGTCAGCCGGCTCATGGGCGCACCGCCCGGATACGTCGGCTACGAGGAAGGCGGCCAGCTCACCGAGGCCGTACGCCGCAAGCCGTACTCGGTCGTGCTGTTCGACGAGATCGAGAAGGCGCACACCGACGTCTTCAACACCCTGCTGCAGATCCTCGACGACGGCCGCATCACCGACGCTCAGGGCCGCACGGTCGACTTCCGCAACACCGTGATCATCATGACGTCCAACATCGGCTCCGAGCACCTCCTCGACGGCGCCACCGCCGAGGGTGAGATCAAGCCCGACGCCCGCGCCCTGGTGGTGGGCGAGCTGCGCGGGCACTTCCGCCCGGAGTTCCTCAACCGCGTCGACGACATCGTGCTGTTCAAGCCGCTGGGTGAGCGGCAGATCGAGCGGATCGTGGAGCTGCAGTTCGACGAGCTGCGGCGGCGGCTCGCCGAACGCCGCATCACCGTCGAACTCACCCCCGCCGCCCGGGAAGTGATCGCCCACCAGGGCTACGACCCGGTGTACGGGGCCCGCCCACTGCGCCGCTACATCTCCCACGAGGTCGAGACGCTGGTCGGACGCGCCCTGCTGCGCGGCGACGTCCAGGACGGCGCGACGGTCCGCGTCGACGCCGAACACGGAGAGCTGGTGGTCACCTACGACCAGCCCGAGGACGTGAAGGGAGCGCGGGCGGCATGAGCACGATGCAGGCGACGACCGTCAGTTGCCCGAACTGCGGGCGCACCAACCGGGTGCCCGTGGCCGCGGAGGGTCGCCCCAGGTGCGGCCACTGCAAGCAGCCTCTGCCGTGGATGGTGGACGCGGGCGACGACGACTTCACCGAGGTCGCCGAGCGGGCCGACGTCCCCGTCGTGGTCGACCTGTGGGCCACCTGGTGCGGCCCGTGCCGCATGGTGAGCCCCGCGCTGGAGAAGGTCGCCACCGATCTCGCCGGCCGCATCAAACTCGTCAAGGTCGACGTCGACAAGAACCCGCGGCTGTCGCAGCGTTTCGAGGTCCAGGCGGTACCGACACTGCTCGTCCTCGACCAGGGCGAGACGGTCGCCCGGCAGGCGGGGGCGGCGCCCGCCCCCGCTCTGCGCCAGTGGGTGGAACAGTCGATCACGGCCCGGGAAGGGTGATCCGGATGACCCTGCACGCAGACCCCCACCTCGCGCTTGTCCGGCCGGTCCAGCCGCTCACCCCGGAAGGGTGTCAGGAGTGTCTGCTGCTCGGCTCCCCGTGGGTCCACCTGAGGCTCTGCCTGACCTGCGGGCACGTCGGCTGCTGTGACTCCTCGCCGAACAAGCACGCGCGCAGGCACGCGGCTGCCGACGCCCATCCGATCGTGCAGTCGTTCGAGCCCGGCGAGGACTGGCGCTGGTGCTACGTCCACGAGGCGTTCGTCTGATGTCCGGCGACCAGTCGCTGCCGGGCGAAGGACCGGTGCCGGAGGAAGCGCACGAGGCCGTCTTCCGGGAGACCCCGGACGTCTACGGCGCGTATCCGCGCCTTACGGAGGACCAGACGGCACGTCTGGCGGAGCACGGGCAACGCCGGAGCATGGCTTCGAACGACGTGCTGATCCGGGAGGGGGAGCGCTGCGAGACGTTCTTCGTCGTCCTCAGCGGTACCGTCGCCGTCGTCGAGGACTACGGCACCCCTGAAGAGCACGTCCTGCGCGTGCACGGCCCCGGTCGCTTCATCGGCGAACTCGGGCTGCTGCACGGGCAGGTGGCCTTCTACACCGCCGTCGCCAGGGAGCCGGGCGAGGTCCTCGTCGTCTCCTTGGACCGGTTGCGCCATCTGGTGTCCCAGGACTCCGCCATCGGGGACGTCGTGCTGCGCGCCTGTCTGGGCCGTCGCGCGCTGCTCGTCGGACAGGGCGCCGGCTTCCGCATCATCGGCTCGCGCTACTCGCCCGACACCAGGCGGCTGCGCGAGTTCGCCATCCGCAACCGGCTGCCGCACCGCTGGATCGACCTGGAGACCGACGAGGAGGCCGAGGACCTGCTGCGCCGCTTCGGCGTCGGCCCGCAGGAGACACCGCTCGTCATCTGGCGGGACACCACCCTGTTGCGCAACCCCAGCAGCGCGGAACTTGCCCGGCTCATCGGCCTGCCGTCACTGCCCGCCGGAAACCGTCTCGGCGACGTTCTCATCGTCGGCTCCGGGCCCGCCGGCCTCGCTGCCGCGGTGTACGCCGCCTCCGAGGGCCTGAGCACCACCGTGGTGGAGGCGATGGCCACCGGCGGCCAGGCCGGCACGTCGTCCCGCATCGAGAATCTGCTCGGCTTCCCCGCCGGCATCTCCGGTGCCGAACTCACCGAACGCGCCCTGCTCCAGGCCGACAAGTTCGGCGCCAGGATCAGCATTCCGGTGGAGGCGACCGGTCTCCGTCCCACGGACGGGGACCACTACGTGGTGGCGTTCGCCGACGGCAGCGAGATCGCCGCTCGCGCCGTCGTCCTGGCCACGGGTGCCCGCTACCGCCGGCTCCAGGTGCCCGGCATCGAACAACTGGAGGGAACGAGCGTCCACTACTCGGCGACCGTCTACGAGGCCCAGCAGTGCCTCACCGACCCGGTGGCCGTCGTCGGGGGAGGCAACTCGGCGGGCCAGGCGGTGCTGTTCCTCGCCGGGTACGCGCCGAAGGTGCACCTGCTGGTCCGAGGACCCAGCCTTGAGGCCAACATGTCCCGCTACCTGGTCGACCAGGTCGAGCAACATCCGCGGGTGGAGGTCATGCTGCACACCGAGGTCACCGAGGTCATCGGCCAGGAGGTGCTGGAGGAGCTCGACGTGGTCGACAACCGCACGGGCGGGCACCGCAGACTCGCGGTACGGGGCCTGTTCGTCTTCACCGGCGCCGAACCCCACACCGAGTGGCTCGCCGGCATGATCGCCCTCGACTCGCGCGGCTTCGTCCTCACCGGCCCGGAGGCCCAGGAAGCATGCGTCCACCCCGAGGTGTGGCGCGGGCGCTCGTGCATGACCCTGGAGACGAGCCTGCCCGGGGTCTTCGCGGTAGGGGACGCCCGGAGCGGCTCGGTGAAGCGGGTGGCCTCGGCGGCCGGTGAGGGCGCGATGGCCATCCACTTCGTGCACCGGCACCTGGGGCACTCGGCCGCACCCGGCACCACGGGCACGTCCGGTGCCGCGGGCGGCTCGGACGCCTCCGCACGCCTACGTCACAAGGAGTCCGCATGGCTCGCATGACGAATGGCGGGCGATGAGATCACGAGAATTCTCGCGCGGCATCAGAAAGGTCAGTAACGGGTCAGTGTGAGTCCTGATACACCTGGCGCCGGCTGACCGGACATACGAATCGTTGTACTCTCCGAAGACCGCCCTTGACCTGCATAAAGCAGGCAGGGAGCAGACGAATCGGGAGCTTCGCCATGTTCCGCACCATGTTCAAGTCCAAGATCCACCGCGCCACCGTCACCCAGGCCGACCTGCACTACGTAGGCTCCGTCACCATCGACGCCGACCTGCTCGACGCCGCCGATCTGCTGCCCGGTGAGCTGGTGCACATCGTCGACGTCACCAACGGCGCCCGTCTGGAGACGTACGTCATCGAGGGCGAGCGCGGCTCGGGAGTCGTCGGGATCAACGGTGCCGCGGCCCATCTCGTCCATCCCGGCGATCTGGTGATCATCATCAGTTACGCTCAGGTCACCGACGCCGAGGCCCGCGCACTGAAGCCCAGGGTCGTGCACGTGGACAGCGGGAACCGGATCGTGGCCCTCGGCTCGGACGCCGCCGAGCCGGTGCCGGGTTCGGACCAGCGGCGCAACCCGCGGGCCGTCACCGTCTGAAGGTCACGCGCGAGCGCCCGGCGTCCCCGATCCGTACGCGAGGAGTGCCATGAGCGACGTAGAGATCCGTGACGACCGGGCGGCCGGCCGCCTCGAAGCCTTCGCCGGTGACGAACTGGCCGGTCACATCCAGTACTTCGTCCTCGAAGCCCCGCGCCGCGCGCTCGTCCCGGTGCACACGATCGTCGAGCCCGCGCACGAGGGACAGGGCGTCGCGGGCTCACTGGCGAGGGAGCTGTACGGCATCGCGGCCCGTGAGGGCGTCGTCGTCGCACCGCTGTGCCCGTACGTCGTGAAGTGGGCCGAACGCCACCCCGAGGACGCCCCGGCCGCCGATCCGGAGCTGCTGCGGGCGGCGAAGGACTGGCTGATCGCCCACCCCGAGGGTTTCTGAGGGACGGGCCGGCGGGAGCGGGCACGCAGGCTCGGCCGGCCGGGTGACTGCCCGTGCGGGCGTCGGGTACCCGTGGCAGTGGTCCTAGGACCGACGTACCCCATGGCTGGAGGACCCGATGACGTACCCCGACCGGGACCCCGTACACCCGGACCCCGCCCCGGGCCCCGCCCCGGGCCCCGACCGCCCGGAACCCCTTCCGCAGCCCCCGTTCCCCGACCCCGTCCCCACCCCGGACCCCCGCCCCGTGCCGACCCCGGACCCGATCCCGCAACCCCCTGGCCCGGAGCCGGTGCCGGGGGAACCCGGGCCCGGCCCGCTGTCCTAGGCGTACGAGGACGAGAACGGCCCGGTGTGGATTCCTCCACGCCGGGCCGCGCTCACCTGCTCAGGGGGCAGGGAACCTCAGGTCCCCTCGGACCCCCCTCGGTCGTGCTACGCCTCGACCTCGGACCGGCCCTGCCCCCACAGCGTGTGGAACGAACCCTCCCGGTCCACCCGCCGGTACGTGTGCGCACCGAAGTAGTCCCGCTGCCCCTGCGTCAGCGCCGCGGGCAGCCGCTCGGCGCGCAGCGCGTCGTAGTACGCCAGCGCCGCCGCGAACCCCGGCGTCGGCACGCCCTGACGCGTGGCCGCCACCAGCACCTCGCGCCAGTCGTCCTGCGCCGCCGCGATCTCCTGGGCGAACGCCTCGTCGGAGAGCAGGCTCGGCAGGTCGGGCCGGGCGTCGTACGCGGCCCGGATGCGGTCGAGGAACGCGGCGCGGATGATGCAGCCGCCCCGCCAGATCGACGCCACCTTGCCGAGGTCGATGTTCCAGTCGTACTCGTCGCGGGCCGCGTCGATCTCGTGGAAGCCCTGGGTGTACGACACGATCTTGGAGGCGTACAGCGCCTGCTCGACCCGGTCGGCGAAGGCACCCGCCTCGGCCGCGCTCAGCGGGGTGGCCTTGGGGCCGGCCAGCGAGCGGGAGGCGTCGCGCAGCGCGGCGTGGCCCGACAGGGAGCGCGCGAAGACGGCCTCGGCGATGCCGGAGACCGGGACGCCGAGGTCCAGCGCGATCTGGACGGTCCAGCGGCCGGTGCCCTTCTGCTCCGCCTGGTCGACGACCACGTCCACGAACGGCTTGCCGGTGTCCGCGTCCACGTGGGCCAGCACCTCGGCCGTGATCTCGATCAGGTACGAGTCGAGACGGCCGGTGTTCCAGGTGCGGAAGATCTCCGCGATCTGCTCGGGGCTGTATCCGGCCACATCGCGCAGCAGCTGGTAGGCCTCGCCGATCAGCTGCATGTCGGCGTACTCGATGCCGTTGTGGACCATCTTCACGAAGTGCCCGGCGCCGTCCGGACCCACGTGCGTGACGCACGGCGCGCCGTCGGCGGCCTTCGCGGAGATCTTCTCCAGCATCGGGCCGAGGGAGTCGTAGGACTCGACCGGGCCGCCCGGCATGATGCTCGGGCCGTTGAGCGCGCCCTCCTCACCGCCGGAGATGCCCGCGCCGACGAAGTGGATGCCCTGTTCGCGCAGCGCGGCCTCACGACGGCGGGTGTCGGCGAAGTGCGCGTTGCCACCGTCGATGATCATGTCGCCGGGCTCCAGCAGCGGCGCGAACTCCTCGATCACCGCGTCCGTGGGCCCGCCCGCCTTCACCATGACCACCAGGCGCCGGGGGCGCTCCAGCGCCTGTACGAAGTCCTTGGCCGTCTCGGCCGCGATGAAGTCGCCCTCGTGCCCGTGCTCCTCGATCAGTGCGTGGGTCTTCGCCGCGGAGCGGTTGTGGACGGCGACCGTGTAGCCGTTGCGGGCGAAGTTGCGCGCGAGGTTGCTCCCCATGACCGCGAGGCCGGTGACGCCGATCTGGGCTGAAGTGCTCATACGGTTGGCTCCTATGGATCCTGATATCGGTGGTGCCGTTCCTGCACGCCAGTATTGTCCTTCCGGCCATCCTGACGTGCACCGGCCCCGTCCGCGCTGCGCGGTCTGCCGGGCTTGAGTACGCGGGAAGGGCCCTACCTGCCTCAATGGGGCGCGCAACCCGGTGGTTTGCGCGCCGTCCCTGCTCACTCGTGCGCCGGACGAGGGCACTTACGCGCCGGAGCAGGTCGCTTACCCGCCACACGCGGGACCAGAGCGGCTGAATTCTCGTCTTGTCCTGGCCGGTTCGGCACGCTTACTTTTGCGGCTCATGGCATATGCGAGGGGGGCTTCTCCATGGCCGCAAGCGGTCGGCACCGCCGGTACCAGCCGAACAGGATCAACCGCGCCTCACTCACCGTCACGGCGGGCGGCGCGGGGATGGCGCTCCCGCTGATCGGCACCGGGGTCGCGGAAGCGGCCGATGTCGAGACCTGGGACAAGGTGGCGGCCTGTGAGTCCACCAACGACTGGAACATCAACAGCGGGAACGGGTACTACGGCGGACTCCAGTTCAGCCAGTCCACCTGGGAGGCCTTCGGGGGCACGGCCTACGCCGCCCGCGCGGACCTGGCCACCAAGGAACAGCAGATCGCGATCGCCGAGAAGGTCCTCGACGGGCAGGGCCCGGACGCCTGGCCGGTGTGCTCGGGCCGCGCCGGCCTCACGATCGGCGACGTGAAACCCCAGACCACGCCCCAGTCGCAGGCGGGCAGGGTGGAGAGGTACACGGTCGTCCGGGGCGACACCCTCTCCCAGATCGCCGACTCCCAGGACGTGCGAGGCGGCTGGCGCAAGCTCTACGAGGCCAACCGCAGGACCATCGGCTCCGACCCGGACGTGATCATCCCCGGCCAGCGCCTGAGCCTGAACACGACCGGTCAGCAGAAGGAACAGCGCAGAGAACAGCAGAAGGAACAGCACAAAGAGCAGAAGAAAGAGCAGAAGAAAGAACAGAAGAAGGTCCACAAGGAGCAGAAGGCCGACAAGCAGCAGACGTCCGAGAAGCGGCAGCAGTCCGGTTCCTTCGTCGCGCCGGTCAGCGCCTCCCTCGGTACGCCCTACCGCGCCTCGGGGTCCTCCTGGTCGAAGGGGTACCACACGGGCGTCGACTTCCCCGTGGCGACGGGCAGCTCGGTGAAGTCCGTGGCCGCCGGGCAGGTCGTCACCTCGGGCTGGGGCGGGTCCTTCGGCTACCAGGTCGTCATCCGGCACGCCGACGGCCGCTACACGCAGTACGCCCACCTGTCGGCGATCTCCGTGAAATCCGGCCAGAGCGTGAGCGCCGGCCAGCGCATCGGCCGCTCCGGCTCCACCGGCAACAGCTCGGGCCCGCATCTGCACTTCGAGGTGCGCACGGGACCCGGGTTCGGCAGCGACATCGATCCCCTCGCGTACCTGCGGGCGAGAGG
Organism: Streptomyces sp. NPDC002324; assembly: GCF_053593335.1. Classification (NCBI taxonomy): domain Bacteria; kingdom Bacillati; phylum Actinomycetota; class Actinomycetes; order Kitasatosporales; family Streptomycetaceae; genus Streptomyces; species Streptomyces sp. NPDC002324. Next base: position 65,869 of record NZ_JBSFCF010000037.1, read on the forward strand.
GGTCCGGATCTAGCCGCGGCGCGGACGGTCCGATCATGGCGCGGGAGGCCCGGTCCGGGCCTCCCGCTCAGGTTTTCACGCGGTCACGATGCCGGTCGAGGAGCGCCCGGGGCACGTACAGCTCGCCGTGGAACGGCTGCAGCAGCAGCCCGGGCGGCGTGTCGTTCTCGTCGGCCGCCCTCCTGCCGAGGAACGGGGCCGGTACGACCACGCGCTTGTCCAGGCCGATGGCGTAGTCGGCGTCCGGGACCTCGGCGGTCCGTCGCGGCAGCCCCGCGAGCAACTCCTCCAGGGCCAGGGACTCCCGGTCGGCGGCCGTGACCGTGACCTCCTCGTCCGTGCGCTCCGCCCCGGCCTCCTCGGCGAGGCGCTCGGTGGTCAGCAGGATCAGACCGCCCGCCGCGACCACACCGCAGCCCAGCGCGAGCAGGGTGCCCGTGGTGCCGTAGCGGAACGTCTCGCCGAACATCGTGATGCCGACCGCGGCCGCCACCACCGGGTTCACCACCGTGAGCGTGGCGAGCGGGGCCGCGAGGCCGCCACCCCGGTAGGCGGCCTGGGAGAGCAGCAGACCGGCCGTCGCGAAGGCGCCTATGACCGCGAGGGTCGGCAGGTCCGAGAGCGTGACGCCGTCCGTCCAGTCGACGGCGACCGTCTTGGTGAAGACCGAGGACATACCGAACGCGACACCGGAGGCGACCGCCAGCAGGATGCTGCGCACCGCCGGATGCCGGTGTGCGGCGTGGCCCGCCACCATCAGCGCCGCCACCGCGCCACCGCTGACCACGGCCACCAGCACCCGCTGGGCCGTGTCGAGCGACTGCGCGTCGGCCGCGCCGACCAGGGAGAGCAGGCCCGCGAGACCCACCGTCGCCATGATCGCACCACGCCAGGCCGTCGCTCCGGCCCTGCGCCCCACGAACAGCGCCGCCATGGGCAGGGCGAAGACGATGGTCAGCGCGCCCAGCGGCTGTACCAGGCTCAGCGGGCCGTAGGCCAGGGCCACCACGTGCAGCAGCCCGCCGAGGCCGTTCAGCCCGACGGCGGCCCACCAGACCGGCCGGCGCAGCGGTGCGTAGGACCGGCCGGGGGAGGACACCGCGACACGCTCCTGCACGATCGCCCCGCCCGCGTACGCCACGGCGGAGACGAACGACAACAGCACGGACAACGCGAGGGCATTCATGAGGTGCTCCTCGACGCGGCGCGGGGGCTCCGGGCCCGGCGCGGTGAACGCTCGGCTTTCATGGTGACCACGATGCCTCGTGAAACCGTTCACGTCGTCGTACCAGAGCACTCAATGAGTCCTACTGCCGATGGAGTACGACGAGCGCCACCTCATCCCCAGGAGGGGCGACACGCGGTGCAGGCCCCCAGGTGGGCGCCTCGGCGGTGCCTGGTACTACTCGTCCTCGTGGACCATGACCCCGGCCTCACCGCACTCTCGGCCCTCGGCGGCTTCTTCGTACTACACACGGGCCGACCGCCGCGCGGGCCGTTGCCCACGCTCGCGCGGGCCTACGCGGCACGGGATGCCGATGTGAAAAGGGAGGTTTACGAGAATCCGGTAATTTTCGTGTCCGCAAGGTCGCGCGAAGTGCGCGGGCCCCGGAACCGCGCGTGGCCGCCTCCCTCGCCCACCTCGGCCTCGCCGCCCGGCTGTGGTCGGTGGCCCTCGGCGCGGCCGCCGTGTACGGCCGGCTTCCCGACCTCGACCCGCGCCTCCTGCGCTGGGACGCGGACGCGAGCGCCCCGGACGAGCTGTGGCTGACCGAGGTGCGCGGCCTTCCCGCCGAGCGGATCGGCGAGGTCGTACGGGACGGTCACCTCGTGCCGCTGGCGGCGGCCCTGCGGGCTCAACTGCCCATATCCGAGCGCCTGTTGTGGGGAAACGCGGCCTCCGCGCTCATGGGGGCGGTGCGCCAGATCGACCGCTGGGCCGCTGCCAACGGCCGCATGGAGGTGGCGGACCGGGCCCGCGCCCTCGCCGCCGGGCTGTTCGCGCACCCCACCCTGGCGGGCACCCTCGACCCGGTGACGTCCCGCCGCCGCAGCTGCTGTCTCTACTACCGGCTGCCCGGCGGCGGCCTGTGCGGCGACTGCTGCTTCGACCGGCCCCCCGGCCCGCGCCCCCTCGGCGGTCCCCGCCGCACCTGAACCCCGCGAGCGCGGCCGCGCGACAATCGTGGTCTTCCCCAACTCACCCTTCTGGGTGACCATGTGGGAACCAGCCGCAGAGACAGGGGGTTCCGGGTGCGAGTCGGCCTGCTGACCCGGGAGTATCCGCCCGACGTCTACGGGGGCGCGGGTGTCCACGTCGAGTTCCTCGCCCACGAGTTGCGGTCCCTCGTCGACCTGGACGTGCACTGCTGGGGCGAGGGGGCGGGCGGCGGCGTCGTACGTCACCGGCCCTGGTCCGCACTCGACGCGGCCAACGACGCGCTGCGCACCTTCTCCGTGGACCTCTCCATCGCCGCCGGCCTCGAAGGCCGGGAACTGGTCCACTCGCACACGTGGTACGCCAACCTCGCCGGCCACTTCGGCAAGCTGCTGCACGGCATCCCGCACGTGATGACCGCCCACTCGCTGGAGCCGCTGCGCCCCTGGAAGGCCGAGCAGCTGGGCGGCGGCTACGCCCTGTCCGGCTGGGCCGAGCGCACCGCCGTGGAGTCCGCCGACGCGGTGATCGCCGTCTCCGGTTCCATGCGCGACGACATCCTCGGCTGCTACCCCGCCCTGGACCCGGCGAGGCTGCACGTCGTGCACAACGGCATCGACACCTCCCTCTACACCCCGGACCACGGCACGGACGTCCTCGACCGGATCGGCATCGACCCGGGCCGCCCCTACGTCCTGTTCGTCGGCCGGATCACGCGGCAGAAGGGCGTGCCCCACCTGCTGCGCGCCGTCCGGGACATCGACCCGGCCGCGCAGGTCGTGCTCTGCGCGGGCGCGCCCGACACCCCGGAGATCGACCAGGAGTTCCGCGACCTCTTCGAGGAGCTCGGCCGCGTGCGCGAGGGCCTGTTCTGGATCCCGCAGATGCTGCCGCGCCCGGATGTGATCCAGCTCCTCACGCACGCCGCCGTCTTCGTCTGCCCGTCGGTGTACGAGCCCCTCGGCATCGTCAACCTGGAGGCCATGGCCTGTGGAACGGCCGTCGTGGCCTCGCGGGTCGGAGGCATACCGGAGGTCGTGGAGGACGGCGTGACGGGTCTCCTCGTGCCGACCGACGACGATTTCGAGGGACGGCTGGCCCGAGCCCTCGACGCGGTGCTCGCCGACCCCGTGACGGCCGCCCGGATGGGTGAGGCCGGCCGGGAACGCGCGGTGCGGGAGTTCGGCTGGGACGCGGTCGCGCGGCGTACGGTGCAGCTTTACGAGGAAGTCCTCAAGCAGGCGTAGTCAGGCAACAGGGTTCGGCACAACCGGGTGGGTGTAGAGGGGCGGCGGGATGCGGCGCGGTGGACCTTCGGTGCTGGGGATCGTACTGGCGGGCGGGGAGGGCAAGAGGCTGATGCCCCTGACCGCCGACCGTGCGAAACCGGCGGTGACTTTCGGCGGCACGTACCGCCTTGTGGATTTCGTCCTTTCCAATCTCGTCAACGCGGACATCCTGCGCATCTGCGTGCTGACGCAGTACAAATCGCATTCGCTGGACCGGCACATCACCACGACCTGGCGGATGTCGAGCCTGCTGGGCAACTACGTCACCCCGGTCCCGGCGCAGCAGCGGCTGGGTCCGCGCTGGTACCTGGGCAGCGCGGACGCGCTCCTGCAGTCCCTGAACCTGGTCCACGACGAGCAGCCCGAGTACGTGGCGGTGTTCGGCGCCGACCACGTCTACCGCATGGACCCGCGCCAGATGCTGGCACAGCACATCGAGGGCGGCGCCGGTGTGACGGTCGCCGGCATCCGCGTGCCGCGCACGGAGTCGTCGTCCTTCGGTGTGATCACGCCCGGCTCCGACGGCCGGATCGTCGAGCGCTTCCTGGAGAAGCCGTCCGACCCGCCGGGCCTGGCCGACGACCCCGAATGCGTGTTCGCCTCGATGGGCAACTACATCTTCACCACCAAGGCCCTGGTGGAGGCGCTCCAGCGGGACGCCGAGGACGAGGACTCCATCCACGACATGGGTGGCTCGATCCTGCCCCAGCTCACCGACCGGGGCGAGGCGCAGCTGTACGACTTCAGCGCCAACCACGTCCCCGGCGAGACCACCCGCGACCAGGGCTACTGGCGGGACGTGGGCACGCTCGACGCCTACTACGACGCCCATATGGACCTGATCGCCGAGCGGCCCGCCTTCAATCTCTTCAACCGCAGCTGGCCCATCTACACCAGCTCCGGCCAGCTCTCCCCGGCCCGGTTCAACGCGGGCGGCATGGCCAGCGAGTCGATCATCAGCGCGGGCTGCCTGATCCGTGGTCAGGTCACCAGATCGGTTCTCTCCCCGGGGGTCGTGGTGGACCCGGGTGCGGTCGTCCAGGGCTCGGTCCTGCACGACAACGTCCACATCGGGCGGGGCGCGGTCGTCCGGGGCGCGGTGCTGGACAAGAACGTCCAGGTGCCCCCGGGCGCGACCATCGGCGTCAACCCCGAGCGGGACGCCGAGCTGTACACGGTCTCCGGGGGCGGAGTGATCGCGCTGGGGAAGGGTCAGCAGGTCCCTTAGCCCGGCCTCCGGCCCGGCCTCGGCTCTCGGTGCTCGTCCGGGTCCTTGGTCCGTCAGGGTGACTCCGGTGAACACAGATGTCGCATGCGTCCCACCTTCGTCAGAAGGTGGGACGTAATCTGATGTTAACTGTGCGTAGCTTGATCGTACTTGACCGTAATCGGCCAACGGCGATTGACTGCGTACTCACCCGTCGTCGACGCGAGGCAAGCCATTGACTTCCGACCTGCTCGCCCCACTCGACCTGGCGTTCTGGAACATCGAGTCCGCCGAACACCCCATGCACCTGGCCGCCCTCGGCGTCTTCACGGCCGACTCGCCCACCGCGGGAGCCCACGCCGCCGAACTGCTCGCCACGCGGGCGGCCGCCGTGCCGGGACTGCGGATGCGGATCCGGGACGTGTGGGTCCCGGACGTACGGCTGCCGCTGGCGTTCGGCGGCGCGACCCGGGAGCCCGTCACCGACTTCGAGCCCTTCGACCACGTACGGCTGCACGAGCCGACCTCCGACTTCCACGAGGTGGCCGGGCGGCTGATGGAGCGTCCGCTGGAGCGCGGCCGGCCGCCCTGGGAGGCTCATGTGCTGCCGGGGGAGGACGGCACCTCCTTCGCCGTGCTGTTCAAGTTCCACCACGCCCTGGCCGACGGACTGCGGGCGCTGACGCTCGCCGCCGCCGTCATGGACCCCATCGAGATGCCCGCGCCCCGGCCGCGCCCCGCGGAGCCGCCGCGCGGCCTCTTCGACGAGGTGCGCAAGCTGCCCGACCTGGTCCGGGGCACCTTCTCCGACCTCGGGCGCGCCCTGGACATCGGTGCGTCCGTCGCCCGCACCACGCTCGACGCGACCCTCGGCGCCCGCTCCTCCGCCGCGCTGACCTCCGACGCCAGCGGCACCCGCCGTACCGCCGGGGTGCTCGTGGACCTCGACGACGTGCACCGGATCCGCAAGACCGTGGGCGGCACCGTCAACGACGTCCTCATCGCCGTGGTGGCGGGGGCGCTGCGGCGCTGGCTGGACGAACGCGGGGACGGCAGCGCCGGGGTCGCGCCCCGGGCCCTGATCCCCGTCTCCAGGCGCCGCCCCCGCACGGCGCACCCGCAGGGCAACCGGCTCTCCGGGTATCTGATGAAACTGCCCGTGGACGACCCGGACCCGCTCGGGCGGCTGCGTACGGTGCGCACGGCGATGGACCGCAACAAGGACGCCGGGCCCAACCGGGGCGCCGGCGCGGTGGCGCTCCTCGCGGATCATGTGCTGCCGCTCGGCCACCGGCTCGGCGGGCCGCTGGTCAGCCAGGCGGCCCGTCTGTGGTTCGACATCCTCGTCACCAGCGTGCCGCTGCCCAGCCTCGGGCTCCGCCTCGGCGGCTGCCCCCTCGCCGAGATCTATCCCCTGGCCCCGCTCGCCCACGGCCAGTCCCTGGCCGTCGCCGTCTCGACGTATCGGGGGAGTGTCCACTACGGCCTCGTCGCCGATGCGGAGGCCGTCCCGGACCTGGAGCGGCTCTCCCGGGCCGTCACCCGGGAGGTGGAGGACCTCCTGGCGGCGTGTGAGATGTGACGAGTAGGGGTCCGTTGTCGGGTGCGGGCGAGTGGGGCTTCTCGCGCAGTTCCCCGCGCCCCTGAAGAGCCGGGGCTGCGCCCCGTGCTCTTCGGGCGAAAAAGAAGGGGCGCAGCCCCGCTTTTTCAGGGGCGCGGGGAACTGCGCGACGAGCCCCCACCGGACCCGCACCCGAGGTTTGGTCAGCGATGCTCCGGCTCCGTACAATTCCCCGTTCGACAGCGGACGCGCCCCGGCGAGCCGCGGGTGATCAGGGAAGCGGCAGCGCGATGACGGTGACAGAGGACGGCCCGGCGACCACGGACGAGGTGGCGTACGGCCCGGGTATCGACCCGGAGCGGCTCGCCGTGTGCCTCGGCGTGCTGGAGGAACTGGACAAGCTGGAGGTCGACCACCCCGACGCGATCGCGGTGCGCCGGGCCACGGCCGGTGTCTACCGCATGGTCAAGCAGCGCCGCCGCCAGGAGCGCCGCGCCGCCAAGACCGCCCACGACAAGGCGGTCACGGAGTCCACGGCCACCGGTTCCGCCCAGCGGATCGACGACGAGACCGAGGGCATCCTGCCGTCGTCCGTGACCGAGGAGGGGAAGATCGCGGGGATACTCCAGCGCCCCCGCTCCTGCTACACCTGCAAGACCCGCTACGTCGAGGTCGACTACTTCTACCACCAGCTCTGCGCCGACTGCGCCCGCCTGAACCGCGGTAAGCGCGACGCCCGCGCCGACCTCACCGGCAAGCGCGCCCTGCTCACCGGCGGCCGCGCCAAGATCGGCATGTACATCGCCCTGCGGCTGCTGCGCGACGGCGCGCACACGACGATCACCACGCGCTTCCCCAAGGACGCCATCCGCCGCTTCAACGCCATGGACGACTCGGCGGACTGGCTGCACCGCCTGGAGGTCGTCGGCATCGACCTGCGCGACCCGGCCCAGGCCGTGGCCCTCGCCGACCAGGTCGCCGCGGCGGGCCCGCTGGACATCCTCATCAACAACGCGACCCAGACCGTGCGCCGACTGCCCTCCGCCTACGCCGCCCTGGTCGAGGGGGAGAGCGCCCCGCTGCCCGCCGGCGAACTCCCCCCGCACCACGTCATCGGCGCCTTCAACTCCGGCGCCGTGGACGGACTGACCGGGATGACCGCACTCCCGGCGGGCGTCAGCGGCCTCGACGCGCAAGCGGTCGCCGACCTCGCCCTGGTCGCCGGCAACGCCAGCGTCGCCCGGCACCTCGACGGCACCGCCATCGACGCGGGCGGCCTCGTCCCGGACGTGGTCGACAGCAACACCTGGGTGCAGACCATCGAGCAGATCTCCCCGGTGGAGCTGCTGGAGACCCAGCTGTGCAACTACACGGCGCCCTTCATCCTGATCAGCAAGCTCCGCCCGGCCATGGCCGAGGCCGCGAGGAAGGCGGCCAGCGGACGGGCGTACGTCGTGAACGTCTCGGCGATGGAGGGTGTCTTCGGCCGCGGCTACAAGGGCGCGGGCCACCCGAACACGAACGCCGCCAAGGCCGCGATGAACATGGTCACGCGGACCAGCGCCCAGGAGATGTTCCAGACCGACGGCATCCTGATGACCTCGGTCGACACCGGCTGGATCACCGACGAACGCCCTCACTTCGACAAGCTGCGCCTCGCCGACGAGGGCTTCCACGCTCCGCTCGACCTCGTCGACGGCGCGGCCCGCGTCTACGACCCCGTCGTCCTCGGTGAGCGGGGCGAGGACGTGTACGGCGTCTTCCTGAAGGACTACGCGCCCGGCAAGTGGTGAGACGAGGCCCCGACCCGGCCGGCCCGCTCCGTCCGGGCCGCCCGGTCGGCCACCAGTTCCAGCACGGTGCGCCAGTCCTCCAGCACCCCGGCGTCCACTCCGGCCGACCGCCCCGCCTCATCCGCCTGGCGTAGCGTCAGCACGTCCTCGACGAGACCCGCGTCCACCCAGCCGCCCGCATGCAGTCGTACGAGACGATCGGGGCCGAGGGCGTGCAGGCGTACGAGCTGGGCGACCCGGTCGCCGAGCAGCGGCCGGACCGCGTCGGCGGCCAGGTCCGCGTGGCCGGTGTCGTCACCCGGTCGGAGCAACTGCCCGAGGGTGTGCACCAGACCGGCCACCTGGAGTTCCTTGTCGGCGGGCCGGCCGCGGCGCAGCAGCGCGGCGGTCCGCAGCGCGTGTGCGTGCGGGTCCGCGGGGCTGCCCTGAGGACGGTCCGGTCCGTCCCGGCGGTGGTCCGGTGCCCGGCCGCCGTCCCGGCGGGCGTGCAGCAGATCCATCAGCTCGTCCACGCCGCGCAGTTCCATCCGCAGGTCCTCCCGAGTCCGCCCGCGAGAAATGCCGTTGCGACACATGAGCAGATCATGGTCGGCTTGCGATGCGGCCAACAGGACCTGAACTACGCGCCGAGGCCGGTGATCCGATGGGTCGTCGGGCCGGTGCGGGGTGCGGGTGCTGAGCCGAACGGGTGATGAGAAAACCTACCAAATGGGTCAAATTGCCCTAGGGTAAGGCATGCTGGGCGCTGAACGACTCAAGACAGTTACCTCTTGTTTTCAGCCCCATAGAGCGGCCACCCGCTCATTTGGTTACTCTGTACCGGACGGACAGCCTTATTTGGGTCCCACCCACACCCACGGTCCGTCCCGGGACAAGCCGGTCACCACGGCCTGCTCTCACACCCAGACGATCCGGCGCCACCGCGTCCGAACTGACATCGACTCAGACCCGAGCGGACGCCAGGCGCGCAGCGGCAAGCTGGGCCGACGTCCCGAGGGTGACCCGACACATAAGGAGTGCGCGGTGACACCAGAGAAGACGAATGGCGATCAACGCCCCAAGGAACGCACCGAGGGCGGCCGGTCGAAGAAGGAACTCGGCAGCCTGGACGTGTGGGCCAGGTCCGCCCCGATCCGACTGGCGGGCTACGAGGACGACCTCGCCGAGCCCCACATCCTGCCCAGCGTGGACTGACCGGCAGGATCATGTGATCGCCGTCTGCATGGGCGTGCCAGACTCGCGCCCATGCAGATCAGAGAAGCCACCGCCGGCGACTGGCCCGGCATCTGGCCGTTCTGGCACCGCGTCGTCGCCGCCGGGGACACCTACACCTGGGACCCGGACACCTCCGAGGAAGCCGCCCGCGCTCTGTGGATGGCCCCCGCCAAGCGCGTGTACGTCGTCGAGGACGAGACCGGGGCGCTGATCGCCTCCGCCTTCCTCACCCCCAACTACGGCGGTCCCGCCGCCCGTGTCGCCAACGCGGGCTTCATGGTCCACCCCGACCACGGCGGCCGCGGCATCGGCCGCGCCCTCGCCGCACACGTCCTCGCCGAGGCCGGAGCCCAGGGCTTCCGGGGCATGGTGTTCAACGCCGTCGTCGAGACCAACCCCGCCGTACGGCTCTGGACCTCGCTCGGCTTCACCGTCCTCGGCACCGTGCCGGACGCGTTCGAACATCCGAAGGACGGCCGGGTGGGGCTGCACATCATGTACAAGGCGCTCTGACGCGAGGCGCCGCGACAGGGCCGCCGCGACAGGACCACCGCGACGTGGCTAGTCGAGCGGTGCCGTCCGACGCCACGGGTTCAGCTTCTCCAACCGGCCCGCCACCGCCAGGAGTTCGGGCTCCGAGCCCGGTCGCCCCACCAGCTGCACCGCGCAGGGCGCGCCCGACGGCAGCGTGCCGAACGGCACGGACATCGCCGGCCAGCCCGTGAGGTTCCACGGCGGTGTCAGCGGCGAGTAGTTGGTGTTCACCAGCAGGTTGCGCAGCCATCCCCGTTCGTGCCAGTTCGCGGCGGCGGGCCCGCGCCGGGCGAGCGCCGGGGTGAGGAGCACGTCGTGCTCGGCGAAGAACGGCTCCAGTCGCCGGCGCAGCAGCTCACGGCGGTCGCCCGCGCGCACCCCCGCCACGAAGCGGCGTCCCACGGCCGCGTGCACCCGCGTGCGCCGGGTGAGCAGCGTCGGATCGAGCCCCTCGGCATCCACCGCCGTGCCCGCCGTCCAGTGCGCCAGCGAGGTCGTGCCCAGCCAGACGGGATACGGCGGATCGGCCGGCCTGACCGTCAGCCCGGACCCGGCCAGGAGCTCGGCCGCCCGGCGCGCGGCGTCGGCGTACGGGCGGGTGACGGTCACGCCGACCAGAGGGCTGCGCACGGACAGGGCGATGCTCGGCGCGGGCGCGGGCGCGGGCGTGGCGGTGGCGGAGATCGGGCCGGTGTCGGTCCCCGCGAGTATCCGGAACATCAGCCGGGTGTCCTCGACGGTCGTCGCCAGGGGGCCGTTCTCCGACATGCCGAACCAGTCGCCGTGCCCGATGTCCGCCGGGACGACACCGAAGCCCGGCTTGAGGCCGAGCAGACCGCAGTTGGCCGCCGGTATCCGCAGCGACCCCATCCCGTCGTTGCCGAGGGCCAGCGGTACCAGCCCGGCGGCGACGGCGGCCGCGCTGCCCCCCGACGAGCCGCCCGCCGTGCGCGAGGTGTCCCAGGGGTTGCGGGCGGTGCCGTGCACGCCGTCCGTGGTCCCGAAGACACACAGCTCGGGCACGTTCGTGAGCCCCACGACCACCGCGCCCGCCGCCCGCAGCCGGGCCACGGTCACATGGTCGTCCGCGGCCGGCGTCCGCGGGGTCGCGTCGGACCCGTTCCGGGTGGACTCGCCCCGCACGGCGAGGTTGTCCTTGATCGCCACCGGCACGCCCGCCAGCGGCAGTTCGGCGAGATCGGCCCGGCCGGCCACCTCGTCCGCCTCGGTCAGGGCCGCCTCCGCCCGGACCGTGCGGAACGCCCCGACCCGCCCGTCCAGCGCCTCGATCCGTGCCAGGTGATCCGCCACCACCTCGCGCGGCGTGACGCGCTTCTCCCGTACGGCGGCGGCGATCTCGGCGGCGGTCCGGCCTGCCCAGCTGGTCACGGGCGCTCCCTGGCGATGTCGTGCGCGCCGGTCCCGTACGCCGTGCGCGAAGGCGTACCCGTGAGTAGTGATCGAGTACGGGAGCACTGTGCCCTGCGGCGCGGTCCCGCGTCGAGGGTCCGCCGTGAAGAAGTCCGTCCGTGGGCCCGCTACGGCGTCCTGGCGGGCGGTCCGGCCAGCCGCGTCGGCGGCATGAACTCCCGCACATAGGTCCGCTCCCAGCACGCGCCGGTCTCCCGCAGTTCGCGCCAGGTCGTGTAGCGGTAGCGGAAGAGGCGGGCACGGACGAACCGGGGTGGGGCCTCGGCGGGGAACGGGGAGCGGCGCAGCAGCCGCAGGGTGTCGCGGTCGTTCTCCAGGAGCCGCTCCATCAGGGCGCCGAACCAGGAGCCGGCGTACGCGGGGGAGAGCGCGGCGAACCACATCAGCCAGTCGAGCCGCAGATGGTAGGGGGCGAACTGGCGCGGCCAGTGCCTCGGGTCCCCCGGCTTGCCCCGGAACTCGTACTCCCGCCACTCGGAGTCCTCGCGCGGCACGTCGTCCGCCGTGCCCTCGACCACCACCTCGTACCGCACCCGGCTGACGCTCCCGAACGCCCCGTAGGTGTTGACCAGGTGCAACGGGTCGAAGGAGCGGTTCATGACCTGGCGGCGGGAGATCATGTTGCGGACGGGGTGGTAGCTGAGCCCGAGGAGCAGGGCGGCGACGGCGAGCACGACGACCGTGTACCAGAGGGGCGTGCCGGGGGTGCCCGGCGCGGACCTCCGGAAGTCGACCGCGGACAGGGCCAGCACGATCGTGATCCAGTTCAGCCAGGAGAAGTTGCCCGACAGCACCAGCCACAGCTGGGTCAGGATCATCAGCGAGGCCGCGGCCGTCGCGATCGGCTGCGGGGTGAACAGCAGGAACGGCACCACGAGCTGGGTGACGTGGTTGGCGGCCACCTCGACCCGGTGCAGCGGCTTCGGCAGGTGGTGGAAGAACCAGCTCAGCGGGCCGGGCATCGGCTGGGTCTCGTGGTGGTGGTCGAGGCAGGTCAGCTTCCGCCAGCACGCGTCGCCGCGCATCTTGATGAGTCCGGCGCCGAACTCGACCCGGAACAGCACCCAGCGCAGCAGGAACAGCACCACCACCGGGGGCGCCACCTCGTCGTTGCCGAGGAAGACGGCCAGGAAGCCGGTCTCCAGGAGCAGCGACTCCCAGCCGAACGAGTACCAGGTCTGCCCGACGTTCACGATCGACAGGTACATCGCCCACGGCACGGACCACAGCAGCATGGCCGCCCAGAGAGGCAGCAGCGTGTCCAGCCCCGCGACGAGCGCCGCGGAGACCACGCAGCCCGCCCAGGCCCACACCGCGAAGAAACGGTCCGAATAGTGGCGGTGGAACACGCTCGGCGCCCGCCGGAACGGCACCCGCTCGACGAAACGGGGCACCGGCAGCATCCCGCGCTCCCCGATCAGCGCGCGGAACTGCAGGGCCGCACCCAGGAACGCCACCAGATAGACGGCGGCCAGCGAACGCTGGAGGAGCAGTCTGCTCAGCCAGAGGTCGGGTGCGGTGAACCAGTCCACACCACTGACGATAGTGAGCGCGTCGAGGAAGCTCCCTCCACTCGAATAATCGGGTGAATGCTGTCAAAGTGGCCCCATGGTTGATCGGGGAGCGAGCGATTCGGACGTCCCGGACGACTGGCTCGCCCACCCGGACCCGGTCCTGGCGCTCAACCTCATGGGCACCTTCGACTGGGATCTCGACGCCGGTGCGTTCCACATGGACGCCACCGCCCACGAGATCTTCGACGTGCGCCCGGACGAATACGACGGCAACCCCGAGACCCTGTCGCTGCGGGTGCCCCCGATGGAGGGCCGCAGACTCGACACCCTCGTCTCCCAGGCGCTCAAGGACGGCAGCGAGAACTACGGCGCCTACTTCCGCCTCCGGCTGCGCGACGGCACCATGCGCTGGACCCACACCCAGGGCTACATCCGGCGCGACGCGACGGGCAGGCCGTACCGGGTCATCGGCATCGTCCGCGACGCCACCCGCGAACTGCGCGAGATCCGCTCCCGTACCGAGCGGGCCGCGCACGACGAGGCTCGCCGCAGACAGCCCAACGTCGTCCAGATCATCACCGCCGCCCTGGCCCATGCCCGGACCGTCCAGGACGTGATCGACGTCCTGGAGGACACCGACGGCCTCACCCACCTGGGCGCGACCAGCCTGGTCATGGGCCTGGTGGAGGCCGGACGCATCCGGATGGTCGCGGCCGGCCCCGAGGACAGCTACGTGCCCGGCACGCGCGTCACCCGCCTCGACGTGAAGTACCCGATGAACGAGGTCGTACGGCAGCTCGTCCCGCACTTCATCGAGTCACCGGAGGAGTTCGCCGAGTCGTACCCGCTGCTGTGGCCGCACATCACCGACCTCAAGATCACCTCGGCCGCCTATCTGCCGCTGATCGTGCAGGCCCGCCCCATCGGCGCGATGGGGCTGCTCTACAACGACCGGCGGGGCTTCAGCTCCGAGGAACGGGACGTCCTCATCGCGCTCGGCAGCAGCATCGCCCAGAGCCTGCAGCGGGCCATGTTCTACGAGCAGGAGAAGGATCTCGCCGAGGGCCTGCAACAGGCCATGCTGCCCCGGTCCATCCCCAGCGTCCCGGGCGCCGACGTCGCCGTCCGCTACCGGGCCGCGTCCTTCGGCGGCTCCCTCGGCCGGGACATCGGCGGCGACTGGTACGACCTCATCCCGCTGCCCGGCGGGCGGGTCGGCGCGGTCATCGGCGACGTCCAGGGCCACGACACGCACGCGGCGGCCGTCATGGGCCAGCTGCGTATCGTCCTGAAGGCCTACGCCACCGAGGGCCACACCCCGGCCACCGTGATGGCCCGCGCCTCCGCCTTCCTCCACGAACTCGACACCGACCGCTTCGCCACCTGCCTGTACGCGGAGGCCGATCTCGCCACCGGAGTGGTCCAGGTGGTCCGGGCCGGGCACATCGACCCCCTGATCCGTCACACCGACGGCAGCTGTCACCGGGTGACCGTGGACGGAGGGCTGCCGCTCGGGCTGTCCGCCGAGTTCGGGAGTCTGGAGTATCCGGTGACCGCCGTCGAGCTGGATCCCGGGCAGACGCTGCTGCTGTGCACCGACGGCCTGATCGAGGAACCGGGCGCCGACCTCGACGACGGCATGCGGACGCTACGGGCGCTGATCGCCACCGGGCCCGACGACGTCGACGATCTCGCCGACCGGCTCATCGACGTGGCGGAGGAGCGGGGCGGTGACGACGACGTGGCCCTGCTCCTGCTGCGCCGCCGCAGCCGCAGCGCCGAGCAGCCCGGCGGGCGGCTCCAGCAGCACGTGGGGCCCGGCGATCCGGAGGCGCTCACGGAGGCTCGGCACATGATCGGCGCGGCCGTCCGTACGTGGGGGGCGCGGGAGCGGGCCGACGAGATCGAGCTCGTCGCCGACGAGCTGATCACCAACGCGCTCATGCACACGGAGGGGTCCGCGATCGTGACGCTGCGGGCGCTGGCGGGGTCGGACCGGCGGTTGCGGGTGGAGGTGGAGGACTCCTCCAGCGCGCTGCCGCGGCGGCGGGAGGCGGGGGAGGCGGGGGTGTCGGGGCGGGGGTTGCTGCTCGTGGACCGGCTGACGGATGTGTGGGGCGTGGAGGCGCGGGGTGGGGGGAAGTGCGTGTGGTGCGAGTTTCTGCTGCCTGGGGGTGGGGGTGGGGGCGCCTAGTGGGGTGGGGGTGCGGGTCTCGTCGGCGGGTGCGAGTGGGTGGGGGCCGGCCGCGCGGTTCCCCGCGCCCCTGAGAAGCAGGGGCTGTGCCCCGCGCTCTTCCCCTCGCGTCCCCGTCGCCTTCCAGGCGGGCGGGGCTGCGGCTTCCCGGGCCCGCCAGGGCCTGGGTTCTCAGGGGCGCGGGGAACCGCGCGAGAAGCCCCATTGGGGGCCCGCACCCGAAAACGCACCCCCACGCACCCCGCAGCACCCCGTGGCACCCTTGACGTATGCCTGAATTGCCCGAAGTCGAAGCGCTCCGGGACTTCCTGGTGGGGAGCCTCGTCGGTCATGAGGTCCGGCGTGTGCTCCCCGTGGCGATCAGCGTGCTGAAGACGTACGACCCCCCGGTCACCGCGTTCGAGGGGCGCGAGGTCACGGACGTACGGCGCTACGGGAAGTTCCTCGGCATCGAGGCGGACGGGGGAGAGCTGCACCTCGTGACCCATCTGGCGCGCGCGGGGTGGCTGCAGTGGAAGGACCGGCTGCCGGACGCCCCGCCGCGGCCGGGTGGCAAGAGCCCGCTGGCGCTGCGGGTTGCCCTGGAGAGCGGCGAGGGTTTCGACCTCACCGAGGCAGGCACCCAGAAGCGGCTGGCGGTGTACGTCGTACGGGACCCGGCGCAGGTCCCGGGCGTCGCCCGGCTCGGTCCGGACCCTCTCGCCGACGAGTTCGACGTGACCCGGTTCGCCGGGCTGCTCGCGGGCGAACGGCGGCAGATCAAGGGCGCGCTGCGGGACCAGAGCCTGATCGCGGGGATCGGGAACGCGTACAGCGACGAGATCCTGCACGCCGCGAGAATGTCGCCCTTCAAGCTGGCCTCGTCCCTGAAGCCGGAGGAGACCCGGCATCTCTACGAGGCGCTGCGCACCACGCTCACCGAGGCCGTGGAGCGCTCCCGGGGGCTGGCGGCCGGGCGGCTGAAGGCGGAGAAGAAGAGCGGGCTGCGCGTGCACGGCCGGGCCGGCGAGCCCTGTCCGGTGTGCGGTGACACCGTCCGGGAGGTCTCCTTCAGCGACTCCTCGCTGCAGTACTGCCCGACGTGTCAGACGGGCGGCAAACCGCTCGCCGACCGACGGCTGTCGCGGTTGCTCAAGTAGGGCGCCGACGCGGCCCGGATGTCACCGGAAGTCCTCGGGAACCGAGTCCGACCATGATCCGCAACCATTGAAGGTACGGACCAATTCCGGGCGGGTTCGCAGGCCGTTCGACGGACCGGTCAGCGCCAGGCGGGGGCCTTGAGGGTCACCAGAAGTTCACCCTCCTGGCTGCGCACCTCGAAGTGGCTGATGTCCTCGCGCTGCATGGCGGTGCCCCCCATCATCTCGGAGGCCTTGTCGGCGCCCTCGGGGGACTTCCAGTTGGCGGCCGTCTCCTCGGAGCCGTCCTTGCCGATCACGACGAGCCGGCAGGCGTGGGCGCCCTCGGCCTCCTTGACCTTCAGTTCGATGTCGCTGCCCCAGAGCCGCTCCTCGGCCCTGACCTCGGCCCATACGCCCGTCTTGGTGTCGGTGGCGGCGACGGTGTCCGGAGCCTCGCCCGGACCTGCGAGAACGGCCACGGCGGGGCCGCCCACGGCGATGACCA
Source organism: Streptomyces sp. NPDC002324 (assembly GCF_053593335.1). NCBI lineage: Bacteria > Bacillati > Actinomycetota > Actinomycetes > Kitasatosporales > Streptomycetaceae > Streptomyces > Streptomyces sp. NPDC002324. Next base: position 82,391 of record NZ_JBSFCF010000037.1, read on the forward strand.
CGGAGGCCGCCAGCGCGAACAGCCAGCGCCTGCGCCTGGCCCGGTGCCGGGCGGCCACCTCGTCGAGCAGCCGTCCCAGCATCCGGGGGCCGGGGGCCGCGAAGGGGTGCACGGAGCGCGGTGTGGCGTTGCGGTAGAGCATCAGCTGCCGGGCAGCCGGACGGAACTCGGTGACCTGTAGCGCGCACTGGGGGCAGCCGCGGACATGGTCCTCGAAGTGGAACGAATCCACCTCGTCCAGCACGCCCAGCGCGTACGCGCCGACGTCGTGATGACGATCCTGGGACCACATGGCGATTCCTCGGGCCGGTGTGCGGTGGGGGTTGCTTCCTGCCCCCACCGGTACGGACCGGACCGGCGAATCACTCAAGCCCTCGGCCAATGCCAACCAAAAGATTCGGAGCCCTCCGCCGCGCGGATTGGTCCGAGAACGAAAAACTTGGTCCACCCGCGCCGCGACATCCGGATGGCCGCCGTCCGAACGCGGGGTGCCGGCGCCGGAAACGGTTCTAGAAGAGGTGGATCGCCAGATGCCCCAGCGGCAGACCGAGCCGCCAGGCCGGCGTCCAGACCTTCGGACCGTCGTCCTCGCCGAGGACCGCGCCGCCCCCCGGCACCGCGTCCAGGTCGGGTGCGAGCAGCTCCGTCTCCTCCAGCCAGCGCCACGCGGCGGCGGCCAGCTCCAGGTCCGGTGACGGGCCGCCCGCCTCCAGCGCCTCGGCGGTGAAGTCGGCCATGCGTTCGCACACCCAGTCCTGCCACGGCTGGTCGTACGCCGTCAGCGACAGCCAGGTCTCCAGCTGGGTGACGACCCGGATGCCGGACAGCTCACCGCCCGCGTCCGAGAGGAAGATGGTCAGCGCCAGGGCGTCCCGCCCCGCTCGGAACTCGAAGGACGTCGGCGGCATCAGGTCGCCCGTCCGCAGCAGCTCCTCCGCGATGTACTCGGCGTAGAACCACGCCATCGGGACGGTCAGTTCGCCTCCGCCGGCGCCGTCCGTGCTCTCCTGCCCTCTGTGCAGCATCCCTTCCTGCCTTCCTCCGGTGCGTGCGCGTCGCCCGACCCCGGGCCCGGAGAACGGGCCCGGGCCCTCATCCGGAACACGGATAGAAGACAGCTGATTGCTCAACCGGGGTATTCAGCAAGGCGCTTTACGGAGGTTTGACTCGGCCATGGGTTTCACCGCAGGTCGGCCGCGTATCCGGGAAGCACCCGGCGCAGGGCGCGCAGCGCGTAGTACGCGCGAGACTTCACCGTACCGGGCGGGATCCCGAGGGCCTCGGCGGCTTCCGCCACACTCGCACCCTGGAAGTACACCTGCACCAGTACTTCGCGGTGCTCGGGAGTGAGTGTCTTCACAGCTTCCCGTACATCCAGGGTCGCCACCGACCGTTCGGCGTGATCCGCCATCACACGCGCGTTCTCCAGCACCGCGTCCCCCACCTCGGCGGGGCGCGCCTGCCGGGCCCGCCGCGCGTCTATGGCGAGCCGCCGCCCGACGGTGAGGAGCCAGGGGCGTACGGAGTCGAAGTCGTCGGCGCGCAGCGCCTCGGGGTGTTGCCAGGCGCGCACGAGGGTCTCCTGGACCAGGTCCTCGGCGCGATGGCGGTCTCCGTCGGAGAGCCGCAGCAGCAGGGCGAAGAGGGGGCGGCCGTGTTCGCGCTGGAGCTCGGCCAGCTCGTGTTCGGCGGTCGTCCCGTAGGTGATCGTGGTTCCGGCCGTCATGGCCGTATGGGAACGCGGGGCGCCGCGGGAGGACAGGGGCCGGTCACGGGTGTGCGGCGGGCGGTCGAACCTGTCGGCGAACGGTGCGACGAACGGTAATTCCGCCGAACGGGTCCTTCGTGCGCGGGTGCGCCGGTGTGCCTACTTGACGGGTGTGTGCCGCTGTATATGCATTCATGATGACTAGTCAGTAAATACGACAAGAGTGAGGTGCTGATCCATGTCCGCACACCGGGGTCCCGTCGGAGTCTCGCTCACCGTCCTCCTCCTCACCGCGACCGCCGCCTGCCAGTACCCGGGCTCGTCCCCCCGGCCCGGACCCTCGGCCCTCGCCGGTGACGACCGGGGCTTCACCCTCGTCGCTTCCGGTGACGTCCTCCCGCACATGTCGATCATCGAGCGGGCCCGGACGGACGCGGGTGGCGAAGGCTACGACTTCGCGCCGATGCTCGCAGGCGTGAAACCCGTGGTGTCCGGGGCCGATCTGGCGATCTGTCATATGGAGACCGTCTACGGGGCGGACGGGAACTACAGCGGCTACCCGGTGTTCAAGTCACCTCCCGAGGTGGCGGCGGGCCTCGCGGTCACGGGGTACGACGCGTGCTCCACGGCCTCCAACCACTCACTGGACGACGGCGCACGCGGTATCCAGCGCACGCTGGACGCGCTCGATCGCGCCGGCGTGCGGCACGCGGGATCGGCGCGTACGGCCGAGGAGGCGCGGCATCCGACCCTGATGCGCGCCGGGGGCGCTCAGGTGGCGCACCTGGCGTACACGTACGGGACGAACGACATTCCGCTGCCGGCTGACCGGCCGTGGGCGGTGAACCTGATTGACCGGGAGCGGATCCTGACGGACGCGCGGGCCGCCCGGCGGGCGGGCGCCGACGTCGTGGTGGTGTCGCTGCACTGGGGGACGGAGTGGCAGGACGCGCCCGACGCCCAGCAGGTGACCCTGGCGGCGGAACTCACCCGCGCGGCCACCGGCGGCCGGCCCGTCGTCGACCTGATCCTCGGCACGCACGCGCACGTCCCGCAGGCCTACGAGAAGGTCAACGGGACCTGGGTCGTGTACGGGATGGGCGACCAGGTCGCGGGAGCGATGAAGAACCACTCCGGCGCCTTCGATCCGCGCGGCAACCAGGGCACCCTCGCCCGCTTCACCTTCGCCCCGCCCACGCGCGCGGGTGACCGCTGGGCGGTGACGAAGGCCGAGTTCGTGCCCCAGTGGTTCGACACCGGCCGGGGGCGGGTCGTCGACCTCGACTCCGCCATCGCGGCCGGGGCGGGGGCCGACGTCGCCGCCGTACGCGACCGCATCCGGGACGTCGTCCTCAGCCGGGGCGCGGCGCAGGACGGGCTGGTCACGGGGAACTAGGGCCCTTCTGACGGATCTCCGCGGCGTCGCGACGCCCGGCACGCCCTCTCGCCGCACCGGGCGAAAGCCCAAGTACGTCCAGTACGAGGTCTTCCGCCCGGCACGCCGAGAGCACGCACCGAACGCCGCTCCTTCTCCCACGGAGATCCGTCAGAAGGACCCTAGCCAGGGGACCACCCGGCCGCTCGGGCCCCGAGCCCTGGGCCCTGCCGTACCTTCGGCCCCGCCGTACCCAGGGCCCCGCCGAACCTACGGCACCACCGTCACCGGCCAGCGGCCCGCCTTCACCAGGCGCAGGGCCACCGAGCCGACGATGCGGTGGCCGGCCTGCTGGGAGGCGCCCACCACGACCGCGTCCGCCTTCAGCTGTTCCGCCGCCGTCACCAGGCCGTTGTACGGGTCGCCGCGGAAGGTGTGGAACTCCCAGCGCACCTCGAAGATGCCCTTCACCTGCTCGGCCGCCTCCCGGATCTCGGCGACGAGGTGCGCGGCGATCTCGTCGGTCGTCCCGGCCGTCGGCACCCCGAGCGCCGCACCGGCCGCCAGGAGGGGCTGGACGTACACGATCGCGAGCAGCGCGTGCTGGCGGCGGGCGAGGCCGGCGGCGTAGGCCACGGCCCGCAGCGAGGTGTCGGAGCCGTCCAGTCCGACGAGGACGACCTTGGGTCCGTCGGTACCCCGTTCGAACCGGTGTGCTTGCTGATCGGTCACGGTCGCGAGGCTATCGGAGCACCCGGGCCCCGGCGTGCGCCGGTCGTGCGTCGAGGGCGCGGACGACTACTCCCTTCGGGTGCTTCCGTGCCGCCGCACCGGTGTCGCGGTGGTGCGGCGTCCCCGCCTTGGTCGACTGATGAGTCATGACGAAGGATCAGATGTTCACACGGCGGCACCTGTTGACGGGCGGAGCCGCCCTGCTGGGCGCGGCCGCCACGGCGGGCACCGCCGCTCTGCTCATCGACGACGGGGCATCCGGCCCGGCACCGGCCGGCGCCTCCGCCCCGGCGGCGGGCCCGGGGGGCCGTCCGGCGCTCAAGCCCTCCTCCTACCGTCTCGGACCCATCGCGGGGTACGGGCCGCCGCCCCGGCGCCGCACCCTCGTCCGGCCCTCCGTCCGTCACGAGCCGTTCCTGCGGGTCGACGGCCGCGGCCGCAGCATGGTGCTGACCTTCGACGACGGCCCCGACCCCCGCTACACCCCGGACATCCTGCGCATCCTGCGCGACCACGACGTCCGGGCGATGTTCTTCGTGTGCGGCGAGATGGCGGTCCAGCACAAGGACCTGCTGCGGGAGATGGCCGACGACGGTCACGCGGTCGGCAACCACACCTGGTCCCATCCACTGCTCACCACCCTCTCCCGGTCCCGGATCCACGCGGAGATGGCCCGCACCAGCGAGATCATCGAGAAGGCCTACGGCGAACCGCCGCTGTGGTTCCGCGCCCCCTACGGCGCCTGGAACCGGGCCGCGTTCCGGTTCGGCGCCGAACTCGGCATGGAGCCGCTGGCCTGGACCGTGGACACCCTCGACTGGCGGACCCCCGGCGCGCACACCATCGTCCGGCGTGTGGAGGAGGGGGCCGCCCCCGGTGTCGTCGTGCTCTCCCACGACGCGGGCGGCGACCGCTCGCAGAGCGTCAGGGCCCTGCGCGACTATCTGCCCGAACTGCTGGATTCCGGCTATCGCATCACCGTGCCCCAGCGGAAATACGTCTAGCGCATTCCGGTGGATTCCCGCCCGCCGGGCCGGGGCACGGTCAGCGCACCTCGACCAGGCGGGCGAACACGACGACGTTCCCGTCATATCCGTTCTGCTTGGAGAAACCACCGCCGCAGGTGATCACCCGCAATTCGGGAATTCCGCTGTTCCCGTAGACCCGGTCGCCCGGGAAATCGTTCTTCGCGAACACCTCGATGCCGTAGATCTCGAACACGGCGGTCTTCCTGTCCGCGCGCAGGATCTCGACCTCGGCGCCCTTCTTCAGCGCCCCGAGACCGTAGAACACGGCGGGACCCCGGTTGTTGTCGACATGGCCGACGACGACGGACGTGCCCTTCTCGCCGGGGGAGACCGCGCCGGTGAACCACCCCGCGAGGTTCGGATCGCGGGCCGGCGGCGCGTCCACCCAGCCCTGCGCGTCCAGCCCGACGGGCATGGCCGGCGCGTCGACCCGGATCGAGGGAATCCGCACCCGGTCGACCATCGCGTACGGCAGCGGGTCGGGGACCTCGGTGAAGGTGCCGTGCGGGGTGCGGCGACTGTCCGCGGCCGCCGCCGAGGCGGGCTGCGGCGGCCCCACGTCGAACTCGCCCGAGCCGTTGCGGATGAGGGCGAGACCGGTCAGCAGGACAAGCGCTATCACGCCCCAGGGAGCACGCTTCTTCCGCGGCTCCTCCCATTCGGCCTCGGCCGGTCCGGACGAAGACATATCCCATCCCCTCTCGACCCGGCCGTCGCCGTGTCCCTCGCGCATACGGAAAAGCTAAGCCTGCCGCACGGCGAAGGCGACGGGGCAGGTGCGAACGGGTGGCGGGGCGGAGAGTTCTGCGCCATCCGGGTCGGTCACCCGGAGGAATTTTCTGACGGTCCGTGACCTGCGGCGATATCGAATCGCGCGGAGATATCCCGGCGTGTCCTCCGCCCGGTACTCACCAGGACGGACCAGCGCCGAAATGCGGGCCCGGGCACGGCATCTGAGGGTCTTTCTGGGAGACGTTTTCTCGCCGATCGACCGGGGACGGGACCCGGGGCGTCTTCCGCGGAGGATCACATGCGTACTACTCGTGTCCTGGCGGCCTCGGCCGCCGCGGTCGCCCTGGTCGGCGTCGCCGCGCCGACGGCCACCGCCTGGGACCAGCCGAGCGCGGTCACGGCCACCCCCAACGTCATCGCCCGCGGCGGGCAGCTCGTCCTCACCGTCAGTGGCGGCGACGCGTGCGCGATCGCCGGCAGCACCATCGGCTCCAACGCCTTCCCCACCACCAACCTCAGGTCCATGGGCGGCCCGACCGCCACGGCCACGGTGCGGGTCAACGCCGACGCCAGTCCCGGCTCGTACAGCGTCACCACCAACTGCGAGGGCAAGCGCAAGACGTTCACCGGCGTCTTCACCGTCATCGGCGGGGTCCGCGGCGGCCTCGGCGGCAGCAGCTCCACCGGTGCCACGTCGACCGACATCGCCATCGGCGGCGGGCTCGTGACCGCCGCGGTCGTCGGCGGCGGGGTGTTCTGGATGCGCCGGCGCGCGGAGAACAAGGCCTGAGTCCGGGAACGGATCCGAACCCCGGAACAGGATCCGCGTCCGCGCCCGGGATCCGGCCCACCCCTACGGAGCACGGATCGCACGCCGTACAGCCCTTCGCCCCGGAACCCACGAGGGTGTCTCCGGGGCGAAGGGCTGTACGGCGTGCCGCGCGGGGCACCGGTCAGGAGTGGCCGCCGTCCTCGGGGCGACGGCGTGCCCGGTGCCAGGCCACGCCCAGCGCCCCGGCGACGAGCGCCGCGCCGAGGCCGATCTCGTGCGGGTCGAAGCCGGCCACGGTGCCGCCGGCCCCGGCGTGGGAGCCGTGGGTGGGGTGGTGGGTCGGGTGATGCGTCGGGTGGCCGGAGACGATGGTGAGGTCCGTCCGGCCGCTCTCGTCGCCGCACTGGAACGACACCTCGTACACCGTGCCCGGTCTGGCGTCCCGGTCGACGGTCGCGGTGGCCGAGGACTGGCCCCGGGGGATGACGACGGAGTCGAAGGCGCCCGAGGAGACGGTCGTCCTGCGATGGCAGCCGTCGACACGCAGGAGCACCTGCCCGCCGGGGGAGACCGTCGAGGGCACGACAGCGAAACCGAACGACGTGATGTCGCCGGCCCGTGCCGCGTGCGCGGCGGGAGCGGTGAGGGAGAGGGCGGCCACGCCCAGCAGAGCGGCCGAAGCGACGCGTATCGCGCGCATGATGAGCCTCCGGGTCCCCGAGGAGCCTGCCGCGGACCGTTTCCGCCTGCGTCTGAAATGCACCTCGATGACCGAAACGCTAGGAAGACGCGCCCGATGGCGCGATCGCAGTAGCGCGAATGGGGCACGCGTGTGCTCCGCACAGGGGACCGGCACGCCGACGGCCGGGGGGCGGGGGGGGCGCGGGGCGCGCCCCCCCCCCCCCCGCCCCGGGAGGGCCGGCCCAGCCCCCCCCCCCCGCCGGGCCCCCCGCAGGGCCCGCAAGGGCCGGGG
>NZ_JBSFCF010000038.1:0-88419 GCF_053593335.1 Streptomyces sp. NPDC002324
GTCGGTGAGTTGCGTACGTGTCACACCCAGCGTCCTACCAGGTCCCACCCCCGCACGGGACCAGAACCCGAGAATGATCACGACCTCACACAGGCCCTAGAGCACTTCCGACACACGCCCTAGTCGCGCATCACGCCGACCTGCTGTGCAGTGACGAAGACGTCGGACCCGTTGTCCATGCCGTTCGCGATGCGGTCGGCGATGGGGCGGAACCGGGAGGCCTCGGTGATGGCGATGACATAGCGCAGCATGCCGCGTGCCTGGGCGGTGCGGTCGGTGCCGCGGACGGTCAGGTCCCTGAGGCTGTTCTCGAGGCTGCGACGGCTCAGGTTGACGGCGGTCTCCGACTGGTGCGCGACGCGGGCGAGGGCGTCGTAGCCCTCCTTGTCGAGGAACAAGTCGTCGTCGGTGGTGTCCCCCTGGTGGGGGACGTCGGAGGCGAGGTTCATGGCGAAGTCGTGCGGTGTGTCGCTGGAGGAGAACCGCACGACGCTGAAGTCTCCGAGCCGTACGAGCGCATGCACCGTGGGGGCGGGGTCGCCGTCGTTGATCATCATGTCGGCGAAACCGTCGGCCGAGGTCCGGGAGAGGTTCCGCAGCTGGTCGAGCATGGCCAGATAGCCGTCCGAGCCATGGTCGATGTTCCAGCGGACCTGTGGGCAGCGGACGTGTTTCTCGTCGGCGACGGCATCGACGTCGATCGGCATGTGGTCCGCCGCCGTCGAGGCGGCTGTGTCGGGGTCGTGGGGCCTCAGCAGGATCACCAGAAACCCGAGAAGGACGGACAAGGCGACCGTGATGAGGACGCTGGTGGGCATGGTGCGCTCCGGTGGTTCGACGTGCAGCGATTCAACGATCGACGCTCACAGCCGGGAGGTTGTCCGGCAGGCCCCTGGTGCCGCCGCAGACAACTCCGGACTATCGATTTCATCATGATTGTCCCGATGTGAGGCCGTCATGGACGCACGACGACGGTCCATCCGGGGTTGTAGGTGTCCGGCACCGGAAAACGTTGCCAGCCGCGCGCCCAGCCCGGTGGCTCCCGATCGAGGAGGACCATCGCACCGGAGTGCGCCGAGGGGTCCGTCTCGGTGACGGCGCAGCCCGCCGTATGAGCGACGGGAATCGTCGAACGATTCCCCGCGAGGACGCACGGCGGGTGCACCCCGTGCTCGCGCAGCACGGAGGTGATCCGGTCCCAGTCCCCGCGGGCCCGCTGCTGAATGCCCGCATGAGTGTGGACCAGACCGGCCTGGATGCCCCAGTGCCCGAGGAGTGCCAGGGTGAGCGCGGCGGCCGTCGGCAGCGAACGTCGGGCGCGGGCCCGGTGGACGACGGCGAGGAGCCCGACAGCGGCAGGGAGCGCCAGCAGGGCGTAGGCCGGCAGCAGGAACCGCGGCGCGGCGTAGGGGACGAGGAAGAGATACGGCGCCGCCGTGGCCACCGCCACCGCCACCGCCATCCGCAGTGGTGCGGCGGACCGGCGCGCCCGGCGCTCCGCCCACAGCCCCAGGCAGACCAGCAGGGGCAGCAGCACCCACCACTCCGTCACCGGCAGCCGCACGGTGTCGCCCGTGCAGGGACGGCACAGCAGCGGGCCGTCCAGCGCGGTGAGATGGGCACGCAGGGAGAAGACGGCCCGCAGGCCGCCCTGGACCTCGTCGGCCTCCGCGAGCCGGTTCCGTACCCCGCCGAACCGCACCTCGGCCTCGACGACCCAGGGCAGCGCACCCCCCACGAGTCCGACGGCCACGGCCGACAGACGCCCCCGGAGACGGCCGTGGTCACGCAACGCAGGCATCAGTACGGCGGCCAGGAGCAGCGGCACGGCGACGGCCACACCGTCGTTGGGTCGCATCAGGGTCACCACCGCCAGACCTGCCGCGACACCCGCGTACCGGGGACGCGGCGCGAGGAAACAGCCCACCGCGGCGGTGGCTCCCATCGCCGTGTAGTGGTTCGGCATCGCGGAGCCGGCGTAGAACAGAGTGATCCACAGGCTGCCGTACAGCCCGGCCGCCACCCACACCGCCGCCGGGCGGCGCAGGATCCGCAGCCAGGGCCGGAACCCCAGCCAGAGCGCACCGCCGGCCAGCAGGTGCAGCCACACCCTGAGCAGCAGCGTCGAGCCGCTCCACGAGGCGATCGGAGCAAGCAGCAGGGGGACCCCGCGGGTGCGAGGGGCGCTGAACGGGGTCTCCGGACCGTACGGTCCGAAGCGGCTGGCGTACACGATCTCGTCCCAGCCGAGCGGCAGGGTGATCGGTACGAGGACGGCCGACAGCAGACAGAACCCGGCGGCCACGATCCACAGCATCCGCTGTGCCGAGACCGCGGTGCGGTTCGCCTTCACCGCATCCGCGGTGCGATCGGCCACGCGATCCGGGTTCATCCGACCCGCGGTGCGATCGGCCATGCGATTCACGTTCATCCGACCCGGCCCAGCTCGCGCCGCCCGCGGCGCACCGCTCCGCGGGCGAGGATGCCTGCCGTGGCGGCGAGCACCGTGGCACGGTCGCGCCAGCCGGCCCGGCCGGGCGGTGGAGGGCCGGCCCGCCCGGCCCGCTCCTCCAGCAGTGTGCTGAACAGGCGCTCGTAGCGGTCGGCGACGTCACCCGGGGAGAATCGTTTCGCCGCACCGGTACGGGCGGCCCTGCCCATCTCAGCACGCCGTCCGTCGTCCCGCATCAGCGCCAGCAGCGCGTCGGCCACGCCCCGGGTGCTGTCGCGCGGGACGAGACAGCCGTCCACACCGTGGCGGATGATCTCGCGGGGCCCGTGGGGGCAGTCGGTGCTCACCACGGGCAGGCCGCAGCGCATGGCCTCCACGATCGTCATTCCGAACGACTCGTGCGCGGAGGTCACCGCGGCGATGGAGCCCTTGACCCACTCGGCGTCGAGGGGAGTGGCCGAACCCATCAGGAAGACCCGGTCACCCAGGCCGTAATGGGTTATCCGGTCGGCTATCCGGGCGCGCTCCGCGCCGTCCCCGTAGATGCGCAGGGACCAGTCGGGGCAGGCCGCACCGGCCAGGGCGAACGCGTCGACCAGCATCTCGTACCGCTTGACACGGACCAGCCGGCCCGCCGCGACGACGACCTTGGCCGCCGCGTGGGCCGGCGGCACCCCGGGTTCGGGGACGCTGTTGGGGACGGCCAGCACCCGGGTGCGCGGCAGCCGCATGCCGCGCCGGTGGTCGCGCGCGTCGGCCTCGGTCATGGTGACCAGTGCGTCGAGACCGTCGTACCAGCGCTGGAGTTCCGTCCGCAGCCGGTGCGGGTGGTTGTCGTGGGTGAGGTGTTCCTGGCCGACCCGTACGGCATGGCGTGGCCCGAACCGGGCCACCAGCGCGTTGAGTCCGGCCCTGGTGCCCACGACGACGTCGGCGTCCGTCCTCCCCAGCCAGTCGATGACCCGCTGCTCGGCGAGCCGGTGGTACTGGGGCGAACGGCTGTCCCCCTTCGGGTAGACCTCTCCGGCCTGCCGGGCGAGAGTGTGCGCCATGTCCGCGGATCCCTCGCGCCGGTCCACCAGGGCCCGCAGCGGCACCTCCGGCGACCGTCCCAGTCGTGGTTTCTCGCGGTGCCGGAAGACCGACACGAGTTCCACCTGGTGCCGCCCGGCGAGCGTTTCGGCGAGTGTCATGGTCGTCCGTACGGTGCCCCCCATCGCGTAGGCGTTGTGCAGCAGAAAGGTGATGCGCACGTGCGGCGTCCCCCGGTTTCCCTGTGATGTGGCTGGTCGGTGTCACTGTGTTCGCTTTCGGCGAGGCGACCGCACCCGCGGCGACGCACCCGAGCCGGCCGGAGCCGGCGGAGCTGCGGGCGGGTTCTGCCTGCCGCGTCCCGCGAAGAGTTGGCGCGGGTCGGTTCGAGCCCGGCACGGCCGGCGACCGATCGGGGCGGCCGACAGCCGGCGCGGGCCCGGTCGGGCGCTTCCTCAGGTGAGAGGCCGGGGCCACGGCCGGAGCGAAGGGCCGCGGAGGTCCGTCCGGTGTGGATACGGATCACGGTGTCGGCCGGATCGCGGTGCTGGTCCCTGACCGTCTCGGCGCGGACCGGCCGCAGCGCGTCGGCGAACGGCGCCGGCGCCGGCGGCCGGACGTCGTTGCCGCCGTGTGCTTCCTCGGCGTCCACCCCGCAGTCCTCGGCCATGCCCTCGGGGCGCACCGCCGCAGGTGTGATCGGCTCGCTCGCGGGGGCGACGTCGCGGCGGCTGGCGAGGTGCTTCCGACGCGGGGAGCGTCATCGCGCCGGTGAAAGACATGTGCTCTTCTCCGGTGGTCAGGGTGCCGGGATCCGGCCTTGCCGCACCGACGCTCGCAACCGGAATGTTGTTTGGCACGTCCCTTTCGCCAGGCCGGACAAACCCGTGGGCGGTTGCGGACCGGCCGTCGTCACAGGCTTCCGCCTCTGCCGGGACGACCCCTGGGAGTGCTCGCCAGGCGTCCGCGTACTGCTCCGCGCCCCGGGCGACCGGGCGTGCGTCATCGCCTCACGCTCCGGGACGTCGCCGGAGCGGTCCGGTCCGGTCCGGTCCGGTCCGGTCCGGTCCGGTCCGGTCCGGTCCGGTCCGGTCCACCGAGGTTCCCCCACGGCCCGCGCGAGCACGGCCACTACCGCCTCTGGAAGTGGCGACCCGTCCCGCTTTCATGATCCACGGAGACGGTCAGGGGCAGACACGCCGATACGGCTGGTCCGGAACGTAGGTGCGCCACTGCGCCCGGGTCAGCTCCGTGTTCCCGGCACGGGAGCAGACGAGGGACACCGCTCGGTCAGGGTCCACGACGTACCGCTGGAGCGGGACGTGCACGCCGCCCGCGTACAGCGTGGTGCTGTCCGGGCTGAAGGCGAGCGTGTCGACGCTCCCACCGGGGGTGGGCAGAGAAGGTCCGAGGGGTTGCCGGGTCGCGATGTCCCAGAGCTGGACGGTGCCCGCGTCGCCTCCCACGGCGAGCGTGCTGCCGTCCGGGCTGAACGCGAGAGCCGTGATCGTCTCGGCCGAGTCGGAGGCCGGATCGATGGGCGCCAGGAAGACGTTTCTCAGGATGCCCGCCCGGTGCCGGACGTCGGCGTCCCAGAGGGACACCCGGCCTGTCGCGTCGCCGGCCGCCAGGCCGGAGCCGTCGGGAGCGAAGGCGACGGCTCCGATGTCGTCGTGCTGGACGAGGTCATGGGCGTGGGACCGGCCCGCTCGGACGACGCGGTTGTCGGTCACGAGGAGCCTGCCGTTGCGGCTGACGGCCAGATGACGGCCGGCCGGGTCGGGGAGGAGCGCCGTCCTCCGCCGGCGCGTGGTGTCCCATGTCTCGTTGACGAAGCCGTCGGTGGTCAGACGTGCAATGAGGAGCGTGCGACCGCCCGGTCCCAGGGCGATCGCGTCCGGCGGCATTGCGGACGCCGTCGCCAGGTCCACCGTGGTCTTCGCCCGTCCGGCGGCCACGTCCCACACCGTCAGACGCTGAGGCACCGTGTCCCAGCCGGGGGCGGAGACTCCGTACGCGAACATGCCGCCCTCGGGGCTGAAGGACAGCAAGGGCTCGATGATGTCCGCGGGGACGGTCGGTATGCCGGTGCGGAAGACGGGACGTGACGGGTCCGGCAGGGTGCGCAGCAGACGGCCGTCGCGCGTGTTCCGCAGCCGGAAGACGTAGCGGTCGCCGATACGTTCGGCGGTGGCGAGCGTCCTGCCGTCGGGGCTGAGCCGGACCCCGGTGAGCGGCCTCGTGCGCCAGGCGCGGGTGAGCGTCGTGGTGAGGTCGAGGGTGTGGACCGTGCCCCCTTCGAGGTACCGCAGCAGGGGCCGCGAGGAGTCCCAGGCGAGACCGGAGAGCGTCTCGTTGTCCAAGGAGTGCCGGAAAACGGGGGTGCCGCCGCTGGGCAGACGCCACACTCTGATCTCCTGGCCGCCGCCGGTGGCCAGGAACGAGCCGTCCGCGCTCAGGACGGCCCCAAAGGCACCCGGGTGGGCGACGTCGGCGAGCTCTCGTCCCGACGTGGTGTCCCATACACGCACCCGGTCCTCGGCGAGAGCGAGGAGCCGGCCGCCGGCGAGGCCGAGGAGGGTGTCGTCGCCACAGACGCCGCGAGCTCTCGTCCAGGCACCGGAGCGGACGCTGCGCGCGGAGGTGTCCCAGACCTGCGGGGCCCGGTCGCGGGGGCAGACTGTCAGCAGCCGGTCGTCGGCCGCCGCGTGGGTGAGCTCCCCCCGGCCGGCCGACGGGGTCCGGAAGACCAGATGGCCGTCGGTGGCGGAGTAGAGCCCAGCCCGGTCGTCGTCCGGGCTCCTCACCAGGTAATGGCGGCCACTCGCCCCGAAGCTCACGGTGTCCCTGAGCGGCAGGAGGCCCCCGATCCAGCGCCTCGTTCGGGTGTCCCACAGCCGCTGGGTCCTGGCAGTGGCCGAGATGACGAGCACCCGGCCGCCCGGGCCCGCGGCGAGTATGCCCCCGTGAGGCACAGGCCCCGAGGCGATACGGCGGTGGGTGCCCACATCCCACGTCCGCCAGGTGTTGTCTCCGACGCTGAGCAGAGTGCGCCCGGAGACGTCGAGGAACCGCCCCGGGGTGTCACCGGGCGCCGGGTCGGTGAAGTTGTCCAGCTCGGGCTGGGCCAGCGCGCCCAGCAGGGCTCGGCGGGACTCCGGCAGCGGAGAGGTCCGCCATGCGGCGACGCCGAGCAGCATCGCGGTGCGCGGGTCGGTGGTACGCAGCGCGTCGGCGACCGCGGCCACCCGGCGGGCGGCCGTGTCGGTGGTCTGCTTCTCGCTGTCCTGACGCAGCCGCACGGCGGTCAGGCCGATGACCAGGGCCACCGCCAGCACGGCGCAGAGCGAGGCGGTGAGCGTGCGGCTCCGGCGCCGGGCCCGGGCAGCGGCCCGCTCCTCCGCTGCCCGCTGCTCCGCCGCGGCGGCCAGGAAGGCCGTCTCCTCGGATGTCAGACCGTCGTAGCCGCGGTCGCCGTCCGCGAACAGCTCCTCGGCCCGCGCCAGGCGGGTGCCCCGGTAGAGCGTGCCCGGGTCGCGGTCGTGCTGCAGCCAGGTGCGGGCGGCGTCGGTGAGCTGCCGGTGGTGGCGCAGCCGCTCCCGGTCCGCGTCGATCCACTCGCGCAGCCGCGGCCAGCAGGTGATGAGCGCCTCGTGGGCGAGCTGCACGCCGTCGTCGTCCGTGGTCAGCAGCCGGGCCCGGGTCAGCCGCCCGGCGACGGCCCGCACTTCGGGATCCTCCCACCCGGCCATCTCCTCCCAGCCGAGCGGGCGGCGCGTGTCGGCGTTGCCCTGGCCGGGCTCGACCATGCGCAGGAGCAGGTGCCGGGCGGCGTGCGCCTGCGCCGGGGAGAGTTCCCCGTACGCCTCCTCGGCGCTGGCCGCGATCGCGCCGCGTACTCCGCCGGCCGCTTCGTACGCGGCCAGGGTCAGCATCCGTCCCTTGCGCCGCCGCCAGGTCTCCAGCAGGGCGTGGGACAGCATCGGCAGTCCGCCGGGCTCGTCGAGCACGTCCTCGACGATCCGCGCGGTCAGGGTCCGTTCCACGATGAGCCCGGCCGCCTGCGCGGGACCGATCACCGCCTCGCGCAGCTCATCGGCGGTCATGGGCCTGACCAGGAGCCCGTTCCTGTGGAGCGCCTCCGCCAGGCGCGGGTGCTCGGCGCACCGTGCGTAGAAGTCGGATCGCACGGAGATGAGCACGCGCAGTCGGCTTCCCGGGTCGCGCGCGGCGAGCAGCAGACCGAGGAAGCGGTCCCGCTCGGCACGGTCGCGGCAGAGGGTGAAGACCTCCTCGAACTGATCCACCACCACCCAGCACTCCGGATCGTCGGCCTCCGGCGCCAGCAGATGTCCGTAGGTGGTGGCGGGCCGGGCCCCGGGGGTGAGAATCCGAAGGACCGCCGTACGTCCCTCCTGCGCGATCTTCTTCCGCAGCAGGGGAATCAGCCCGGCCCGCAGCAGGGACGACTTGCCGCTGCCGGACGCCCCGAACACCACCGCGAACGGGGACCCGCACGCCAGCTCGCTCAGCTCGTCGGCCAGCCGGTCCCGGCCGAAGAACAGCTCACGGTCGTCCGGCTCGAAGCGCGCCAGGCCACGGTAGGGCGGGGCGACATCGGCATCCTCCTGCCGCTCCTCTCCGGCGAGCGCCTCGGCCTCCGCCCAACGCATCTCCCACGCAGTGGGGTCCTCCTCCCCGCACGCCTGGACGTACGCCCGGAGCACGGCCAACGACGGCAGGCGCTCGCCGCTCGCGGCCTTCGCCAGGGTCGTCACCGAGAAGCCGGCCTTCTTCGCCATGGCCCGGTACGACACATTGCCCGCCGCGCGACGCAGCTCCCGAAGGTCGTGGGCGAGCCGCTGCACGGGACCGGCCGCCGGGTCGACCGGTAGTTCGGGACGCCCCATCGTGAAGCCTCTTTCACACACAAGCAGAACAAGCTGATCAGCAGCACAAGGTACTTTTCGTCCCGCTCGGGCGAAAACCCTTTCCGACTGTGATCTCCGTCGGCGAGGTTGTCCGCACCAGGGGTGCTGAGCCTGTTCTCTCTGACGAGAGCGGGAGTGGTGACCACGCCCGGATTGCCGGGTCAGGCCGATCCCGACGGCAGTGACCGCTCTCGGCAGTGCGGCTGCATGGGGTGGGCGCATGAGAACCAGCGACACCGGTGCGGCAGTCGCGTATCAGAGCGCGACCGAGGGGGAGACCGCCGCCCGACGTCCCTGGGCCTGCGGGCCGGGGCGAAGATGGCCGGTCAGCTGATCGTGGGCACCGTGTTCGCCCTGCTCGCCATCCGGTTCGCGGACGAGCGGGGCCAGACGTCGGCCCCCAGAAGCTGTCGTTCGTCACCGACTTCGGCTGGACCATCGGGCCGGTGCTGTTCGTCGTATGGGCCCTGCTGTAGATCGTGATCTTGCCGCCACGCAGGGCCTACTCGTTCGTGCCGTGCCGGGGTGGCCACCCGATGACGTCTTCCGCTCGAACGTTGCGCAAGGACGCTCCTTGGAAGTGGGCACCGGTGATGTTGGTCAGCCCGAGCGGGGGTACGCCGGTGTTTACTCTTTCGAACCTGGCGTCGGTCAGATCGGTGTCGCGCAGGTCAGCACTCCGTAGATCGCATCCGGCCAGGCTGACGGCGCGCAGTGAAGCCCCGCGCAGGTCTGCGTTGCTGAAGTCACAGAACTTGAACCAACACCCGTCCAGGGTGGCGTGGCGTAGATCGGTGCCGATGAACGAGCAGCGAGTGAACCGCAGCCGCAACGTGCGAGCCGAAGCAAGGTTCTGGCCGGTGTAGTCCTCACCGTTCACGGCCGCATGGCTGTGGAGCGCGGCGAGTCGTTGTCTCGCGGTCATTGGCGTGGTCATGTGCGCCAGCATGTCAGCCGGGTCGGTGTGCTCGTGGTCGGGCATGTACGCGCCCTCGGCGGCGGCCCCGATCTCCTGATCGGGTTCGTGCTCGGCGCGCACGACGGCGACCAGAGCATCTCCACCGTGCGGATCCAGTCCTCGTCACGCTCCGCCAGCGCGGAATGTCGCCGGCCCCGTCGGCGGCCAGCCGCAGCAACCAGCCGTCCGCCGCCCCGCTCTCACGCCCGTCGCGGGTCAGAGCGGACACACCGTGCGCACCTGCGGGTTCAGGCCGATGCCGGGGCGGGCATCCGCAGCAGCGCGCCGGTCGCCTCCGGGCCGGCCGCCGCCACACGTTCGGCGTGCTCGGCCAGCCATGCCCGTGCCTGCTGGGGAGCGGCTTCGGTGAGATGGTCGAGGTAGGGGGCGGCGGGCCAGTGACATTCCGGGCCGGGGGTGTCGGGCAGCAGCCAGACCTCATCGAGCGGGCCCAGCCACCCAGCGGCCGGGCGGAAGAGGAAGAACTGGCGCAGCGCGCGCGGGTCGGCCCAGCCTGCCAGTTGTCCGGCGTCCTCGGGCGTGGGGTGTGGGCGGCTGGTCAGCTCCAGAACTTCCGCGGCGCGTCCGGAAGCGGCACGAACACCTCGCGCGCCAGGCGCAGAACCTGCCGGTAGCGGGCGCGGGCCTGGCTGGAGGGGGCGCCGTGCAGGACGCTGGAGGTGGCGCCGTAGATCTCGTCCGTCGAGAGTGCGGCCGCAGGGCGGTGCCCCGAGTACACGACTGCGCTGGTCGCCCCGCAGATTCGCGCTCGGGTACGCGTCTGGAATCGTGGTCGGTGTCGAAGTCGAGCTGGGCTTCGCGTCCGGAATCGTGGCTGGTCTCGGAGCCGGGTAGGCGCTCGGGCTCGCGTGCGGACTCTGGCCTGGGCTCGGGAGTGAGAGACCTGATCTGACCACCAACACTGCGCCAGCCATGGTGCTCTCCTCAGATCGCCGGACCTTCATCGCGGTTGGGCTCGCGGTTGGGCTCTCATTCGGGCTCGGCGCCGGGCTCTTGGCCGGGCATTGCCCGAGCCCACGCTCGGGTTCGCACCCGTGATGGGGCTCGGGGCCACTCTTGTGGCCGGGCTCGCGGTCGGACTGCAACGCACTGCATGGACGTACTTCGTGATGGCCAGGCCAGGGCTTACCTGACGGTGCGCCGCAAAGTCCCGCGGCATCTGGTGGCGTTCCTGCAGGACGCACACGAACACCGGGGCGTGCTGCGACAGGTCGGGGCGGTTTACCAGTTCCGGCACATTGACCTGCAGCGCCACCTCGCTCGGCAACTGAGAACCTGAATTGGGAGCTGTCTGCACGTGAGCGCTGGCCATTGGTCGCCATCGATCTGGCTGTGGTCCGACGCTTCGGGGATGGGGTCGGGTCGTGTCGCCGGCCTGCCGGACATGACGGTGGGGCGGCACCAGGCCGCCCCACCGAACCCCCGTTGCCCGATCGGCTCGCTCAGCGCAGGAGCGCGCCGAAGCGGGCGCCCGTGGCGGGCGCGGAGAGGTCGCCGGCGCCGAACGCGACGGACGACGTGGCCGTGAGACCGGTCGCCGTGCCGCGCAGCACCCAGACCGCGCCGTTCCAGCCGTTCTCGGCCTCGGAACCGGCCGCGAGGTCGGCGTGGCCGTCACCGTTGACGTCCAGCAGGGCGCTGCTCGCGCCGAACTGGTCGTCCTCCTCGGCGACTCCGGGGACCCCGGCGGTGTCCTGGTGGAAGGTCTGCGTGCCGGCGCCCGTGACGCCTGTGGCGCTGCCGGGGACCAGGGCGACGGAACCGGCGTCGGTGATGTCGCCGATGTCCTCGCCCGAGATGCCGAGCGCGATGTCGCCGAAGCCGTCACCGTTGACGTCCGCCACTGAGACCGTGGAGCCGATCCCGTCGCCCTCCTCCTCCACGCCGGGGAAGCCGGGCAGGTCCTGGTCGAAGACCTGTACGCGCTCCTCGGACAGGCCGGAGGCCGACCCGAACGCGATCTGGACCTTGCCGCCAGCCCAGTAGTTGCCCACCACGACGTCGTCGAAGCCGTCGTTGTTCACGTCCCCGATGCCGGTGCCCGTGCCGGTCGCCGTGCCGTCCGAGGGGGTCCAGCCGCTGGTGAAGCCCGTGCTGCCGCCGCCGAGGAACAGACGGTTGCCCCACTGGCCGTCGCCCGCGTACTTCCAGGCGACGATGTCGTCCTTGCCGTCGCCGTTGACGTCGCCGGTCCGGGTGGAGCGGATGGGCCCGCTGATCGAGTCGCCGTCCTCCTGGCAGCCGCCGTTGGTGGCGCAGGACGCGTCGCCTGCGTCGTAGCCCCACCAGTCGGCCTTGTCCAACAGCGGCAGGGTGGCGGTGGGCTGTCCGGCGCGGGTGACCGGGCCCTTCCAGACGGTGGCGTCGCCGCTCGCCGGGTCGTCGCCCGCGCCGGACAGGTAGGAGAACAGGGCGAGGTCCGTCTTGCCGTCGCCGTCGAAGTCGCCGGTCGTGGGGGACTGCCCGTACCCGGGTATGGCCGTGCCGCCGGTGAGTCCGGAGGCGGAGCCCCAGAGGATGACGGAGCCGGGACTGCCGCCCGAGATCACCAGGTCGCTGAAGCCGTCGCCGTCCAGGTCGCCCTTGGTGAAGTTGGTCCCGAAGCGCTGGTTCGCGGTGGCGGAGCCGGGAACGCCGCTGGTGGAGCGGCTGATGAGCTTCTTGTTGGCGGCGGAGACCCCGTTGGCGGAGCCGTACGTGACGGCCACGTAGCCCGCCTTGGCCTTGCTGGAGATCGTGGCGTCCGGAGCCGACACGACCAGGTCGGCGTATCCGTCGCCGTTGAAGTCGTCCTGCGTGTCCGCGGACCCGGTGGCCGCCAGCGCCGGGCCCCCGGTGAGAGCCATGGCGCCGAATCCTCCGGCGAGCAGCACCGCGGCTGCAAGGGGTGCGGTGAGCGCGGTACGGGTTCGGCGGTGTGCTCGGGACATACGTGAGCCTTTCGAGTCGGTCGGGTCTGTACGCGGAAGGCCGCGTTCAGTGGGTACGACTCGAGCCGGGCGATCCCAGTTGTACGTCCCAATGTCATGGATTCGTAACCGAGGAGACAGGTGTGGCGCTGAACTCCCTTGTTGTCACAGGGAGTTCAGCGCGTGTCACCGTCGGTCCACCAGATCGCCTCGACCCACTCAGGGTGGTCGATGCATGGGTTCTGAGAACCTGAAGGAAGCTATCTGCACCGAGTGCCGCTGACCTACCCCCAAGCCGCACAAGGGATGCGGCGTACTGGATGTGACCTGCTGTTTTGTGTAGACATGGCACTCGTACGGCACGCCTGGGCTCCCCCACCGGCGGTCGTCACGGGGCGTGCGTCCTGAAGCCGGACGGCGGCGGGACGTGGCGAGGGCCGTGCCTCTTGGACCGCGTCCGTCCGAGGTAACCGACCTCGAACAGGGCACGCCGTGCTGATCGCGAGCCCGTCGCCGGGCCATCGTGGTGCGACAAGCCGGATGGCGCTACGGATGGGATACGCGGATGTCGGAATCGACCCAGGCCATGAGTCGGCGCAGTCTGCTGATCACCGGTGGGGCGGTGGCGAGCGCCGTCGCCGCAACGGGCGGGGCCAGTGCTCTGGCCGGGGAGGAAGCTGTGCCGCGAGGCTCGGAGAGCGGTGCTGACGCCGGTCGGGCGAGGATTGACATCCACCACCATTTCACCGCTCCGGCATGGGTCGACTGGGCCGAGCGTGAGGGCCTGGTGCGGCGGCAGGAGCTGCCGTGGTGGGCGCGTTGGGATCTGAACTCCACTCTGGCGATGATGGACCGAGTGGGAATCGCAACCGCGGTCCTCAACCCGACCATGCAGGACCGGTACCGCTCCGCGGCGCAGGCCAGGGAAGGCCTCACCGTCGTCTTCGAGGCGCTGGCCGACCTGGTGGCCCTGCACCCGGGCCGTTTCGCCGTCCTCAGCCCCGCTGTGCTGGACCATCCCGAAGTGACCACGTGGGCTCTCCAACGCGCCTTCGACGAGCTCGGTGCGGTTGGAGTCAGCGTGAAAGCCAACTACAACGGCATCTACCTCGGCGATCCCTCGTACGACCGCTTCCTCGCAGAACTCGACGAACGCGCCGCAGTCCTCATCACCCACCCACTTGACCTCCCGAGCGGACCACCCGGCGTGCCCACCGTCCCCGGAATCCCGAACTTCATGTGCGATTTCCTGCTGGACACCACGCGCGCCGCCGTGAACCTGATCCGCACCAGGACACTCGACCGCTACCCGCATCTGTCAGTCGTCCTGCCCCACGCCGGCGGATTCCTCCCTCAGATCACCACCCGCATGAAGGCCTTCGGCGCCTTCTGCACCCCACCCCTCGATGCTGCCCGCGTACAGGACTACCTCCACCGCTTCTACTACGACACAGCGGGCCCGCTGGCCCCCTCGGGCACTCTGGTGGCCACCGCCGGTGCCGACCGGATCCTCTTCGGCACCGACTGGCCGGCCGCCTCCGCCGACATCATCACCGACTTCACGGTGCCCGCCATCGAGACCGACCCCGTTTTCACCAACCGCCAACGTCGCGGCATCAACCGCGACAACGCGCTCCGCCTCATGCCCACACTGAGACGCGCCGATGAGGGGGCAGAGCCGGGATCGGTCCAGTCGCCGTAGCCGAACAGGTGCAGGCGCTCCTCCACCGCGCGGGGTCCCGTCGTGGCGATGTGCCCGCGCGGGCCGCGGAGTTGGAGCGGGGCCAGATGCGCCAGGGCGGGCCGGTACCCGGTCGGCGGCGCACAGCCGCGCTGGAGGCGGTGTTCACCGCCCGTCGACCACTGATCCGGACACCGTGCGCGAGTGCCTCGTGGGCAGCGATCGGCGATTATATCGAGGGCAACGAGTTCTGGCCTACCGGAACAGCAGCGACGTACCCCCCGCCCTTCCGAGCCTGCCTGCCGAAGACGCCGTGGGTCCTCGGTGAAAGTCCCTCAGTCATGTTGAACGCACTCGGCCATGTGCCCCCTCACTGCAGGAACGACGACGGTGTCGTGCCGGGTCTCGTGGCAATGAGACCTCCCCGACGCCTTGTCGGCCGGGGGGACACCAGCCGCAGCCACGCCGGGGCGCCGGGGGCGGTGCGGGCCTGCGCCAGGACCGCATCCTCAACAAAGCCTTCGCCACCGGCGACCCTCTCAAGCTCATGAGGCTCTTCGGCATCACCGAACAGACCGCCATGCGCTACGTCGGCACCGTCTATCCGGAGCGAACTGCGAAACTGCCCAGGTAGCAGGCCCCGCCTTGAGCCCGATACCGCAGCTAAAGCCGTGGCGGTGCGGCAGTGGGGTCCGGCATCATCCCCGTGTGATCGTGATGCACCCCGTTCTGGAAGTCTTCGCTGCCGACGACTTTGCGCTCTGGCCGGTCGGCGAGCACGAGTCGTACGGCTACCTCGTTCTGGACGGGGAGCTGACTCCGGCGGAGGTCGGCACGGCGGTTATGCGGATCGCCGACTGCAACGACTTCGAGCCGGAGGAGGAGCACGGGCCGTGCCCGACCGATCCGCTCGGCACGTTCCTGCACGGGCTGCTCACCATGCCCGACCTGTTCGCCGCCGGCGGGTTCCGGGTGATTGACGACGCTACCGACACCGTCTTTGTCGAGCCGGGCTGCTGCAGCGGCCTGGAGAGCTGGCGGGACTGGCTGGAGGTGCTCGACGGCACCGGCTGCTCGTACTTCGGCCACGACCCGTCCTCGGTGGCCGAGCGCGTCGGCGACACCGTCCGGCTGACTCTCGACGCCTACGCGAAGGACGACAGCCCTGGGATCGAGCTGCCAGTAGACCAGGTACGCGCGCTCGTCACCGGTGCCCAGCAGGACTTGCGGGACTTCCTCAGCCTCGCCGGAACCTGGGCCGAACAACACCTGCCGGCACATGCCGCCGCCGTCACCGCCGCCCTGGCCCGGGCCCTGGACCTGGGGCCCACACAATGACCAGCTTCCTGACCCACCGAGCGCGCGTGCACGACGCCCGCCTCCCCCTCCGCCGTCGGCACAGCGCGCTGCGGACCTGCATCACCCTCTTCGCGCCATACGGCTTCCGGGCGACCTGTCACCACCTCACGCTCAGCGCCGCGATCCCCCGGCGGCTGGAGGCGGATCCGGACGCGCTGGTGCGGGCGGTGGAGGAACTGTTTGAGGCGCGGGTGCTGTGGCTCGCGCGGGCGGAGGAGTACGCCGCGCAACGCCGGGCAGAGAAGCGGGCCGGGCGGCGGGCTGTGGTGGACCCGCGACCGTGGTGGCTGCGGAGTTGGTGGGAGGGCCCGAACCGCGCCTGGTACGAAGACCCGTTTCGCCATCCGTCGCTGCGGCTGTCCGAGTACGTCCGGCGGCAGAACGCGATTTTGGACGGCGCCGATCTTCCCGGCTGCCCCGCCTGCGGGGACGAGAGACCGCTGGAGTCGAACTCGACCGGGCACGGATGGGTGGAGCTGTGCCGTGGGTGCGCGTGGGTACTGGCGCCATGTCCGTGCGGGCAGCGGCACCGGTTCGTCCCGGATGCCCCGTTCAACTGGAAAGGGATCTGGCAGCGGGCGCACATGAGCGATGACGGCATGCCGAGCCGACATTGGCCTGCGGGCTGACAGTTGGATGCGGCACGGCGAACGCCCGGGAAGTCAAAGCCCGTAAACCACGGCGAACCCGCGCGCAGGACCACCACAGCCATCAAGTGACATGCAGGTTCCGGCCTCTCACCGCTCAGGTTTCCTGGAACCCGCGCGTTCTCGGACGGGCGATGCTGCCGGGGCCAAGAGTGAAGTCGAAGCGGAAGCATCGCACACGCGAGATCCAGTGTCGCACTCCCGGTGCGCCTCTGACCGACCCCACATATTCCTTGACACGAATATTCTTCATGGAGAATACTTCTCCTCATGGACGCACTCCTCATCGCGCTGGCCGATCCGGCCCGCTGGCGGCTCGTGACACTGCTGGCCGAGCGGCCTCGTTCGGTCGGCGTCCTGGCACGGCTCGCCAAAGCCCGCCAGCCGCAGACGACCAAGCACTTGCAAGCCCTGGAGCGCGCGGGCGTCGTCACCTCCCAGCGCTCCGGCCAGCGTCGCGTCTATGCACTCCAGCCAGGCCCTCTGCGGGGTCTGGCGGCCGCTCTCAACCGGCTCGCCGACGCCGCGGACCAGAGCGGTGGCCCGCGCGAGACCTTCGACCGGTACGGGATCAGCCTCGACGCCGAGCGGTCCGAGGCGCGGGAGCCGGGGTGGGCCGACGGTCGTTCATTCCGCTTGCACCGGTCGATGAAGGGGAGTCCCGAGCTGGTGTGGCGTCACCTGACCGAGTCGGCTCTGCTTGCCCGCTGGTGGGCGCCCGACGGCCTGCGCGTCTCAAAGTTTGCGTTCGAGGCACGACCTGGTGGGCGGATCGTCTTGGAATACCGCGACGCCGAGGACATCGACGACTCCGAGGCGATCGTCGGGCACGCGGAGGGCGTCGTCGACGATGTTCGCCCTGGTGAGCGCCTGACCTACCAGCTCTCCCCACTGCTCTCCGACGGCAGCTTCGCTTTCGTCGGCCACCTCGACCTCAACCTCCGGCCCGCCGCCCACGGCACCGACCTGGACGTCCTCTACCGGGTCACCGACAGCACCGTCGACTCCGCGGACTTCGCTGCCGGCATCGAGATCGGCTTCGGCCAGAGCCTCGACAGACTCGCGACGACCCTCGCCACCGATACCCGCACCACCGGCAGCACCGTGCACGACACCGACACAAGGAGCACGACATGACCGCGCAGACCACCGGACGCAAGGTGACCGCCAACCTGGCCATCAGCCTCGACGGGCGCTACCACGGAGCAGGCGGGCCCGCCGACTTCGCCGCGTTCGCCACCTACGCGACCACCGACGTCGCGCGCGACCAGATGACCCGCATGCGGGAGAACGCGACCACGGCGCTGCTCGGCCGGGTCCTCGCCGAGGGATTCATGGGGTATTGGCCGCCGGTCGCCGCTGACGACAAGGCCGATCCCCGCGACCGCGGATACGCCAAGTGGCTGGTCGACACCGAGAAGGTGGTGTTGTCGACCACCCTGACCGAGGCGCCATGGGAACGCACCCGCATCATGAACGGCCCCGTCGCCGACATCATCGCCGACCTGAAGGCTGATGGCGAGGGCGACATCCTCGTGAATACCAGCCCCAGCATCACCAAGGCGTTGCTGTCAGCCGACCTGCTCGACCGGATGTACCTCACCGTCATCCCGGAGATCGCCGGCGGCGGGATGCGGCTGTTCGACGACGGCCTCCCCCCGACGAAGTGGAAGCTCACCCACCAGGAGACCGGTGACCTGGGCGCGATGGCCCTCGTCTACGACCGGCTCCGCTGAGCCCCAACGCCCCCGAGACGCGGGCACGGCAACTCCCCCTGAACGACACCAGTCTCTGACCAGCAAAATCGACGGGCATGCTCGGGTAGTTCCGCCGACCGATACAGCTGTCGAGGTGCCCGTTGCCCCTTCGTCCCCGTTCCGGTGAGCAGGTCCCGTCTCTGACTGCGGCTTCTCCTCCGTGGCCCGGGACACCCCGGCTCAGATCAACGCCTGTGCGGTGATGGGCAGTTCGCGGATGCGGCGGCCGGTGGCGTTGTAGACCGCGTTGGCGATGGCCGCCGCCACGCCGACCTGGACGATCTCGCCGATCCCCTTGACGCCGAGCGGGTTGGCCTGCGGATCCTCACTCTCCAGGTAGATGGCCTTGAGGTCCGGGATGTCCGCGTTGACGGGGACGAGGTAGTCGGCGAGGCTCGCGTTGACGATCCGGCCGTCACGGTGATCGGTGACCGCGTGCTCAAGCAGGGCCTGGCCGATGCCCGACCATGCCGCCCAGCGCCTGGCTGTCCGCGAGCTCGGGGCTGACGATGCGGCCTACGTCGTACACGCCGAGCATCCGCCTCACTCGTACCAGGTCCAGGGTGGCGTCGACCCCGACCTCGGTGAAGACCGCGCCATAGGAGAAGTATGCGTGGCGCGCGGGTTCCGGCGCCCCGGCGTTCGCACCTTCGGCTTCGAGGTGCGTGAGCCTGTTCCGGGTCAGCAGCCGCTGGTAGGTCTCGCCGCGGGCCGGGTTCTTCTGCACGTGCAGTCGGCCGCCGCGCACGACGACGGTCATGGTCATCGAGTCGCCGTGCGGCGGGGTCGGCGGGTAGAGGGAGTCGCCGAGCCGGAAGGTCACCGCGCGCATGGTCAGCCCGAGCGCGTCCGCGGCGACCTGAGTCTGCGAGGTGTAGGTCCCCGGACCCATGTCGATCGTGGCCGCCTCGGCCACCGCGGTGCTGTCGGGCCTCCAGATCGAACACGGTGGAGAGTTCGGTCTGGGTGCCGACCACCCGCTGGGTCTTGTCCCACACCGTCAGCTTGGCGCCCTTCCAGCGGGCGATCGTGTCCAGCGCCCTGCCGCGGCGCTCGAAGCGCCAGGCGGACAGCACCGGCTCGATCAACTCCCAGCGGGCATCGGTCAGATCACTCGGATACGGGCATCGCGCAGGAATGCTTCCGGCGTATCGCTGCGGACCAGGTGCGCCCAGGCGACATCAGTGACGGCGGAAGCACGCAGAAGAACCGGGCGGTGCGGGATGAGACAGGAACAAGCCTCATCCCGCACCGCCCGTCACACCATGCGATTCACAGGCCCCAATCGCACCCGCTATCCGTTCCGCATCACAATCCCGTACTCCGGGAACCGTCCTAGATACGAGCAGTGCGGATGAAAACGACCTCTGAGCTTGTCTTTCAACCTCTGTCCGCTTGGGTCTACGGACGCATCTCCAAGAGGCGCGGTTTGTGATCACGCGGAAGGGGAGAGCTGCTCGCGCACCCATGTGGGATCGGGGTTGGTGTGTGGCTGGCCCGCCACGACGACAGTCGGCACGGTCTCGTTGCCTTCGTTGGCCGCCCTCACCACTGCGGCTCCTGCAGGGTCGCGCCAGATGTTGACCCAGTGCAACTGGCGGGCGCTGCGGCCAAGCCGGATGCGCAGTCGTATGCAGTACTTGCAGCCCGGCCGCCAGAAGACGACCGGTCGGCCGTCGACCGCGCTACGGCGTTGTGCCTCCAGCGCGCCGATCGACCTTGGGAAGATCAGGGGCGAGTTGACGCCGGCGAGCGCGAGGAACGCCAGCAGGAGTGCCGGGGCTGTGCCGGGGCTCCCCTTGAAGATCTGCACAGTCGCGACGACTGAGCCGCTGAGCACAAGCAGCATCGGCAGGATCCAAGCGCGCATCATGGTGATGCAGGCTATCGATGAGTCGGAATGCTCCTCGAACCAGGCCGCTCACCTGGGGGTTCGCCGGACGCTGAGGCGGCCTTCGTCTGATCATGTGCTCCGACCGAGGATGCACGTGACCACGACGAAGGCCGTGAAGGTGAATCTGCTGCCTGATCATGTTCCGGGGGAAGCGTTCGTGAAAGCGTCACGCTTCCGGGAGGACTTATTCGGCTGTCTGCCCGCTCGCGGGGACGAGCTGTTCGACCTCTTGGACGCGCTGCTGTGTGCGGACGGGCCGGTGAGAGCGCCGGTGGGCCTGACGTTGGTGGCTGAGCACCGGCGCGGGCACGGCGCCGTGTATGACGCCCTGAACAGCGGGAACATCGACGTGCCCCGCCCGCGGCAGGTGCTGGCCGGCCGGCCCATGCCTCAGGTCGCCGACGGCCGCCTGGTCCTCGCGGTCAACGTCAGCAACTGGCTCCGCCCCGACCCTCCCACCAGCGCGGATCGCCTGTTCTGCCACGTCCACGGCCGTAGCGGACGCTCCTCGGACCCGGAGACCGCTGGACGTGGCTCGTGATCGCTGCCCACACCCAGCTCCGGCTCACCCGCGAAGCCGCGGCGGATCTCCGCCGCCCCTGGGAGAGGCCGGCCGAGCCCGCACGGCTCACCCCGGCCCGCGTCCGCCGAGGGTTTCGCAACCTCCGCCCGCACCTCGCCTGCCCGGCCCGTGCACCGAAACCCTCAACACCCGGCCCAGGAAGGCCGCTTGGCTCCAAGAACCGCCGCCCCACGACCCGCTATGACGTCAGGAAAGCGGCCGGGCGACCCGAGAGCGTCATCGAGCGCGACAGCCTCGGGGGGTCGGGGGGCCGGGGGGCCGGGGGGCCGGGGGGCCGGGGGAATCTCACCCCCGGGCTCCCTCAGAACGGAGCGTGACAGTCTCCCGTCACTCCACTCTTCTCATCGAGGAACCTCGTGCGTCTGACGGGGTTCGCGGTCAGGGGCGCAGGCGGGCGGCCAGGCCCTCGAAGTAACCGCGGTGCACGGCCGTGAGGTCCACCTCCTTGGGGTCCAGCAGCCACAGGAGGTGAACGCCTTCGAGGAAGGCGGCGACCTCGACAGCAAGGAGGGACGGGTTCGGGCCGGGGCGGGCGGTGCCGTCGGCCGCGGCGCGGGTGAACAGGGCCGTCAGGTGGGCACGCAGGGCTCGGCCGCGGTCGCGGAACCAGGTGTGGAGGGCCGCGCCGGGTTCCAGGTTCTCCGCCGTCAGGGTGGTGTGCAGGGCGGTCAGTTCGCGTTCGGCGACGGCCGTGTGCTCTGCGTCCCGCACGAACCAGTCGAAGGCCTCGTCGAGCGTTGGTTTCGAGGCCGCAGTCGCCGACAGGCGGGCCAGGGCGCGGCGGTCGGCCTCCTCCAGAACCGCCCGGACCAAGCCGTCCTTGCTGCCGAAGTGGTGGATGAGGGCGGAAGGGGTCACGCCGGCCCGTTCCGCGATCGCGGCGACCCCGGTCCCTCGTACGCCCTGTTGCGAGAAGAGCGTGATCGCGGCGTCCACCATCGCGCGACGGCGTTCCACGCCCCGCTGCTGCACCTGTCCCTTGACTCCGGCCATGCGATCAGGGTGCCGGGTGCGGCGGCAGGGCGTCCACCTCGAAAACCCCGTGCGTGATCTCTGTCGAGCCATTATCTTGAACGACCATGCAGGAAAATGAACTGACGCAGGAAGACGAACCCATGAACGACGGCCTTCACGACGGCCGTGAGCGGATGGTCCCCACCGACGGCATCGAGCTGTGGGCGGAGGAGTTCGGCGCGCCCGAGCATCCGGTTGTGCTGCTCGTGATGGGCGCGCAGGCGCAGGGAGTCCAGTGGAACGACGGGATCGTGCGGCGGCTGGTCGAGGGTGGGCGTCGGGTGATCCGGTTCGACCATCGCGATGTGGGGCGGTCCTCGGTCGTCGACTTCGCCGTCCGGCCGTACACCGTCGCCGACATGGCCTCCGACGCGCTCGCCGTGCTGGACGCGTTCGGGGTGGAGCGGGCGCATCTGGTCGGGGCGTCGCTGGGCGGGATCATCGCGCAGCGGATCGCCGTCACCGATCCGCAGCGGGTGCTGACGCTGACGAGTCTGTCGTCGCAGCCGCTCGGTACGGACACGGCGGGGGCGGTGCGCCGGGCGATGGCGGAGGAACCCCCTGCGCCCGGTCAACTGCCGCCACCCAGAATGGAGTTGCTGACCGCGCTCGCCGCCGCCCTCCCCGATCCGGAAGGGGGCCTGGAGGGCCACCTGGCCCTCCGGCTCCCGCTGTGGCGGGTGCTGCACGGCTCGGTGCTGCCGTTCGACGAGGAGGAGTACCGGCGCATGGAGCGGCGGGTGTACGAGCGGGCGCGTGATCTGACGGCCGGTTTCCACCACACGCTCGCCGGAGCGGCCGGCGGGGACGACACGGCGGGCCTGGCCTCCGTCACCGCGCCGACGCTGGTGCTGCACGGTACGGAGGACCCGATGTTCCCGCCCGCCCACGGGGAGGCCACCGCCGCCGCGATACCCGGAGCACGGCTCGTCCTGGTCGAGGGGCTGGCGCACACCCTGCCCACGGTTCTGGACGCCCGTCCGGCCGGGGAGATCCTGCGCCACACCACCTGACGGACACCAGCACCAGCATGGGCACCTCACCGGTCCGGCGCGACCCCGCGCGGGCGTCACGCCGGACCGGGGTGCGGTCAGCGCAGGAACACGCCGAGCATCGCGTCGGTCGCCGGGGGCCGAACGCGAGCGCCGACGTGGTGGTCAGGCCGGTGGCGGTGCCGGGCCGCTGGGAGGCCGACCTCATCATCGACACCGGCCGGTCCGCGATCGGCACCCTCGTGGAACGTACGACCCGCTTCACCCCTTCTGCACCTGCCGCGGATGGACGGCTACGGTGTCGAGCCACGAGACAGGAACGGCCCGGCCCTGGCCAGCCCAGGCACCGAGGCCGTAACGACGCGATCACCGGCACGATCACTACGCTGCCCGAGCGACCGCGCAGCTCGCTGACCTGGGGCCGCGGCAAGGAGCTGACCCAGCACGCCCAACTGAGCGTCGACACCGGGCTGCAAGTCCACTTCGCCGACCTGCGCAGCCCCTGGCGACTGAGCACCCGCTGTGGCCCAGGAGGCCGGTGTTGCAAGACCAGTCGACTCCAGGCCGACTGCCCGCATCCGAAAGGTGAACAAGTCCCGGTTACGCCCGGTCCGTCGGCCGTTCTGACGACGAGAGCCGATCCCAACCTTTTCGTCCTGGCATCCCTTGTTGGACATCTGGCCTGTGTGACAGGGTGGTTCATACTTAAACAGTGAGTAAACGGCCTATCGGCTCACACGGGTCGTGGCGTTGCCCGCTCCCCCACAAGACGGTCGCGCGGCATCGCCCGGGCGGTCACCAACTCAACACCCCTCTCCGCACGGCCACACCAGGTCCGCGCTGGACCTCTGCCCGCATCGGCCCGGGACGAGACTGCCCAGAGCGCCCTGGGAGAAGGAAAGTCCCTGTGTCATTCGCTCACCCGATTCCCACACGTCCGGCTCCCGACCCCGAGACCGCTCCGGGGATCTCCGACGACACTCTCGTCGCCGCGCTGAGGATGTCCCGGACCATCGAGGGCACGACGCCAGTCGCGGCGTTGATCGCGCGACACGGGCCATCGGTCTCCGACTATGCGGAGATCTGCGCCTCCGGTTCACCCTCCCTCGCGCGAGCGCTCACCACAGCGGCGTTCCGCCGTGTGGTGCAGGACCTCCAAAGAGCCGGGTCCACCGATGCCCTGCGCCCTCGCCTGCTCGTCGCCGTGCGAGACATCGCGCGTGCGCGCTCACAGGCCGGCGCCGCTTCGGGGCTGTCGTACGACCAGGCCGGGGCGGCCGGCGGCGACAGGCCCCCGCCGCACCCGGTCGGGAATCGGCACCTGAGCCACGTGGCTTTTCTGCGACTCCCGAGGACCACGCAGTACATTCTGTGGCATATGGAAGTGGAAGCCGAATCGTCGGCCGTTCTCGCAGCCCTGCTCGGTATCGCGGGGAACATACCGCCCTCCGAGTTGGACCGGGCGAGGGAACAGTGGCGATCGGCGCTCCTGCGCACGCATGTCGAGAATGCGACCGGGAGAGAGTGCCGGGACTACAGCCGCCTCCTCGACGCACCCTCACGCGGTGCCGGTTCCACGCTGCCCGAGGTGCAACTGCATCAGGATCAGTGCTCCTACTGCCAAGACACCGCCGAACAGCTCAGGCTCTGCGCCACGAAACCGGGCGTACTGCTGGCGGAAGCGCTGCTCGGCGAGAGTGCTCACCCCTACCTGGCCGCATGCCGGGCACGCCCTGCCCGGACAGCGTCCGTTGCCACGGCCGCCGAGGGAGCCGACACTCATCCCTCCGACACCCCGCAGACGCCGGTGGGTAAGGGAAGGCCTGGCGCCACCCGCAAGAGCGTGAGGATCTTCGTCGCCGGGATCGCCGCCAGTTCGGCCGCTGTCGTGGCAGCACTTGTCGTGACCGGCACCTCGTCCGACACCACCGCACCGGCTCCGGCGACACAGGCGCCCCCTCCGTCACCTTCCTCCCCCACAACCGCGACCGCTCTCCCTGACGCCCCGGAAAGCGGCCGACTGCGCAATGCGGCCGCGGACCTGTGCATGGACGTCCGGGGCACGCAGCCCGAGCGTGGCGCGGAGGCCACCCTGTCCGCCTGCTCAGCCGCCAGCACGCAGCAGTGGGCCCACCTTGAAGACGGGCTCCTGCGCAACCTCGCCGAACCGGATCTGTGCCTGGACGCCGGCGGGGACGACGAAGTGCTGGATCTGGAGTTCTGCGACTCCTCGGGCGACGTCTCGTTCGGCCTCCGCTTCGAGTTGGGCCCCAACGGGGAGCTCCTCGCACGCGACGAGAGAAGCCTCGTGATCGCCCCCGCCTCGCCCGAGGCCGGCACCGTTCTGGTACCAAGTCCCCGCAACGGAGAGGCGGAACAGAGATGGCTGGTCGAGCCGGTCCCGGGAACATCCACACCCCAGTCCGGGACCTGAGCTTGTCCTTCAACCTCTGCACCTCCTTGGTGCTCGCCTTTAACGGGGTGATCACGGCGACCTGATCAGACACACTGGTTCGGTGCAGAATGATGAAGAACAGCCGTTGTCCGGTGGCAACGTCAGCGATGGTGTCGTTCGGGTCGGAGACACTGTCCGTCGTCCGGCCGGACCGTGGACTCCCGCAGTGCACGCCTTGCTCACCCACCTGAACGAGGTGGGATTCCGTGCGGCGCCTCGTCCTTTGGGCATCGACGACCAGGGGCGCGAGATCCTGACCTTCATGCCGGGGCATGTGGTCTGGCCCGACCGGTTCTCTCTGCTGGAACCCGCTCGGCAACTGGGTCGTGTCGCACGACTGATCCGGGACTTCCACGATGCAGTGCAGGACTTCACGCCACCACCCGACGCGCACTGGCAGATGTTGATCCCCGCCGAAGGCGGCGACATCATCGCCCATCACGATCTTGCCCCATGGAACCTTGTGGTCGCAGACGAGTCCCGTTGGGCCTTCATCGACTGGGACACCGCCGGCCCCGGTTCACGCCTGTGGGACGTCGCGTATGCCATGCACGGTTTCATCCCGCTGTCCGCGCATCCGGACTGGCAACGCGGCGACGCGGGAGACCGACTGCGAGTCTTCGCCGACGCCTACGGCCTCGATGAAGCCGAACGCCGTCGGCTGGTCCCACTGCTGGGGCGCCGTACGCGTTCCATGCACGACTTCCTGCGCGAACAGGCCGCCCTGCGTGTCCAGCCCTGGGCAACTCTGTGGACCGCGGGTCACGGCGACGCCTGGCGAAGCGACGCCGAATACATCGAACAGCGCGAAGACCAGTGGATGCACGCCTTGCTCGCCAGCTGAGGCACTTCCGCCCGCTCCTCGCTCCCAAGGAGTGCTCCGCGGGAGGAACCCAGGCAAGGCTCCGTCGTTCCAGTAGTGCGTCCGGTGTCATGCGGGGACGAGTAGTTCATGCCGCTGATGGTTGAGTGCCCGGGATGATTTCCGGGGCCGGGTCAGCCCAGCTTCTCGTGGGCCGCGTTGAGGAAGGTGTTCATGGGTCCGCGTAGGTGGTTCCACGCGGCTTCGGACTCACCGAGGTCCTTCCACAGGACGTGATGCACGGCGCTCGCGTAGTCCCAGGCGGGTTGGTAGAGCTTCGGGCCGACAAGGACGAGGATCATCCGCTCGCAGATCCAGAGGCGTTCGATGAGTGCCCGCTCGGCGGCGAGCCACTCGGGTGTGCGGCCAGAGGACCAGTCCGGTGCCTCGTAGCGTTCTTCGGCGAGGCGTATGCCTTGCTGCGTGAGCTGGATGAACTCCCTTATCACGTCGAGCCGTTCGGCTCGGCGGGCCTCGGCCAGTTGCGCGGCCTGGCGCTTGTCCTCGGTGCGGGCGGCCTGGCGTGCGGTGGTGAGCTGGGCCAGGTAGGACATGCCTCCGCCGAGCACGACACCGATCAACGACGCCCAGAGTTGATTCACCCGTTCACGTTAGCCTCAGGGCGGGTGTCGTTCTCGCCGATGCAGCGTGTGCCGTGCGCAGTGAGCCGATGTGTCGTAGGGAGAGACGATCGCCCGGGCCGAGGGCGGCAGCCCGCGTCCGCCTGTCGCTGCCGTACCGCCCAGGTTGCACGCCCGAGCGACCTGCGCAGTCAGAGACGGGACCTACAGAGTCAAGCTCAGAGTCCCCACCGAACCCGGAGCGGCCCATACCGCCGGTGACCGGCATCAGCGGCTTATTGCTTGGCAAGGATGTGGCATTGATGTGCGGGATCCGAACGTATGCGCTTGCCTAGAGTGCACTCCACGCGACTAGCGTGCAGTGCATGAAGTACACGCAGCTCGGACGCACGGGACTCAAGGTCAGCCGACTTGTCCTCGGCACCATGAACTTCGGTCCGCAGACCAATGAGGCCGACAGCCACGCGATCATGGACGCGGCACTGGACGCCGGCATCAACTTCTTCGACACGGCGGACGTGTACGGCTGGGGCGAGAACAAGGGCCGTACCGAAAGCATCATCGGCAACTGGTTCGCCAAGGGTGGGCAGAGGCGCGACAAAGTCGTTCTTGCCACCAAGGTGTACGGCAACATGGGCACGGACGACGCAGCGTGGCCCAACCACGAGAAGCTGTCGGCGGTGAACATCCGGCGCGCCGTGGACGCGTCGCTCAAGCGGCTCCAGACCGACCACATCGACGTCTACCAGTTCCACCACATCGACCGGGACACCCCGTTCGAGGAGATCTGGCAGGCCGTCGACGTGTTGATCCAGCAGGGAAAGATTCTCTACGTCGGGTCCTCCAACTTCCCGGGTTACAAGATCGCCCAGGCGAACGAGATCGCCGCCCGTCGCGGCGGCACCATCGGCCTCGTGAGCGAGCAGTGCCTCTACAACCTCTACGAGCGCCGCGCCGAGATGGAGGTGATTCCGGCCGCGCAGGAGTACGGCCTCGGTGTCATCCCGTGGTCGCCGCTACACGGCGGTGCGCTCGGCGGCGTGTTGAAGAAGCAGGTCGAGGGCGGTCGGCGCAGCGAGGGGCGAGCCGCGGGCGCCATGTCCGGCCCTGAGGTACATGCGAAGATCCAGGCGTACGAGGACCTGCTCGACAAGCACGGTCTGGAGCCCGGTGAGGCCGCCCTGGCCTGGCTGCTCACCCGTCCCGGCGTGACCGGCCCGATCGTTGGCCCGCGCACGGCGGAGCAGCTCGAATCCGCCCTGCGCGCCGTCGAGTTGCAGCTGAGCGAGGAGTTGTTGGCCGGGCTGGACGAGATCTTCCCGGGGCCGGGACCGTCTCCAGAGGCCTTCGCCTGGTAGCGGTGGCAGCCGCTTCGTTCGCAACCGCTTCGCTCGCAGCCGCTTCGTTCGCAGTCGCCGCCACCGTCGCCGGGACAGGTGCGGCGCTCGGCCTGCGGCGCGGCTGCATTCATGATGACCTTGCCCAGCAGGAGTTACTGCCCTGCGAGCAGGTCGTCGATGTCGGCTGTACCCCTGCACACATCGAGCGGGCCGCACGGGTGCACGGCATCACCCTGCTCGGCCCGGCGGTACCCGACAACAGCCGCCAGGCCCTGCTGCCCACCCGCGAACTCCTCGAGATCCAGACGCACGACAGACCTGACCAGATGACCGAAGAGTGGCAGTACCGCTACGCGATCCGGGTCGGCATCGAAGCCACCCTCTCTCAGAACGTCCGCGCCCACGGGTCTGCGCCGCTTCTCGCTACTGCGGCCTGAAGAATTTCGCGTCCAGCACGTGCTCGCCACGCCGGCCTGCAACCCTGCAACATCGCCCGCGTCGCGGACCGGCTCGACATCGAACCCAGAACGCGACGCCGGGCCACCCGCTTCCGCACCCTGTGCTCAGCCGCATGGCCACGCCCGGCATCGCCAACAGAGGGATGGCATTGGGCCCTTGTCAACTCGCCACTGAAGAATATTGACGGTCGGACTCGATGGCTCGATGACTCGAAGGCTGAACGCATCCCTGGCCCTGGCGATTTGGCCGTAGTCGCGCGACTTGTCCCGTCCACAGGGAGTCGGATGACTACGCCGTGGCGAATACCTGGACGGTGTCACCCAAGGTGTCCGCCACTTCCTTCCAGTCGGTGAGTGAGATCGTGAGGGGTGGCAGGAGCTTCAGCACATGCCCCGACCCCGAGGTCTCGGCGACGATGCCGGCGCGGAACAACGCCTCCCGTATCCGCTCAGCCGTCTCGGGGGCGGGGAATCTCAGTCCGCTCATCGCTCCCTTGCCGACGACTTGGACGGCTCCCGCAGGGAGGGTGTCGGTGATGCTCGTCAGGCTGGTGCGGATGGCGGTGGCCAGGTCGGCGGCGTGATCGGTGAAGTGCGGGTCGGTCCAGTGGTCCAGGGCCGCGGAGCCCGCCACGAAGGCGAGGTTGTGGCCGCGGAAGGTGCCGTTGTGCTCGCCGGGTGCCCATCGGTCGATCTCACGCCGGATCAGCAGGGCCGCCATCGGTAGCCCCATTCCACTGAGGGACTTGGACAGGCAGACGAGGTCGGGGCGTAGTTCGGGTGTGTCCTCGAAGCTGAAGAAGGTACCGGTGCGTCCGCAGCCCGCCTGGATGTCGTCCACGATGACCAACGTGCCGGTGGTGTCGGCGAGTTCACGGATCCGGGCAAGCCACGCGCGGGGAGCGGTGTGCAGTCCGCCCTCGCCCTGGACCGTCTCCAGCAGGACCGCGGCGGGCGGGGGCGTCGCCGCGTCGGGGCCGAGGGCTTGCTCCAGGGCGGCGAACGGATCGGGCTCGGCCGCGTCGCCGTACGGGAGGATCGTGACGTCGGTCAGGGGCACCCCCGCTCCCCCGCGCAGCAGCGGGGAGGTCGTGGCCGCGAGGGCGCCGAGGGACGCTCCGTGGAAGCCGCCGGTGAAGGCGATCACCTCGGTGCGGCCGGTGACCTTGCGGGCCAGCTTGAGCGCGGCCTCGACGGCGAGTGTGCCGGCCGGGCCGGGGAACTGGACGACGTGTTCGCCGAGGCCGCGCGGCTGAAGGACGAGGCTGGTGAACCGCTCCAGGAAGTCGGCCTTCGCCGCGGTGTGCAGGTCCAGCGACTGCACCGGTCCGCCGGCCGTGAGGTAGGAGATCACCCGTTCGACGATGGCGGGCGGGTTGTGGCCGTAGTTGAGCGATCCGGCCCCGCACAGCAGGTCCACGTAGCGGCGGCCGGAGGTGTCCCACAGGTGGTGCCCGGCGGCGCGTTCGAACACGACCGGAAAGTCGCGGCAGTAGCTGCGTACGTTCGACTCGTGACGTTCGAACACAGCAAGGGGTGTCCGGTCGGTCTCGGTCATCTCAGCACGTACCTTTCTGGATTCTCGAACTCATCGATCTCGTGACCCATGTGCGGACGAAGTCACTTGACGAGGACCGTTCCGTCGCCGGGGCGGTGGTCGCGGGAGCGGCGGAGGTCGCTGAATGCGAACGTCCGCTGGAGCCAGCGGTCACGGCCGTCGTAGCGCGGGGTGAACGCCGAACGGCCGTGCAGGGTGACCCGGTTGTCGACGACGGCGAGGTCGCCGGGGCGCAGGCGCACCGCGGTGTACGTCCGGTGGGCCACCTCGGCCAGTTCGGCGAGGGCCGCTCGGGCCTCGGGGGTCACGCCCCGGGTGGCCGCCTCGTCGAAGCACCAGTCGGGGTCGTCCGAGTCGCCGGTGAGGACGGCGTGCGCGGTGCCCTCGCCGGCCGGGCCGAAGGACGGCGGGGCCTCGGTGACGAATCGGGGTGCGCTGAGCACCGCCCGGGTGTCGGGCGTCAGCAGCGGCAGGACGCGGCGTACGCAGCTGGTGCGCAGTTCGGCGACGCCCTCGTGGTCGGCCCGCAGGCACAGCAGCATGACGTAGTCGGGGCGGTGGGGGTGGAAGGCGTTCTCGGTGTGGAAGGTGAGTTCGACCGAGCCGACGTTGCCCTGGACCTTTTCCTGACCGGGCACCGGGACCACGTCCTGGACCAGGGCGCCGGACTTCTCCGCCGCGAACGCGGCCGGGTCGCCGAGCCCGGCCGCGAACAGCAGCAGTGTCGCCGCCGCCAGTGAGGGGGTGTGCTGGACGGAGCCCTTCACCATGGGGGTGGAGGGCAGGTCGGCGGCGCCGATCGACAGCCGCCGCAGGACGAGGGCGCCGTCGGGGCCGGAGTTCCTGCGGAACTCCCGCACCGGACGCCGTACTTCGGCCGGGGCGTCCTCCCAGGCGCGACGGGCACGGCCCACCCAGGCCGGGTCGTCGACCCGGTCCCCCGCCTCGTCCAGCAGACCGCTCGTCACCTGGGCCAGTGCGGCGAGGTCAAAGGCGCCGAGGCGCACCGTTCCGCCGCCGGTGGCGGGGCGGGTCGTCCGCGCCGGGTCCGCGGGTGCCGTCGTCGATTCGACGCTGATCACGTCGTGTTCACTTCCGTTCCGTACATCGCGTGGATGAGGCCGTCGCGTGGATGAGGCCGTCGCGTGGATTCGGCCGTCGCGTGGATTCGGCCGGGGGCGGCGGTCAGGCGCCCATGGCGTCGACGAGGCTCTGGGGGCGCAGGTCGGTCCATTCGCGCTCGACGTACTCCAGGCAGGCGGTGCGGCTGTCCGGGCCGAAGACGGTGGTCCAGCCGGCGGGGACGTCGGTGAAGTCGGGCCACAGGGAGTGCTGGTTCTCGTCGTTGGCCAGGACCCGGTAGGTGCCGTCGGGGTTCTCGAAGGGGTTGGTCATGGCGGGTCGGTGTTCCTTTCGGGAGCCGGGAGGCGCTTTGCCTCCCGGGTGCAGCGGAGTTGGGCCACGGTTCCCGCCCGAGGGTCCGGGCGGAGTGGTCGGTCGTCAGGTCGATGTCGTGGGCGGAAGGCCGGTCCGTGCGGCTGGCGTCACCGTTCGACGAAGTCCCAGTAGCGGGAGATCGCGGCTTCGTCGATGTCCGGGATCGCGACCGTCAGATCCCGCAGCCGCCGGAGTGTCCTGTCGTTGTCGAACTCCAGGGTCGGCTGCCGCCGGTCCGACGCGTTCCTCGCGTGCTCTTCGAGATACGCCTGGTAGGGCAGGATCGGCAGGTTCTGTCCCCGTTCGCTCGCGCGCCGCAGGCGCCGCAGCCACTCGGTGAGCGGGACCGGTTCGCAGACCGTCCCGCGCATCCGGTCGTGGCCGCTCAGGAAGACACCGGCTCCGATGCTGCGCGGGTGGTGGAGATGGTGCACACGGGCGGTTCCCGTGTCGGTCAGGATCAGCCCCACGACGGCGCGGGCCAGGACGTCGACGGGGAGCAGCGCTTCCTCCAGATCCGGTCCGACCGGATGGCAGCCGAGCGCGGCGCAGCTGGTGAGCAGCCGGGAGAACATGTCGTCCGGGCTGACGGCACCGGTCGAGGTGTGCGCCCAGATACGGCCGAGCCGGTGGATGGCGCCGGTGGCCCCCCGCTCGAAGGCACGCTCCACGAGCCGGTCCGCGACCCATTTGCTCGCCGCGTACCCGTTCCCGAACGGGTGTTCCTCACCGGCGATCGGTGAATCCTCCGTCACCAGCCGGGAGTCCTGGCCGAGCCCGAACACACCGAGGGTGGAGAGGTGGTGGAATGCCTTCGGCCGGCCTTCGCAGGCCAGGCGCAACAGGGTCCGGGTGCCCTCCACGTTGGTCGGTTTCAGCCGGGTGTACGGCGAGAGGTGATGGACGTGCGCGCCGCTGTGCACGATCGTGTCGACCCGCTCGCGCAGCCTCGCCCAGTCCGCGGGGTCGAGGCAGAGGTCCGTTGCCGCCAGGTCACCCCGGACGACATTCAGCCGCGGATCGTCCGGCGCCGACCCCAGGTCGATGCCGTAGCGTCGTATGGCCCCGGTCAGCCGCTCGCCGGCCTCGGCGTCGGTCCGCGCACGGACGAGGCAGTGCACACGCGCCGATGTCCGGTGCAGCAGTTCGGCCAGGAGGAAGGCTCCGACGAACCCCGTGGCCCCGGTCAGCAGGATCTCCCGAGGACCGTCGGCATGCGGGACGCCATTCCGCGCATCGGGTGGGCAGGACGGGGATGCACCGGACGTGAAGCGCAGGGCGGGACTCAGCTCGGCTTCCGAGTCCGGCACCCAGGACGCTGCGTCCCGACCGCCCTCGGTGAGGTGGCGGGCCAGTCCCGCCGGGGTCGGTGCTTCGAGGAGCGCCGACAGGCTGGACCGGACCGACAGCGTCTCCCCGATCCTCCCGGCCAGCCGGACGGCGAGCAGGGAGTGACCGCCCAGCGCGAAGAAGTCGTCGTCGGCGGAGACCTCGGACACCCCCAGCACCTCGGCGAACAGGGCGCACAGCAGGGCCTCCCGTTCGGTCCGAGGCGCCCGGCCGGTACCGGCGGCGGTGTCCGGCGGGGCGGGCAGTGCCCTGCGGTCGAGCTTGCCGTTGGCGTTCAGCGGGATCGCGTCGACCTCGACGAACGCGGACGGCACGAGGTGGGCGGGGAGGACGGCGGCGAGCCGGGCCTTCAATTCGTCGGCCGCCAGCGGTGTTTCGGCGCCCCCTACGACGTATGCCACCAGGCGCTGGTCTCCTGGACGGTCCTCGCGGGCGATCACCGCGGCCCGTGCGACGCCGTCCAGCGCGGTCAGGGCGGTCTCGATCTCGCCAGGCTCGATCCGGTAGCCCCGGATCTTGACCTGGTCGTCGACGCGTCCGGCGTACTCCAGCACTCCGGCGCGGTTCCAGCGGGCCCGGTCGCCCACCCGGTACATCCGGGTGCCGGGCGGGCCGTACGGGTCGGCGACGAACCGTTCGGCGCTCTGGCCGGGCCGCCCGGCGTAGCCGCGGGCGAGTCCGGTGCCGGCGAGGTACAGCTCGCCCCACACCCCGTCGGGGACGGGCTGGAGGTGCGCGTCGAGCACGTACACCCGCGCGTTGCCGAGGGGTCGGCCGATCGGCACCGGCCCTGCGTCGAGGCGGTCGTGAGGTTCGAGGCGGTGGACGACACAGCCGACGGTCGCCTCGGTCGGCCCGTACTCGTTGATCACCACGGCCTCGGGGTGACGGTCGCGCCATGCTTGGAGCGCGGTGCCGTCGAGGGCCTCGCCTCCGATGACCAGGTCCCGGGCGTCGCTGACGCGGTCGGGCAGCGACTCCAGGAGCCGCAGATGGCTCGGGGTGACCTTGAGCAGGTCGGGCGTCGGTGTGTCCTGGTCGAGGTCCGCGAACCGCACCCGTCCGCCCGTGACGAGCGGGGTGAACAGCGTGGTCACCGGCATGTCGAAGGCGAGGGAGGTGTGCACCAGGGACTCGCCGGACGCGGCCGGGTACATCGCCGCGGCCTCGCTCAAGTAGGCGGCGAGCGAACCGTGTTCGACGACCACACCCTTCGGGCGGCCCGTCGATCCGGAGGTGTGGATCAGGTAGGCGGCCTGGTGGGGGTGGACGGGCCCACCCAGGTCGCCGTCGGGGAGATCGTCCGGGGCGGCCGGGTAGGTCTCCACGTCCAGCACGATCCGCGCGCCCGCGTCGGCGACCAGCGCGTCGATCCGCGCCCGCGGGTTGGCCGGGTCGACCGGCAGATAGGCCGCCCCGGTCTTCAGAACCGCCAGCAGCGCCACGACCACGTCCGGTCGGCGCGGCAGCACCACGGCGACGACCGTCTCCGGGCCCGCGCCGAGGGCGATCAGATGCCGGGCGAGCCGGTTGGCGCGACGGTTCAGCTCGTCGTACGTCAGCTCCGTGGTGCCGGTGGCGTCCTCGCCGTCCGCGACGACGGCCACCGCGTGCGGGGTCTGCTTCACCTGAGCCTCGAACATGTCCGGCAGCGACGCCCCCGGCAGCGGTCGGCCGGTGTCGTTGCGGCGGACGAGCACGTCCTCGCGTTCGGCGGGGGTGAGCAGGGGCAGGGCGTGCAGGGGACGCGCCGGGTCGGCGGTCACCTCCTCCAGCAGGCGCAGATAGCGGTCGGCGATGCCCTCGGCGGTGGCGCGGTCGAACAGGTCCGAGGCGTACTCGACCGATCCGGACCAGCCGCCCTCCCCCCGCGCGCCGGTCTCGACGAGCGTCAGGGACAGGTCGAACTTGGCCCGGTCGCCGGGCACGTCCCCGACGCTCACCTCCAGGCCGGGCAGCCTGGGCGCGACCGCTCGCTGATTGACCGTGAGCATGACCTGGAACAGCGGGTGCCGGGAGCGGGAGCGTGCCGGGTTGAGGACCTCGACCAGCTGCTCGAACGGCACGTCGGTGTGGTCGTAGGCCGCCACGTCCGCCGCACGCACCCGGTCGAGGAGTTCCTCGAAGGTGGGGTCGCCGGAGGTGTCGGCGCGCAGCGCCAGGGTGTTGGTGAACAGCCCGACGAGGTCTTCGAGGGCGGTGTCCGGGCGGCCTTCCACGGGCGTGCCGATCACGATGTCGTCGCCCGCGCCGAGCCGGTTGAGCAGGGTGACGAGCGTGGCGTGCAGCACCATGAAGGCGCTGGCGCCCCGCTCCCGGCCGAGCGTCTCGACCCGGTCGCGCAGTACGGCCGGCACCGTGAAGGGCACGGTGCCACCGCGCTGGGAGGCGACGGCGGGCCGGGGCCGGTCAGTGGGCAGCTCGGTCTGGTCCGGGATTCCGGCCAGTTCCCTCGTCCAGAAGTCGAGCCGGTCGGTGGGCAGTTCGCGTTCCCACAGCGCGTAGTCGGCGTACTGCAGGGGCAGCGGGGCCCAGTCGGGGGCGTGGCCGGCGAGACGGGCGGTGTAGGCGGTGGACAGGTCGGCGGCGAGG
Source organism: Streptomyces sp. NPDC002324 (assembly GCF_053593335.1). Lineage (NCBI taxonomy): Bacteria > Bacillati > Actinomycetota > Actinomycetes > Kitasatosporales > Streptomycetaceae > Streptomyces > Streptomyces sp. NPDC002324. The sequence continues at coordinate 34,864 of NZ_JBSFCF010000038.1, forward strand.
GGCCGCATGGAGGCGCCGTCGCCCGCGATGTGGTGCAGGAGCAGCAGCAGGGCGTGTTCCCGCTCTCCGTCGGTGAACAGCACGGCGCGGATGGGCGGTTGGTGGTCCAGGGCGAACGGGAGCCGGGAGGCCTCGGCCATCCCGGTGTCGAAGCCGGCCGGGTCGGGGTCGGCCGGGTCGGGGTCGGCCGGGTCGGGGTCGGCCGGGTCGTACGAACGGGTGGTGAAGCGCGGTTCCGTCTCGACGACGACCTGGTGCGGTCCCTCGGGCCCGTCGGCGATCACCGTGCGCAGCACGTCGTGCCGTCGGCACAGGTCGCCGAAGGCGTCCCGCAGGGCGTCCCGGTCGAGGGCGCCGGTCATCCGCAGGCCCACGGGGATGGTGTACGCGGGGGACTGGCCGTCGAGCCGGTCGAGGAACCACATCCGGCGCTGTGCCGCCGACAGGGGCACCCGCTCGGGCCGTTCGCGCCGGACCAGCGGCGGCCTGGCGGCCCGTGTCGCCCGGCCCGCCAGCAGTTCCGCGAGCCGGGCGACGGTCGGGTGCTCGAAGACCTCCCGGATGGACAGCTCCGCCCGGAGGCCGGCGCGGATCCGGTTGACCAGCCGGGCGACGAGCAGGGAGTGGCCGCCGAGGTGGAAGAAGTCGTCGTCGGCGCCCACGTCGGGCACGCCGAGGACGGCGGCGAAGAGATCCGCCACACGCCGTTCCGTGCCGTCGGCGGGTGTCCTGCCCGTGCCGTCGGCGGTGCGGTCGGGTGCGGGCAGCGCTTTGCGGGCGATCTTGCCGTTGGCGGTGAGCGGCAGTTTCTCCAGGACGACGAACGCGGCCGGGACCATGTAGTCGGGCAGGGCGCGCGCCGCCGCGGCGCGCAGCGCGGCCGGGTCCGCCGGGTGATCCGGCTCCGGCACCACGTAGGCGACGAGGCGCTTGTCGCCGGGGGTGTCCTCGCGGACGACCACGGCAGCGGAGTCGATACCGGGCCGGGCCGTGAGCACGGCCTCCACCTCGCCGAGTTCGATGCGGAAGCCGCGGATCTTCACCTGGTCGTCGACGCGGCTGACGAACTCCAGCCGCCCGGCGGCCGTCCAGCGGGCCAGGTCGCCCGTGCGGTACATCCGGGAGCCGGGCGTACCGTACGGGTCGGCGACGAAGCGGCCGGCGGTCAGTCCGGGGCGGCCGTGGTAGCCACGGGTGACGAGGTCGCCCGCGACGTACAGTTCGCCGGCGGTGCCCACGGGTGCGGGGCGCAGCAGCGCGTCCAGCACGTACATCCGGGTGTTCCAGGCGGGTGTGCCGATGGTGACGACACCGGGCGGCACGGCGTCGCCGGGTTCGATGCGGAACAGGCTGCAGCCGATGGTGGTCTCGGTCGGGCCGTACTCGTTGAGGACGGTCACGCCGGGGTGCCGGGCGCGCCAGGCGTCCAGTACATCGCCGAGCAACGACTCGCCGCCGAGGACGAGTTGGCCCTCCGGGGAGTATTCGTCGGGCACCACGCCCAGCAGGTGCAGATGGCTGGGGGTGGCCTTGACGAAGTCGGGCCGGGTGACGGACGCGTCCGGGTCGGGGCCGCTCGCGCTCCAGCGGACCAGTTCCACGGTGCCGCCGGAGATCAGCGGCCCGAACATACCGGTGGCGGTGAGGTCGAAGGAGACCGGTGAGTGCACCAGGACGCGTCCGCGCAGGCTCTCGTACTCGTGGGTCGCCCACGCCAGGTAGGCGACCAGTGAGCGGTGTTCGACGACGACTGCCTTGGGCCGTCCGGTGGAGCCCGAGGTGAAGATGACGAACGCGGCGTGCTCGGGCCGCCGGTCCACGGCGGTGAGCGGGCCGGACGGCCGTGCGGCGATCGCCGGGTCGGATGTCGACACGACCGGCGCGTCCGTCAACGAGCGGACGGTCGCAACGAGTTCGGCCGTGGTGACCACGGCGACCGGCGCGATGTCCCCCAGCATGAAGGCGAGCCGGTCGGCCGGGTGGGCCGGGTCGAGTGGCAGATAGCCGGCGCCGGTCTTCAGGGCGCCCAGCAGGGTCACCGGGATGTCCTCGGAGACCGGCATCAGCACGGCGACGTACCGCTCGGGACCGGCGCCGAGGTCGAGGAGGTGCCGGGCCAACCGGTTGGCCCGGGCGTCGAGTTCGGCGTAGGACAGCTCGGTCGCGCCGAACACGACGGCAGGGGCGTCCGGGGTGCGGGCGGTCCGGTCCTCGATCAGGTCGGTGAGCGTCCCGGAGGGCACCTCGTGGTCGCTGCTGTTCCATTCGGTGAGCAGCAGCCGTCGCTCGGCGGCGTCCACGACGTCGAACTCCCCCACCGGGCGCCCGGGTTCGGCGACGACGTCGGTGAGCAGCCGGGTGAAGCGCTCGGCGATACGGACGGCCGAGTCGCGGTCGAAGAGGTCGGTGGCGAACTCCAGGAGTCCGCCGATCCCGCCCTCGGGCCGCTCGGTGAGGAAGAACGACAGGTCGAACTTGGCGGCGGGCGACGCGACCGGCCGCACCCGTGCCGTGAGGCCGGGCAGGTCGACGGCGAGGTCGAGGGCCGCCTGCTGGTCGGCGTTGTTGAAGTTCAGGCCGGTCTGGAACAGCGGGTGCCGGGCGGTGGAGCGTGCCGGGTTGACCGCCTCCACGACCCGTTCGAACGGTACGTCCTGGTGGGCGTAGGCGGCCAGGTCGGCGGCCCGCACCCGGCGCAGCACCTCGGTGAAGTCGGGGTCACCGGTCAGGTCGGTGCGCAGGACGAGGTTGTTGGCGAAGAAGCCGACCAGGGGGGTGAGGGCCTCGTCCGTGCGGTTCGCGACCGGTGAGCCGATCACGATGTCCTCGCCCGCGCCGAGCCGGTGCAGCAGGGTGGCCAGCGCGGCGTGCACGACCATGAAGACGGTCGTGTGGTGCTCACGGGCGAGCCGGACCAGGGCCTCGTGGACGGCGGGCTCGACCGTGAAGGGCACGGTGTCGCCCCGGTGGGTGGGGACGGCGGGCCGGGGCCGGTCGAAGGGCAGCTCCAGCTGCTCGGGCAGCCCGGCGAGCGCCGTGCGCCAGTGATCGAGCTGCCGGGAGAGGGCGCTGTCCGGGTCGTCCGCCTCGCCCAGTGCCTCCCGCTGCCATACCGCGAAGTCGGCGTACTGGACGGGGAGTCGGGCCCAGTCGGGGGTCTCTCCCCTGGCACGGGCCGTATACGCGCCGGCGAGGTCGCGGGCGAGCGGGGCCATGGAGGCGCCGTCGCCGGCGATGTGGTGCAGGACCAGCAACAGCACGTGTTCGCCCGCGCCGATGTCGAACAGGGTTGCGCACAGCGGGGGTTGGGCGGTGAGGTCGAACGGGGTGCGGACGGCGTCGGCCAGTCGGGCGGCGAGCCCCTCCTCGTCGGCATCCACCACGCGCAGCGGCGGCACGGACGCCAGGACCACCTGGTGGGGCCCGCGCTCGTCCTCGGCGAAGACCGTGCGCAGCGCCTCGTGCCGCTCCGCCAGGTCGTCCAGGGCGGCGGTGAGTGCGGCCACGTCGAGGTCACCGGTCAGCCGCAGCGCGACGGGCAGGTTGTACGTCGGGGACGGGCCCTCGAAGCGGTGCAGGAACCACAGCCGTTCCTGCGCGTACGACAGCGGCAGGCGGCCCTGACGGGGCAGGGCCGTGACGCCGGTGCGGCGCGGGCCGCTTCCGTCGAGCCGGGACGCGAGCTTCGCCACGGTGGTCGCCTCGAACAGGACCGAGAGTTCGAGGTCGGTGTCGAGGGCGGCGCGGATTCGGCTCGCCAGCCGGGTGACCAGCAGGGAGTGTCCGCCGAGCGCGAAGAAGTCGTCGTCGACGGAGACCTCGGGGACGCCCAGCACCTCGGCGAACAGGCCGCACAGGATCTCCTCCTGCGGGGTGCGCGGGCCGCGCCCGGCGGTGTGCGCGAGGTCGGAGACCGGCAGGGCCCGGCGGTCGAGCTTGCCGTTCGGGGTGAGCGGCAGCACGTCCAGGGTGACGATCTGGGCCGGGACCATGTACTCGGGCAGCCGTGCCGCGAGCCGGTCCCGCAGCGCCTCCGCGTCGACGGGGACGCCCTGCGCGGCGGGGACGACATAGCCGACGAGCCACTGCCCGTGCACGGCCGCGGCGGCGCGGGCGACGGCCGGGTGGTCGGTGAGCGCGTCCTCGATCTCGCCGAGTTCCACGCGGAAGCCGCGCAGCTTCACCTGGTTGTCGGCGCGTCCGAGGTACTCCAGTTCGCCGTCCGCCGTCCAGCGCGCCAGGTCCCCGGTGCGGTACATGCGCGCGCCGGGCGGCCCGTACGGGCTCGCGACGAACCGTTCGGCGGTGAGCGCCGGCCGGTCGAGGTAGCCACGCGCCAGCTGGACGCCCTCGACGTACAGTTCACCGGGCGCGCCGGGGGCGACCGGGGCCAGCGTCGTGTCGAGCACGTAGGCGCGGGTGTTGGCGACGGGTCCGCCGATCAGCACGGTCTCGGTGTCCGCCGGCGCGGCCCAGGCGGTGACGTCGACCGCGGCCTCGGTGGGACCGTAGGCGTTGAGGAGCACGGCGCGGGAGTCGTCGTGGAAGCGGCGGACCAGCTCGGCGGGGAGGGCCTCGTCGCCGGAGACGACCAGGCGCACGGAGTCCGGCAGCCCGGTCTCGGCCAGGTAGGCCCCGAGCATGGAGGCGCTGAGGTGGACGACGGCCACGGACTCCTCGCGCATCAGCCGCTCCAGGTAGAGCGGGTCACGGTGGCCGTCGGGCCGGGCGACGACGAGGGTGCCGCCGTACATCAGGGTCCAGAAGACCTCCCACACCGACACGTCGAAGCTGACCGGGGTGGACTGCAGCACCCGCTCGCCCGGGGCGAGTCGGTGGTCGCGCTGCATCCACCACAGCCGGTTCGCCATGCCCGCGTACGTGTTGACGGTGCCCTTGGGGCGGCCGGTGGAGCCCGAGGTGTAGATGACGTACGCGGAGTTGTCCGCGTGGGCCGTCACCCCGGGGTTGCCCTCGGGGCCCTCGGCAACGGGTGGGATCCGTTCGAAGCCGTCCGCGTCACGGTCGGCGATCAGCAGCCGGGCGCCGGAGTCGGCGAGGATGTAGGCGATCCGGTCGGCCGGGTAGCCGGTGTCGATCGGCACGTACGCGGCGCCCGCCTTGAGCACCGCCCACAGGGCCACCATCAGGTCGACCGAGCGCGGCAGCATCACGGCGACCCGTGACTCGGGTCCCACGCCCCGCTCGCGCAGGGCGTGGGCGAGCCGGTTCACCCGGGTGTTGAACTCTCCGTAGGTGACGCTCGCGCCCTCGCAGCGGACCGCCTCCGCGTCGGGGGTGCGCAGGGCGTGCGCCTCCAGCAGGGCGACCGCCGAACTCTCGGCGTGGAACGCCACGGTGGTGTCGTTCCAGCCGGTGAGCACCAAGGCGCGGTCGTCGGCGCCGAGGACGTCGACCTCGGAGAGCCGCTGTCCGGGGTCGGCGGTGACGCGCTCCAGGACGCGGACGAACCGGACCGCGAAGCTCTCGGCCGTACGGCGGTCGTAGAGGTCGGTGGCGTACTCCAGGCGGCAGAGCAGGCCGCCGCCCTCGTGGACGTGGCAGTCGAAGTGCACGTCGAACTTGGCGGTGCCGCTGGTGACCGGGCCGGGGTCGGCGGTGACGCCGGGCAGGTCGAAGCGGGCCTCGGTGAGGTCGAGCCAGGCCAGCATCACCTGGAAGAAGGCGTGCCGGGAGCGGGAGCGCTCCGGGTTCAGCTCCTCCACCAGGCGTTCGAAGGGGACGCCCTGGTGGGCGTAGGCGGCGAGGCCCGTCTCCCGGACGCGGACGAGCAGCTCCTCGAAGCTCGGGTCGCCGGAGGTGTCCATGCGGTAGACGAGGGTGTTGATGAAGACGCCGACCACGTCGTCGAGGACGGAGTCGGGCCGGTCGGCGATCACACCGCCGAGCGGGATGTCCTCGCCCGCGCCGAGCCGGGTCAGCAGCAGGGACACGGCGGCCTGGAGGACCATGAACGGGGTCGTGCGGGTGCGTCCTGCCAGGTCCAGCATCCGCTGGTACAGCTCGGGGGCGACGGGGAACTCGACGTGGTCGCCGCGGTGGGTGGCCACCGCCGGTCGCGGCCGGTCACCGGGGAAGCTGACCTCGGGCGGCAGGCCGTCCAGGTGCTGCTTCCAGTACTCGATCTGGCGGGGCAGGTCGGTGGCGAGCGTCTCGCGCTGCCAGATCGCGAAGTCCGGGTACTGCACGGTCAGTTCGGGGAAGCCCGGCGTGTCGGCGCCGGTCCGGGCGCGGTAGCCGGTGGTGATGTCCTCGGCCATCGGACGCAGCGAGGCGCCGTCCGCGGCGATGTGGTGCACGACCAGCAGCAGGACAAACGTGTCCGGTCCGGTCTCGTACAGCGTCGTCCGCAGGGGCACGTCGCGGGTCAGGTCGAAGGGGCGGCCCGCGTCGGCGGCGAGGTCGGGGGCGGCGTCGCGGACGTACTCCGTGGTGTAGGGCGTCTCGGGCGGCAGGACCACCTGGTGGGGGCCCTCGGCGTCCTCCGGGTAGACCGTGCGGAGCGCCTCGTGGCGGGCGACCAGCTCTGCCAGCGCGCCGGCGAGGGCGTCCGTGTCGAGGGTGCCGGTCAGCCGGATCGCGAGGGGGATGTTGTAGGTGCCGGAGGAGCCCTGGAGGCGTTGCAGGAACCACATGCGTTCCTGGGCGAACGACAGCGGGACACGGCCGGGCCGTTCCTCGGCGGTGATGCGTTTGGCCTGGGGGGCCAGGCTGGTCAGTCGTTCGGCGACACCGGCGACGGTCGGGGCGGCGAAGAGGTCGCGCAGCGACAGGTCGACGCCGAACTCGTCGCGTACCCGGTGCACCAGACGGATCATCAGGATCGAGGTGCCGCCGAGTGCGAAGAACTCGTCGTCGACACCGACGCGCTCGACGCCGAGGACGTCGGCGACGATGGCGCACAGGGACGTCTCCTCGGGCGAGCGGGGCTCGCCGCCGCCGGCCGGGGCCACCGGCGCGGAGCCGGTCTCCACCGGTGCGGCGCCCATGACGAGCAGCCGGTCCGCGTCGTCCACCTCGATCAACTCGCGTGCTGGAACGTCGAGTTCGGCCGTCGCGTCGCCGAATCGGCCGAACAGTTCGGACAGGATGTCGGCGAGGCGGGTGACGGCCGGGGGGTCGAAGGCTCCGGCGAGGTAGGAGAACCTCAGCCGCAGCCGTGTGCCGGGGAAGACGGACAGGGTGACCGGATAGTGGGCCCGCTCGACGAGATCGGCGTGGGCCAGGCGCAGACCGCCGGCCTCGATGCCGTCGTCCATCGGGTAGTTCTCGAAGGCGACGACGGTGTCGAACAGTGCGTCGAAGCCCGAGGCGCGGGTCAGTCCCGCCAGCGAGGCGTGCTGGTGGGCGTGGAGGGACCGCTGTTCCCGCTGGAGCCGGGTCAGCAGCGCGGCCAGTGTCTCGTCCCGGTCGATCCGTACCCGGACCGGCAGGGTGTTCACGAACAGGCCGAGCATCGACTCCGCGCCGGGCAGCTCGGGCGGGCGCCCGGAGACGGTCGCGCCGAACACGACGTCGTCCCGGCCGGTGAAGGCGCCCAGCAGCAGCCCCCACAGGCCCTGCACCACGGTGTTGAGCGTGAGGCGGTGCGCGCGGGCCGTCGACACCAGCGCGTCGGTGAGCGCCTCGGACAGCACCAGTTCGTGCACGTCGTGCCCGTCGCAGGTGCGGTCGGCCCGCGCGAGCAGGGTGGGGGCCCGCAGTCCGTCGAGGCGCTCCCGCCACACCCCGGCCGTGGTCTCGTGGTCCTGCCGGTCGAGCCAGGCCAGGTAGTCGCGGTACGGGGCGGTCGGCGGCAGTTCGGCGCCGCCGTACAGGGTGAACAGTTCGCGTACGAGCAGGGGCAGGGACCAGCCGTCGAGCAGCAGGTGGTGGTGGGTCAGCACGAGGCGGCGGTCGCCGAGCGCGGTGAACCGCAACAGGGGCGGGCGGACGACGCTGAAGCCGCGGGCACGGTCGCGGGCGAGAAAGGCCGCGAGGTCGTCCTCGTCGCGCTCCTCCCAGGGGAGCTTCACGTCGGCGGGGACGACCTGCACGGGGGCGCCCGCCGAGCGGCTGCGGAAGGCGGACCGCAGGTTCGGGTGGCGGTGCAGCAGGGCGGTGGCGGCGGCCCGCATCCGCTCGGGGTCGAAGCCGCCGTCCGTCTCCAGGACGAGCTGGCCGACGTAGGGGTCCTCGGGCTCGTACAGTGCGAGGAAGAGCAGCCCCTCCTGGAGCGGTGAGAGGGGCAGGACGTCGGTGGCGCCCCGGAACCGGTCCAGTTCCTCCTGGGTGATGCGGACGAGGGGTACGTCGGAGACGGTGAGGCCGCCCCGGGTGTGCGCGGCCAGTTCGGTCAGGACCTCGGTCCACGTCTCGGCGAGGGCTCGTACGTCGGCCTCCGTGAGGACGCCCGGGGGGTAGGTCCACTCGGCGGTCAGCTCGCCGTCACGGACGTGGGCGTCGATCTGGAGGGCGTGCGTGAGCGCGAGGTCGTCATCGGCCAGCAGGTCGACGGCGGCCTCGCCGTCGGCTAGGTGCCAGCCGCCGAGGTCGTGCGCGTCCAGACGGCCCAGGTAGTTGAAGGCGATCTGGGGCGCTCGCAGGCCGGTGAGCCGGTCGCGCAGCAGGTCGTGGCCGCGACCGCCGTGCGGGACGGCGCGCAGCTCCTCCTTGGTGCGCTTGATGAGACGGGCGCCGGTCTCGGTGCCGGCGCCCAGGCGCACCGGGTGGATACGGGTGAACCAGCCGACGGTGGTGGACAGGTCCGTCCCGGGCGGGAGGTGGTCGCGGCCGTGGCCCTCCAGGTCGACCAGGACCGGCCCTTCGCCCCGCCCGCGTTGCACGGCGGCCGAGAGCGCGGCGAGCAGGATGTCGTCCGGGGTGGCCCGGTAGGCGGCGGGCAGGGTGGCCAGCAGGGTCCGGGTGAGGTCGGGCGGGACGGTGACGGTGACCGAGCGGGCGGTTCCGTGGACGTCCCGGTCGGGGTCCAGGGGGCGGGCGCCGAGCACCGGTTCCGGGGTGGACAGCAGGTCGGTCCAGAGCGGGAGTTCGTCGAGGGGGGCCCGGAGGAGTCCGGCCCAGCGGCGCAACGAGGTCCCGGGCGGGGAGAGTTCGGCGCCCTTGAGCGCCTCGGCGAGGTCGGTCAGCAGGATGCGCCAGGACACGCCGTCGACGACCAGGTGGTGCAGGACGAGCAGCAGCCGGCCGGGGTTCGCGGGCCCGTGGTCGAACCACACCGCCCGTACCATCGCGCCGTCGTCGGGCGACAGCGCGCGGCGCGCGGCCTCCTTGTGTCCGGCCACGTCCGCGTCGCGGGCGGTCACGTCCCGTCCCGCCTCGTCCTGTCCGGCCGCGTCCTCGTGCCGGGCGTGGGTGAGGCAGTCCTCGGCCCGTACGGCTCCCACCGGCCGGATGTGCCGGCCGCGCATCCGCAGGGCGTCGTGGCGGTCGAGGACCTGCTGGAGGGCGGCGGCCAGCCGGTCGTACGACAGTCCGGGCCCGGTGGCCAGCAGCAGGGACTGGGCGAAGCCGGCCGTGGAGCCGGCCCGTTCGGCGAGACGCCGGGCCATCGGGGTCTCGGGGAGTTCGCCGACCGGGTCGTCCTCGACGGGCGGGGGCGCCGGTGCCGTCGTGGTGACGGCGGCGAGCCGGGCGACGGTCGGATGGTCGAAGACGTCCTGGGGCGTGAGGTGGAGGCCCTGGCGGCGGGCGCGGCTGACGAGCTGGATGGCGTGGATGCTGTCCGCGCCGAGGGCGAACAGGTCGTCGTCGACGCCCAGTTCGGGACGGCCGAGCAGGGCGGCGGCGAGGGTGTGCAGGGTCCGCTCGGTGTCGGTCGAGGGGGCGCGTCCGCCGACCTGGCGGGCCGGGACGGGCAGCGCGCGGCGGTCGACCTTGCCGTTGGGGGTCACCGGGATCGACGGCAGGACGAACACGGTGACCGGCACCATGTGGGCGGGCAGCCGCCGCGCGAGATACGCGCGGGCGTCGCTCTCGGGGGTGCCGGTGGCGTAGCCGACCAGTTGGCGGGCGCTCGTGGCGGAGTCGTGGACGAGGACCACGGCCTGTTCGACGCCGGGCACGGTCGCGAGGACGGCCTCGACCTCGGCGGGTTCGACGCGCTGTCCGTTGATCTTGATCTGGTCGTCGGCGCGTCCGACGAAGTCCAGGCCGCCGTCGGCGCGGCGGCGCACCAGGTCGCCGGTGCGGTACATCCGGGTGCCGGCCGGGCCGTGGGGGTCGGCCACGAACCGTTCGGCGGTGGCGCCGGGCCGGTCGAGGTAGCCGCGCGCGAGCTGGACGCCCGCGAGGTACAGCTCACCGGTGACCCCGTCCGGCACCGGTCGCAGGGCCGGATCGAGGACGTAGGCGCGGGAGTTGTGGGTGGGTGTGCCGATGGTGACCGGCTCGCCGGGCACGCAGGCGTGGGAGGTGGCGGTGACCGAGAACTCGGTGGGGCCGTAGGAGTTGTGCAGCCGTGCCCCGCACACGCGGTGGAAGCGGTCGGCGAGTCCGGCCGGCAGCGCCTCACCGCCGCAGCTGACCATGCGCAGCGAGGCGCTCGGCGCGTCCGCGCACTCGTATTCGTACTCGTCGAGGAAGGGGCCGAGCATGGCCGGGACGAAGTGGATGACGGTGATCTGCTCGTCGCGCACCAGCCGGGCCAGATAGGCCGGGTCCCGGTGGCCGTCGGGGCGGGCCACGACGAGGGTGGCGCCCCGGGTGAGGGTCCAGAACACCTCCCACACCGACACGTCGAACCCGACGGGTGTCTTGTGCACGACCCGGTCCGCACGGGTGAGCCGGTACTCGTCCTGCATCCAGGCCAGCATGTTGCCGATGCCGGCGTGGGTGACGACGGTGCCCTTGGGGCGGCCGGTCGTGCCCGAGGTGTGGATGACGTACGCGGCGTGGTCCCCCCGCAGGACGACGCCGGGGTTCGTCTCGGGCTGCCCCTGACCGAGGGCGCGTGCGCCGTCCTCGTCGAGGACGAGGGTCGCGCGGGAGTCGGCGACGAGGTACGCGATCCGGTCGGCCGGATAGCCGGTGTCGACGGGCACGTACGCGGCGCCGGTCTTCAGCACCGCCCACAGCGCGACGATCAGGTCGACCGAGCGCGGCAGCTTCACCGCGACCCGCGACTCCGGGCCCACGCCCCGGCCGCGCAGGGCGTGCGCGAGACGGTTCACGCGGGCGTTGAGTTCGCCGTACGTCAGCCGCTCGCCCTCGAAGGCGACGGCCTCGGCGGCCGGGTCCTGGGCCTCGAAGAGGTCCACCAGCGAGCGCGGGTCGGCGGCGTGGCCGGTGTCGTTGTGGGCGTGGAAGCGCTCCCGCTCCGCGTCGTCGAGCAGGTCGAGGGCGCCGATGGGCCGGTCGGGGTGCTCGGTGGCGGCGGTGAGGAGGCGGGTGTAGCGGTCGCGGTGGGCGGCTGCCGTCCCGGGGGTGAAGCGGCCGGGGTGGGCGTTGACGGTGAGCTGGATGCCGTCGCCCGCCTCGGGGTCGCCGAACGCGTGCAGGGCGAGGTCGCGCACCGGGCCGGAGGCCAGCTGGTGGGCGTCCGCCCGAGTGGGGCCGAAGGGCAGGCGGGCGGCGGCGAAGGAGAGGACGTTCACGGACGGGCCGCTGAGAGTGCCCGGGTGGGCGGCGGCTGCGAGGTCGCGGCGGAGTTCGTCGTGCGGGTAGCGCTGGTGGCGGGACGCCTCGGCGAGCCGGGCGGCGACGCGGTCCAGCAGTTCGGTGAAGGTGGTGGAACCGTCGACACGGATGCGCAGCGGGACGTCGTTGACGAGCATGGCGGGTGTGGCCAGGGCCCGTGGGCTGAGCCGGGCGGCCATGAACACACGGACGACCACGTCGTGGGCGCCGGTGACCCGGTGGGTGTGCGCGGCCATGGCGGCGATCACGGGAAGCGACCAGCGGGACCCGGCGAGTCCGCGGACGCGCCGGGCGGTGGGCTCGGTCAGACGGCCGGTGGCGCTGGGGAGGCTGGGGGCGAGACCGGTGGCGTGGGAGGAGGGGGCCGAGGGGGCGGCGGTGCCGTCGGCGGGGGAACCGAGGACCATGGTGCCGAGTTCGGTGGACTCGGGCAGGTCGGCGAACTGGTCGCGCCAGTAGGTGCCGTCGCGCTCGCGGCGGGGGGAGTCCAGATAGGTCCGCTCCTCGGCGAGGACCTCGGACAGGGTGCCGAAGCCGCTCGCCGGCGGCTGCTCGCCCGCCGCCAGGGCCGTGTAGACCTCCAGCAGACGGCGGCAGTGCAGCACCTGTCCGTAGCCGTCGAGGAGGATGTGGTGGTACCGGAAGTGGAACCAGTGCCGGTCGGGGCCGAGCCGCAGCAGGGTGTGCCGGAACAGCCGGTCGCCGGTGACGGGCACCGGCCGGGCCAGATCGGCGTCGGTCCAGGCACGGGCGGCACCGGCCGGGTCGGCCTCGCCGCTCAGGTCGAGATACTCCAACTCCCCCTGGAGTGACGGGTCCACGCTCTGTCGGACCGTCTCGCCGTCGTCCTCGAAGCGGACCCGCAGTGCCTCGGTCTCGGCCACGGCCCGTTCCACGGCACGGGTCAGCAGGGCGCGGTCCACGGGCCCGGGAACGTCGTAGTAGATGCCGCACGTGTAGAGCGGGCTGTCGGGGGTGAGGCGCTGGGCGACCCACACCCCGTGCTGGGCCGCCGTCAGCGGCAGGCCCTGATGCGTCGGGGCGGCACTCCGCATGGTCAGACCTGCTTCCCGCTCGTCCGAGCCGCCTCGGACTCTTGGCCGACCAGCTCGGACAGCGCCGCGCTCAGCGCGTCGACCGTGGGGTGGTCCCAGGTCAGCGCGTCGTCGACGGTCACCTCGAACTCGTCCTCGATGTCGGCGGTGATGGCCAGCGCCGTCAGCGAGTCCAGGCCGTAGTCGGCCAGCGGCACGGACGTGTCGATGTCCTGCGGCGCTCGGCGCAGGTAGGTCGCCACCCGCGCGGTCAGCCAGGTGTGCACGTCTCGGTTGCCAGCGGTCATCAGGGGGTCTCTTTCTTGAGCGGAGGGGCGGTCGAAGCCGCGGCGCATCACGGCGCGGCGCGCGCCCGTGCGGGCGGACGGTGGAGGCGTACGGCTGTGACGGTGGCGGTCGTCAGACCGCGAGGTGTCTTCCGGTGAGGCCGAAGGAGCGGCCGGTGGCCCGGCGGTCGAGGAGTTCGGCGAACAGCACGTCCTCGACCGGTGCGGGCAGTGGGCCGGTGGCACACGGGCCCGGCGCCGATCGGTGCAGGGCCGCGCGCAGCCACGCGGGGTCGGCGAGGAAGTCGCCCGGGTGGGCGTGCCGCCAGACCTGGACGTAGACGGTCCGGGAGAGGAGGCGTACGTACCGGGTGACGAGGTCGTAGTGGTGGGGCCGGGCCTCGACGCCGAGGTCCACCGGCGACAACGTGCCGCACTCGGCAGCCAGTTCGGCCAGTTCGGTGCGGTCGCCGCGGACCGCCGTACGCAGTTCGGCGTGGCCGGGTGCCCAGGACGCGTCGGCCAGGGCGTGCAGGGATCCGGCGACGGGGTCGCGGCCGGCGGCGTGCAGGGCCAGCCGGTCGTACCGCAGGGGCGGCAGCGGCTCGGCGAGCGCGAACAGGTCGCCGGGCGGCTCGGTGTCGGGGCGGGCCCAGGTGCGGCGGGCCAGCAGCGGAAGCTGGGGCAACAGGCTCATCTGGCAGGCGGCGCGCGCGATGTGCCCGAAGCCGACGGGGGCGAGGTCGCGCAGCAGCTTCTGGAAGAGCGCGGTGGGCCCTTCGCGGAGGTAGAAGTGGGCGCCCAGGAGTTCCGCGAGCCGGTCCATGGCGTCGAGGAGCAGCCGGGACACCTCGAACTTGACCGCCGAGGCGTAGACGCTCGCCGCGCCGGGGGCCAGGTGCAGCGCGCGGGCGCCGACCGCGCCGAGGGTCTCGGCGCGCAGCAGATCGGCGAAGACACCGGCCAGCACCGAGCGGACATGGGGGATGTCGGTCGCGCTCCCGCCGTACAGTCGGCGCGTCGTCAGATGGTCCAGGGCGATGCGCAGTCCGGTGTCCAGGATGCCGCTGGCCATCGCGGGCAGGACCGTGCGGGTGATCTGGAGGGCCTTCAGGGCGGTTTCCAGGCCGGAGCCGACCGGGCCGACAAGCGCGGAGGCGGGAACCGGGAGTCCGTCGAAGGTCAGGCCGCCGAGCTGGACTCCCCGCATCCCCACGGTCTCGAAGCGCGGCAGGTCGGTCAGGCGTGCGGGGTCGGCGCTCGCCCGGTCGACGAGGACCAGGGAGTGGCTGCGCGGACCGGGCCGAGAATCGGTGCGGGCGAGCACGACCATGGCGTCGGCGCGCCGGATGTTGGTGACGACCTCCTTGCGTCCGCTCAGCCGCAGTGAGCCGTCGTCCGCCGCCGTGGCGGTGAACTCCGTTCCCGCCATGTCGTTGCCGTGCGCCAGTTCGTGGAAGGCGATGGCGATGCGCCGGCCGTCCAGGAGGAGGCGGGCGGCCTGTTCGGTCTGCCGTGCGTCGCCCGCGGTCCACAGGGTGACTGCGGCGATGAGCGAGCTGGCGCCGTAGCCGAGCCCGAGCGCGGGGTCGCGGCGGTACAGGGCGCGCATCACCTCGGCCAGATGGTCCGCCCGCTCCAGTCGGCCGCCCAGCTCGGGGGGCACGAGCTCGGCGTTCAGTCCGTAGGAGTGCAGCAGCGACTCCCCCGCGGTGAGCGGCTCCGCCCGCTCGTCGGCGGCGAGGATCGCGGGCGCGCCGGTGGGGTTCGCGGGATCGCAGAGGCTTCCGAGCAGGTGCTCCAGTTCGTCGGCGCGCTTGGGGGCGAGGCCGGTGGTGGGGGTCATGCGGCACCTCCCAGCAGGGTGAACTCCGGTGCGGGTGTGCGGAGTACGGCTTCGGCCAGGGTGTCGAGGACCTCGCTGTCGTCGACACCGAGCAGGACGGTCAGACAGGCCCGCAGCCACAGGGCGTCCCCGCCGAGCCCTCCCGTGCGCAGGTGCGGGTTCTCCAGCCACAGCAGCAGACAGGAGGCCGAGGCGTAGGCGCGTTCGTATGCTTCGGCGAGGCGGAACGCCGTGCTGGGCAGGCCTCCCGCCACGGGGACGAAGTCCGCCGACTCCGCTTCCAGGCGGGCCAGTTCGGCGAGCAGGAGGTCGAGCAGCGGGCCCGTCTCCGGGGGCCCCTGCCGCCGCAGCCGGACGGCCAGGTCGGGCAGCGCCTGGACGGCGCTGCAGCCCGTCACGGACAGCAGCGTCAGCCGGTCGGGGGCGAACGGAGGCAGCGGGGCGGTGAGGTCGGCGGCGGCGCGCAGGCCCTCGCTGTCGGTGCGGCGGCGGCTCAACTGGCGTGCCAGGCGCGGCATCTGGTTGAGGAGGGCCGCGCGGTTGACGGCCGTGCTGCCGTCGAAGATCGCGCAGATCCGGTGGTCGCGCTCCAGTTTGGCGAAGCCGCCGCCGGGCGGTGAGGTGAGGAAGCCGCGTACGCCCAGCAGTTCGCCGAGCGCGCCCAGGGTCTCCTGGGTGAGCGTCGGGACGTATGCCTTGGTGATCGCGGAGACGGCGCTCAGTTCGCCGGGCAGGGTGTGCACCGAGCGGGCGGAGAGGACGCTCACCGCCTCCGCCGTCAGTGCGGCGGCGGCTGCCCGGCCGAGGATGCGGCGTACGTGCGGGACGTCGGCGAGGCGGCGGCCGTACAGTTCGCGTCCGGTCACGAAGTCCCGGGCCAGGCGCAGGGCGTGGTCGGCGGCGCCGAGGGAGAGCGCGGCGCAGGTGACGCGGGTGAGCTGGAGGGTCTTGAGGACCACGGGGATGCCGTCGCCCTCCTGCCCGATCAGCGCGTCGGCGGGGACGGGTGCGCCGTCCAGGGCGAAGCCGCTGATGTCGGCGCCTCGGATGCCGTGGGTACGGACCTTCGGCAGGTTGCGCCAGGCCCCTTCGGGCAGGCGGCGCTTGTCCACGAGGAAGAGGCTGAAGCCGCGTGCGCCGCCCGCCGGGTCGGTGCGGGCGAGGACGCAGGCGAGGGTGGAGCGGGTGGCGTTGTTGATGAGCCACTTCTCGCCGGTGAGCCGCCAGCCGGCTCCGTTGCCGTCGGCGCCTGTGTCGGTGTCGGCCGCCGCCGCGAACTCGCCCGCCAGCAGGTCGGCGCCGTGGTGGTGTTCGGTCAGTCCCCAGCAGACCGGTTCTCCGGAGCGTACGCGTGCGGCGAGCCGGGCGGCCTGGTCCCGTGTGCCGGCCACCCAGACCGGTGCCGCCCCGAGGAACGTCTTGCCGTGGGCGACGGCCACGGTCAGATCGCGGCGGGCGACCGTGCGCAGCAGCGCCACCGTCTCGCTGAGGTCGCCGTCCGGGGGCAGCGCGTAGTGGGCGGGCAGCCCGGCGTCGTCGAGCAGCTGGACGGCGCCGGCGGGGAACTCCTCGCGGTGGTCGAGCGCGGCGAGCGTGTCCGGTGCGAAGGCGTCGTCCTCGTGGGCGGCGAGCAGGGTCTCCAGGTCGGCCGCGGTGGTCATCGCGCGGTCACCCGCCGCCGGTGGGCCAGGGCAGCGGTGAGCAGCGGGTCCTCGCCGAGGTGGAGGGTGTCCAGTTCCCCGGTGAGGTAGAGGGCGCGCATGGCCGCGCGCTGCACCTTGCCGCTGGTGGTGCGCCGGACACCGCCGGGGCGGACCAGGGCGACCGAGGCGACGGGGACGCCGAACTCGCGGGCCATGGTCTGCTTCATGTCGACGGCGATCTGCCCGAGGCGCTCCGCACCCCAGTGGGCCCGGATCTCGTGGACGGCGACGACCGACGGGGCGACGTCCGTCCCGTCGTTGTCGCCGACCAGGAAGACGGCGCCGTGCAGTCCTTCCAACTCCTCGTGCTGGCAGCGGAGTTCGTACTCGATGTCGGAGGGGTGGAGGTTGCGTCCGTGCAGGACCAGGACGTCCTTGCTGCGGCCGGTGATGTAGAGCTCCCCGTCGAGCAGGGCTCCGAGGTCGCCGGTGCGCAGGTACGGTCCGCATCCGTCGTCGGTGCGAGCCCGGAAGGTCGCGGCGGTGACGTGCTCGTTCTTCCAGTAGCCCGCGGCGACACAGGGGCCGTCGAGCCAGATCTCGCCGATACGGCCCTCGGGCAGGGCCTCGCCGGTGCCGGGATCGACGATCAGTACGTCCGACCCGGTCGGCGCCCCGCAGCCGACGAGTACGCGAGAGGGGCGCGTGGGGCCGGCCGGCCGGAGGAGACGGTTCTCCAGTGCCGTGGCGTCGACCGCGGTCCTGAGCGGTGGCCGTCCGGTGGTGCCCGACGCCATCAGGGTCGCCTCGGCGAGGCCGTACACCGGGATGAGCGCGTCGGACCGCAGTCCGGCGGCGGCGAACCGTTCGGTGAAGGCGGTGACGACGTCGGCACGGACCGGTTCGGAGCCGTCGGCGAACTTGACCCGGGACAGGTCGAGCGCGGCGAGCTGCTCGTCGGTGACGCGGCGGACGCATATCTCGTAGCCGAAGTCGGGCGCGGCGGTGAAGCCGACGCCGTGGGCGTCCAGCATGCGCAGCCAGTGGTAGGGGCGGCGCAGGAAGGACATGGGGTCCATCTGCACGTAGCCGTCGCCGGAGAGGAGGCCGGGCAGCATCAGGCCGATCAGGCCCATGTCGTGGTAGAGGGGGATCCAGCCGCCGTACCGGGTGTCGCCGTCGTTGCGGAAGGCGTCCACCATCCGTTCGACGTTGGCGACCAGGTTGCCGTGGGTGACCATGACGCCCTTGGGGTCTCCGGTCGATCCGGAGGTGTACTGGAGCAGCGCCAGGGTGCCGGGCGACACCGCCGGGGCGGTCCAGGCGGCCGGGTCGCCCTCGCCGGTGTCGGTGGTGTGGCAGACCGCGCCGACGATGCCCTCCTCGGCGACCCACTTCTCGACGTCCGGCAGATCGCCGCTCTGCGTCAGAACGACACGCACACCGGCGTCCCTGGCGATGGCGGCGAGGCGGCGGCGTTCATGCCGGTAGCGGCCCGGCAGCGGGGCCGGCACCGCGATGATCCCGGCGTACGCGCAGGCGGAGAACGCGGTGGTGAATTCGACCCCGGGGGAATAGAGGAGAAGCGCCCGGTCTCCTGTGGAGAATCTCTCCTGGAGCCAGGAAGCGATACGCCTTGAATGCAGATCGAGTTCTGCTCGATTGCGTACCGTGCCGCTGATATCGCTGAAGTCGGAAACGTAGGTCACTGCGGGCTGCCGCGGATTACGCGCTGCCCGTTCCGTCAGCTCCGTGAGTAATTCTCGCACGACAGGAACAGTACGTGATCTTGCTTCCCGAACGTGCACTGAAAGCTTCAAGCACATCCAAAGCACGACCATCGAACGGGCAAGAAAACTTGACACTTCCATGATCGACTTGACGCGGCGTCAGGCGTAGAAACGATTCCGTGCATGCGTCTAGCGGGTCGACCGTCGTCGTCGACGATCTCCACAAGCAATATCGGGCGAACCATGCGTTACGCGGAGTCGACCTGGAGGTGAGAACCGGTGAGGTCATGGGCCTGCTGGGTCCCAACGGAGCCGGTAAGACCACTCTGGTAAAGATCCTGACGACACTTCTCCGGCCGGATCACGGATATGCTTTCGTGAACGGCTGGAATGTGGCGGTGGAACCGGAGAAAGTCCGTTCGACCATCGGCATGGCCGGCCAGTACTCGACGGTCGACGGACTGTTGACCGGATTCGAGAATCTGTATCTCCTCGCGAAACTGCGTGGCGCGGGCCGCCGTACGGCCCGCCGGGTCGCCGACGATCTGCTGTCCCGGTTCCGGCTCACCGACGTGGCGGGACGACCGGCCGGCGGCTACTCCGGCGGGATGCGCCGACGGCTCGATCTGGCCGCCGCCCTGGTCGGGTCCCCGCCTCTGGTCGTCCTGGACGAACCCACCACCGGACTCGACCCCGAGAGCAGGCTGGACACCTGGGAGGCGGTCACCGAACTCGTCGCGGGCGGCACCACGATCCTGCTGACGACCCAGTACCTGGAGGAGGCGGACCGCCTCGCCGACCGGATCACCGTCATCGACCGGGGCCAGGTGGTGGCCGAGGGCACCAGCGACGACCTCAAGGCCGCCGCCGGCAACCGGCTCGTCGTCTGCGTCGCCGCGGACGCCCAGCTCGACGCAGCCGCCCGCGCCGCCGCGCGGGCGACCGGCGCGGTCCCCACGGTGGACCGCCGCGCCCGGCGGGTGGAAGCGGCGGCGGGCGACGGCCGGGCCGCGCTCGCCCGCGCCCTCACCGCGCTGGAGGGCGAGGACGTCGACGTACTGGAGATCGGCCTCAGCCGCTGCACCCTCGACGACGTGTTCCTCGGCCTGACCGGCCACGCCCACCGCGCAGACCACGTCGAGCGCGCGGGCCGCGGCAACCGCGCGGGCCAGGCGGACCACGCCGATCGGGAGGTCACCCGATGAACGCTCCCGTTCGTGGCCCGGTCGCCGCCGCACCCCCCTGCGACCAGGTCGGCCACGGCCCGCGGCCGACCGCCACCGGCCTCGCACTCCACCCGACCGCAGCCCGCCGGAACCCGGTGATCCGGGTGGTCGCGGAGAGCGCGGACCTCGCCCTGCGCAATCTGCTGCATCTGCGGCGCACCCCGGGCCTGCTCATCACCTGCCTCGTCGAGCCGGTCGTGTACGCCCTGCTCATCGGATACGTCTTCGGCAACAGCCTGGGCGGCCACGCCTACCGGTCGTACATGATGGGCGGTCTGATCGCCCAGACGGTGGCGTTCACCGCCACCTTCACCACGGTCGGGCTCTCCAGGGACCTGGAGCAGGGGATGGTGGACCGCTTCCGCACCCTGCCGATCTCCCGGGTGGCCCTGCTGCTGGGCC
This sequence comes from Streptomyces sp. NPDC002324, assembly GCF_053593335.1. Classification (NCBI taxonomy): domain Bacteria; kingdom Bacillati; phylum Actinomycetota; class Actinomycetes; order Kitasatosporales; family Streptomycetaceae; genus Streptomyces; species Streptomyces sp. NPDC002324. Next base: position 54,690 of record NZ_JBSFCF010000038.1, read on the forward strand.
GTACCACCTCCGATCTCACCACCTGTCTGGCGAGCGTCGCCGTCACCACCGCCTGCGGACTGCTGATGGGCTGGCGCGCGCACACGGGGCCCGTCGAGATCGGAGCCGGACTCCTGCTGGTGCTGCTGTTCTCCTTCGCGATGTCGTGGATCGGCGTGTTCGTCGCCCTCATCGCGCCGAACGTCCAGGTGGCGGGCAGTCTCGGGCTGATCTGGCTGTTCCCGGCGACGTTCATCTCCTCCGGGTTCGTCTCCGGCTCGACGCTGCCGGGCCCGCTGCCCACCGTGGCCGCCTGGAACCCGATCACCTCGCTCGCCAACGCCCTGCGCCGGCTCTTCGGCAACACTCCCCCGCCGGGCTTCCACGTCCGGCACGACTGGCCCGCCCAGCATCCCGTGCTCTACACCGCGGGCTGCTCGGTCCTGCTCATCGCCGTCTTCGTCACCCTGTCGACCTGGCGCTACCGCACCCGCACGAGCCGGTGACCACACCCCCGCGACCGCCGCCGAGGCCGCCGCGTCCCTGGGCGGCACCCGCCCACCGCGAACGCGCGGACCGTACGCCCCCACAGGAGCCCTCATGCCCGTCCCCACCCTGCGTCTCGGCCTCAATCTCGGCTACTGGGTCGGCGGCAACGACGCGTCCAACCTCTCGCTCGCCTCCCTCGCCGAGGAACTCGGCTACTCGGCGGTGTGGGTCTCGGAGGCCTACGGGTCCGACGCCGTCACCCTCATGTCCTGGATCGCCGCCCGCACCTCCCGCATCGACGTCGGCAGCGCGGTCCTGCAGATCCCCGCCCGCTCGCCCGCCATGACGGCGATGACTGCAGCCACCCTCGACACCCTCTCCGGCGGACGCCTCAGGCTCGGGCTCGGAGTGTCCGGCCCCCAGGTCTCGGAGGGCTGGCACGGCGTCAGGTTCGCCTCACCGCTGGGCCGCACCCGCGAATACGTCGACCTGGTGCGCCGCGCGCTGTGCCGGGAGCCGCTGGCGTACGAGGGCCGCCACTTCACGCTTCCCCTCCCGGACGGCCCCGGCAAGGCGCTCGCCCTGACGATCAGGCCCCCGCGCGAGCGGATACCGGTCTACCTGGCCGCCCTGGGCCCGAAGAACCTGGAACTGACCGGGGAGATCGCCGACGGCTGGCTCCCGGTGTTCTTCTCCCCCGACCACGCCGCCCAGCAACTGCGCCCCCTCAGGGCCGGCCTCGCGAAGTCGGGCCGCACCCTCGACGGCTTCGACATCGCCCCCGGGGTCCCCCTGGTCACCGGCCCCGACTGGCGGACGTGCGCCCGCCGGGTACGCGGGTACGCCGCGCTCTACCTCGGCGGTATGGGCGGCAGGGAGGACAACCACTACACCCGGCTCGCCGAGCGCATGGGCTTCGGCGCCGAGGCCCGTGCCGTCCAGGAGCGGTTCCTCGCCGGCGACTACCCGGGCGCCATGGCCGCCGTACCGCTCGCGCTCCTCGACACCACCTCGCTGCTCGGGCCCCGGGAGCGGATCGCCGAACGGATGACGGCGTTCGCCGAAGCCGGGGCCACCACGCTCAACCTGATGCCGGTGGGCCCCGGACTGCCCGGCCCGGACCGCGCCGCCGACGCGCTGCGCATCGCCGTGGAGGCGGCGGAACTCGCAGGGGTCCTCGCACCCGGCACCGCCTGCGACGCCACCCGCCCACCAGGCACACGGCAAGCACATGCCTGAGCACCCGTCTCACCGGCACCCATCTCACAAGGAGACACCCGCGCCCATGACCACGCGTGACACGACCCAGCTGATCTGCCTCCCGTACGCCGGGGCGGGCGCCTCGTTCTACCGGCCCTGGACCGCCCTCGCCGGGGACTCGCTGGACATCGTCGCCCTGCAACTGCCGGGCCGCGAACGGCTGATCGACGAGGAGCCGTACCGGAACGCGCACCAGGCCGTCGACGGGCTCGTGACCCAGCTCCGGGAACGGCTCGGCGACGGTGGCGGCCACCGGGTCGCGATCTTCGGGCACAGCCTCGGGGCCGTGCTCGCCTACGAACTCGCCCACCGGCTGGTCGACGGGCCGGACTCCGTGCCGGGCGTCGAGCTGGTCCATGTCTTCGTCAGCGGATCGCCGGAACCGGCCCGGGGGCGCGAGCAGCGCGCGTCGGGCCTGTCCGACGAGGACTTCCTCACGCGGGTCGGTGAGTTCGCGGGGTACCACCATCCCGCGCTGGACGACCCGGAGATGCGCGAGATGATCCTGCCCGCGCTGCGCGCCGACGTGGAGATGCACGAGGGCTACGAGCCCTCCACCACCCTCCCGCTCAACGCGCCCCTCACGGTCGTCCGGGGCGAGGAGGACGACCTGGTCGGCTACGACGACGCCGAGTCCTGGAGCAAGGTCGCCGGCCGCGACTTCGAACATGTGGAGATCCCCGGGGGCCACATGTATCTCACCGACGCCGCGCCCGCGCTGGTCCGGCTGATCGTGTCGACGGTGCTGTGACTCCGCCCGTCCGGTCCCGCCGACAAGCCCGCTTCTTTGAGGAGTTCCCGATGCGTCTGCACGGCAAGTCCGTTCTCGTCACCGGCGCCGCCCGCGGACTCGGCAGGGCCATCGCGCTCGCCTGTGCCGCCGAGGGTGCCGACCTCACCCTGCTCGACCTCTGCGCCGACCTGCCGGGGGTGCCCTACCCGTTGGGCACACCGGGGCAGCTGGAGCACACCGCCGCGCTGTGCCGGGAGGCGGGCGCGGCCGTCCTCACCACCGTGGCCGACATCCGTGACCTGCGTGCCGTGCGGGAGGCGGTGAACCGGGCCGAGGACCGGTTCGGCCGGATCGACGTCGCCGTCAACAACGCGGGCATCGCGGCGCCCTCGGGCAAGCCGGTGCACGAGATCGACGAGGAGGAGTGGTCCCTGATGCTCGACGTGGACCTCTCCGGAGCCTGGCGGGTGATCCGCGAGGTCGGCAAGGCGATGAGCGCCCGGCGGGCCGGCAGCATCGTCAACGTCGCCTCCACCGCCGGACTCGTCGGCTACCGCCACTTCGCCGGGTACGTCGCCGCCAAGCACGCCGTCGTCGGCCTCACCAAGGCCGCCGCCCTCGACTACGCGCCGACGAAGGTGCGGGTGAACGCGGTCTGCCCCGGCTCGGTACGCGACGACGCGCGGGCCGAGGGCCGGATGCTCACCGAGATCGCCAGGGCGCTCGACGTACCGGTGGACGAGCACGAGAAGACCTTCGTCGAGGCGCAGCCCATGAACGCGCTGATCGAACCCGAGGACGTCGCGTCCGCGGTGGTCTTCCTCGCCTCGGACGAGTCCCGGCAGATCACCGGCTCGGTCCTGACCGTGGACGGCGGATTCAGCGCCCGCTGAGCACGCGTACGCCGTCCGCACCCCCAGAACGACAAGGAGTACCCCCGTGTCAGGCTCCCTCCACCTCGCCGCCGCCCGTTGCCACGCGGTGCGCGTCCGCTCGGACCGTTCCCCGGGCCCTACGCAACCTCCGGGACTGTGGACCGAGGACGTGCCCGTGCCGGCCGCCCACCCGCTCGCCGAGCGCCGCCGCCACGCCGAACTCGCCCGCCCGGCCGAGGCACCGCGCAAGGTCCTGCTGCGCTATGCCGACGGGCCCTGCGATCTGATCGTCGTGGCCCCGCGCGACCGGTGGGACCGTACGGCCCTGGGGCTGCTGGCGGCCGGTGAGGCCGTCGCATCCGGAACCGCCGAGGCGCCCTCCGGCGCCCCCACGGTCGCACCCCCGCCCGCGTGGGGACTGGGGGACGACGGCCCCACCGTGCCCCACCTCTTCTCCCTCACCGACGGGGGCGACGAGGCGACCTGGCTCGCCGCCCTCGCCGTCACCCTGCGCCGCTACGACCCCGAGAGCACGCCCGTCATCGGCACGGACCACGGTTCCTTCACCGTCGAGCAGGCGCCCACCCTCGGTGAGCTGAAGCCCTCCCCCGCGGACCGTCCCGCCTTCGCCGGCCTGCTCTTCGACGAGGCGGAGGTGCCCGGCGCGTATGTGCCCTGCCTGGCACCGCCGTTCCCGCTCACCCTGTCGGTCTTCAGGGACGCCGACGGCTGGCGGCTGCGCTGCGACCACGTCGGCGCGTATGTCTCCACGGAGATGGCCGTGCAGTTCACCCGGCACCTCGTACGCGCGCACCAGCACATCCTGAGCGCGCCCCTGACAGCGGTCGACGGCATCGATCCGCTGGACGAGGCAGAACGCGAGCGTGTCGCGGCCCTCGGCCGTCCGGCCCACCCCTTGGTCAGCACCCCGACCGGCGTATCCGAGGCGTTCGCACGGATCGCGGAGGCGACGCCGAACCGTATCGCCGTGACCGACGGCGCCGCCGCCCTGACCTATCGCGAACTGGACGACCGGGCCGCCCTCCTGGCCCACGGCCTGCGGGCGCACGGCGTCGACCCCGGGGACCGGGTGGGTGTCTGCCTGGAACGCACGGCCGAACTCGTCATCGCCCTGCTCGCCGTGTTGAAGGCGGGCGCGGCCTACGTGCCCGTCGACCCGGCCTACCCGGCGGACCGTGTCGCCCACACCGCACGGGACGCGGGCACGGGCGTGGTGATCACGCGTCTGCCCGACTTCCCGGACGTACCGGGCTGCGCGCCCCTCACACCGGACGGACTCCTCGACGCGGCAGCGGCGGCAGGGGCAGCGGGTTCCGGCGACGTGGCCCCGCTCCCCGGCGGCGCCCCGGACGCCGCCGCCTACGTCATCTACACCTCCGGCTCCACCGGCCGTCCCAAGGGCGTCGAGGTGCCGCACCGCAATGTCATCGCCCTGATCGACGCGACCCGCGACGAGTACGGATTCGGGGCCGAGGACGTGTGGACCTGGTTCCACTCCAGCGCCTTCGACTTCTCCGTCTGGGAGATCTGGGGCTGCCTGCTGACCGGCGGGCGCCTGGTCGTCGTCCCGTACTTCCTCTCCCGTGAGCCCGACAGGTTCCGCGATCTGCTGGTGTCCGAGAAGGTCACCGTGCTCAGCCAGACCCCGTCGGCGTTCGCACAGCTGCTGGACGTGGACCACAGCCAAGTCGGCGTACGGCTGGTCGTGTTCGGCGGCGAGCCGCTCGACGCGCGCATGCTGCTGCCCTGGTTCGACCGGCACCCCGAATCGGCCTGCCGGCTGGTGAACATGTTCGGCATCACCGAGACGACCGTCCACGTCACCCACCAGACCCTCACCCGGCACCTGGCCCTCACCGCCACCCGTTCCGTCGGGCCCGCGCTGCCCGGCTGGCACCTGTATGTCACCGACGAGGCGGGACGGCTGCTGCCGCCCGGCGTGGCCGGGGAGATCTGCGTCGGCGGCGCAGGTGTCGCCCTCGGCTACCTCGGTCAGGAGGGACTGACGGCCCGGCGCTTCGTGGCGGACCCGTTCACCGGCGGGACGATGTACCGCAGCGGCGACCTCGGACGCCTGCGCCCCGACGGACGCCTCGAACACCTCGGGCGGATCGACAGCCAGGTCAAGATCCGCGGCTTCCGGATCGAACTGGACGAGATCCGCGCGGTCCTGCTGGAGGACCCCGACGTACGGTCGGCGGCCGTAGTGATCCACCGCGACGACCCGGCCGACGCGGCCACCGCCAGGATCGACGCGTACGTGGTCCTCACGGGCGGCACCCCGGCCACGGTCCGCAACCGGGCCTCGGGCCTGCTGCCCGACCACATGCTCCCCACCACGGTCACCCCCCTGGAGTCGCTCCCTCTCACAGCCAACGGAAAGCTCGACACCACCCGACTCCCGGCGCCGACGTCAACGCCTCTGGAGGTCCCGGCACAGGGCACAGAACCCGCCACGTCCTCCACCGACGACGACCTCACCGGTCACCTCCGGGAGATCTGGAGCAACGTACTGGGCAGGCCCGTCGGCCTGGACGACGACTTCTTCGAACTCGGCGGCAACTCCCTGTTCGCCGTCCGCATCGGCGCCGCCCTGCGCGCCCGCGGTCTGCCGTCCCTCCGCCTGCGGGAGCTGTACCGCCACCCGACCGTCCGGGAGACCGCCGAAAGCCTCGCCTCCTCACCCGGCTGAGCGCGGCGAGGCGGGTCGGGACAGGGCAAGGTCCCGACCCGCCGGCCACTGCCGCAGGCTCCCGAGCCCAGGAGGCCGACGGCCGGACTGTATAACCGCAAGAAAGGGCGATTGAAGCCGACACGCATAATCGCCAATGGCTATGGTCGACGTCATGACCGACGTGGAGCTGCGCCACCTGAGGACCATGGCCGCCATCGCCGACGAAGGAACATTCGGGGGAGCGGCGGGGCGGCTCGGTTACACGCAATCATCTGTGAGCCAGCAGATCGCCGCACTGGAGAAGGCCGTCGGCGGCACGGTCTTCGATCGGCCTGGAGGCCCCAGGCGGGTACGGATCACTCCTCTTGGCCAGGTCGTCCTGGCACACGGTCGCGATCTGCTCACGAAAGCGGGAGAGTTGGCAGACGCCGTCGATCGCTTCAGGGCGGGCAACGGTCGGATCGACATCGGCACCTTCCAGGGCGCGACCAACACGATCCTGCCGGCCGTCGTGCGTCAGCTGCTCAGCGAGCACCCTGGCTGCGACATCAGACTGTCCGAGGTGGAACCTGAGGATCCGCGGATCGGAGACCGTGACCTGTTGTTCCACTACGGTCAGCTCGAAGGCGACGTCGAGCATGTCGAGTTGCTCGACGAGCCGTACCTCTTGGTGGCCCATGCCGGCACGTTCCCCGATGGGCCCGTATCGGTGAAGCTGCTCCACAATGCTCCCATGGTCGCCTGGCCGACCAGCCCTCACCAGACATGGCTGGAGCGGACCCTCGCCAGGGGTGGCGCGAGGCCGCGCGTCGTGTTCCGAACCGCCGGCCACGAATCCATCGTGTCCATGGCGCGGGCGGGCATCGGCTCGGCGGTGCTGCCCGCACTCGCCCTCCACGGATCCGACGCCTGGTCCGACGACCGGCTCAGTATCCACCGGCTCCAACCATCGCCCGCCAGTACGTGGCACCTGTATTGGCCGACCGGACGCACCCAGTCGCCGCTCGCCGCCCGAGCCATCGACATCGCCCGTGAAGCCGCCCAAGAGCTGGTCGGGCAGATGTGACATCGGACGAACTCGACGGCCGCGACGCGTCACGGCCCGGAGCTGGCCGCTTGCCCGGACGGAGGTCCGGGTCCGGCGCCCGCCGCCATCCGCCGGTCGGCTCAAGGGCGAACGATCGCGCCCAACGCGCTTTGCCAGGCCTCCATGCCCTCTGCCGACCTCGAACCGGCCCTCAGTCGCCGCTGGGATCTTCACGGCCCGCAGTCGCCGCGCAGTTCGTCGCCGGCGGATCCTGCCCGTGTGCGGGCGCGACCGCACTGTCTATTCGGTGATTCGCACCGGCTTCGGTCCGCCCGGCCGGTCGACCGGCACCGGCCGACAGCCTTCACGGGTGTTGTTTCAAATCGCCATAGGCGATCAAGTTGATCGATAATCATCACTTTTCCTGATGTGCCGTGGAACCTAGCGTGGTGCCCATGACCAATCACCTTTCGAACGGCGAAAAGCTCTTCAAGATCAACGATGTCGAACTGTGCGTCGAGACCTTCGGGAACTCGGCGAACCCGGCCGTCCTGCTGATCGACGGTGCGAGCGCCTCGATGCTGTGGTGGGAAACCGAGCTGTGCGAGCGAATCGCGCGCGGCGGCCGGTTCGTGATCCGCTACGACAACCGAGACACCGGCAGATCCACCAGCTACCCGCCGGGCCGACCCGGCTACGCGTTCACCGACCTGGCCGGGGACGCGCTCGGCATCCTGGACGCCCTGCGTGTCGAACGCGCGCACGTTGCATGCCGGTCCATGTCAGGCGGCATCGGGCTCATCATCGGGGTGGACCACCCCGACCGGGTGGAATCGCTGACCTTTGTCTCCACCTCCACGGGCGAGGACGGACTGCCACCGTCGTCGGACGACCTCACCAGCTCAATCCCCGACAACCCGGATCCCACCGACTCCGGCGCGGTGGTGGACTTCGTCGTTGCCTCGGCGAAGGCGTGCTCGGGCGGCTCGCCCTACTTCGACGAAACCGCCACGCGCGTGCTGGTCGAGCAGGACGTGGCTCGCACCCGCGACATCGCGGCCACCCTCGTCAACCACTACACGATGTCCTTCGCGGGATCGTCCCGCGACTTCGCCGCCATCAAGGCGCCGACTCTCGTGGTACACGGCGACCACGATCCGGTCTGTCCCCTCCCCCACGGACATGCGCTGCACGACGCGATTCCCGGAGCCGAACTGCTGGTCCTGAAAGGGGCCGGACACGACCTGCCGAGGCCGCTGTGGGACACGTTCGTCCCGGCACTGCTCCAGCACACGGAAAGGGGGCAACGATGACCCGCGCGCGTTCCGCCCTCTGGCTGCCGCTCTTCGACGATCTCGCCGACTCGATGGCGGTCGCCCGGCTGGCCGCCGAGGCGGAGGAGGCCGGGTGGGACGACGTGTTCGTATGGGACCACCTGCGCCGGCGGGCACCGGTACGGCAGGTGGCCGACCCGTGGATCACGCTGGCTGCGATCGCCACCGCCACCGAACGCCTCCGGTTCGGCCCCATGGTCACCCCCCTCGCACGCCGCCGACCGGCCAAGTCGCCAAGGACACCGCGGCATTGGACCGGCTCAGCGGCGGACGCCTCACGCTCGGCGTCGGACTCGGCAGCGACCGCTTCGCCGGCGAGCTGAGCGCAACCGGCGAGGAGACCGACGACCGGCGGGCGAGGCCAGATGCTCGACGAGTCACTGGAGATCCTCACCGCCGCGTGGTCCGGCCAGCCGGTGCACCACCACGGCCGGCACATCACCGTCGACGGCATCTCCTTCCTTCCCCGACCGCTTCAGCTCCCCGGCGTGCCGGTATGGGCCGCGGGACTGCGCGCACCTGGGCCGACCCCTGCTTCTTTGGTGGCCCCCTGGGCATCGGGTGGGGTGGTCGATGCCGGCCTCGATCACCGTGGGGTCGATGGGCAGCTTGCGGCACCGCAGCGGCTTTGTCCTTCACCAGCTTGCCCAGCAGCGCGGCGTCGAACTGCTCGATGATCCGGTTGCCGCCGCGGCGCACGACCTTGCGACCAGCGTGCTCGGTGCGGCACCGAGGGGGTCAGCGCAGCCGAGCGGTCAGGTGTGAGAGAGGGCGAAGGAGACCAGGAAACCGCACACGGTGATCAGCCCGATGGCCAGGTGAGCGTCCTCGAATGCCTCGGGGATCATCGTGTCGGCGATCATGGCGAGGATCGCCCCCGCCGCCACCGCGGTCACTGCGGCGATGACGGCCGGGGAGAAGGAACCGACCACCGTGTAGCCAAGGACAGCCGACACGGTACTCGCGGCGGCGATCGCCGCCCAGACACCGAAGACATACCCCTTGGTACGGCCGGCTTTCTTCATCCCCGCCGAACTGGACAGCCCCTCAGGCACGTTGCTGATGAACACCGCGGCCACGGTCACCAGACTGACCGCGCCCCCGTCGAGCAGGCTGACGCCGATGACCGCCGACTCCGGCACGCCGTCGAGCAACGCGCCGAGCGCGAGCGCCATCCCGGACCCGCCCTGCTGAGTCTCCGAGGGCTGCGCTTCTGCATGCTCGTGACCGGAGCGCTTGCGGTGCCGGGCGCCCCGGCGGGCCAGCCACACGTTCCCAGCGGTGTAGGCCAGGGCGCCGATGAGGGTGCCGACGGCTGCGGGAGCGAGCCCTGCCTGGTCGTACGCCTCCCCGACCAGCTCGAAGGAGACCGCCGAGATCAGCACCCCGGCCCCGAAGGCCATCACGGTCGCGATCACCTTCTGCGGCACGCGCAACCCGTACCCCAGCGCAGCACCGAGCAGCAGCGCCGAACCCGCCGCCAACCCCCACAGCCCAGCCTCTACCGCTTCAGCCATGCCACCCCGTCTACCCGCTATCGATGTGGATCAACGGACATGGTGGACCAGCATCGTGCCCCGGCGCCTTCGCGCTGGTACGCGACGCGCTCGTGTGCGCCGAGGGGAAGACGAAAAGCCGGTAGAGCCGACCCGGGCGGCCGAGGGAGTGATTCCCGGGCGCGTGGAGGCGACCCGCTGAGGAAAGCGGACGGCCGCGTCGGCGGCAGCACATCGTCGAGCCCCTTCACGACGTGAGGTTGTCCACGGACCGCCTCGACGTACAGACATCGATCCGGAGCCTGGCCGGGCAGGGTGAACTGCCCGGTGATCGCGGTTCTTCGACGACCTGACCTACCGGTCCGACGTCATCACGGACGCCGATGTGGACGTCTACGCCCGGACCGCCGCGACCCCGAAGGACGTATGTTCGCAGTCCGGCTGACCTGCCCACGTCGTAGCGGGGTCTCCCGCTGCCTGTTCGGCGCACCGGGTGGTCGTCCGGACACGGCCGGCCAGTTCGACGAGCAGGTCCCGAAGCACCCAGGCCAGGCGGGTGATGTCGTAGCCGGCGTCGGTCACGATCACGATGTCCGGCTCGCCCGGCGACCACTGACCTGCCGCGACAAGCCGCTCGATGACTTCGCGTAGCTGGGCGGCGGGCACTGCGGTGGCGTCGTCGGTCGGACCGAGTGGGACCGCGTCCAGGATCCGAGTCCAGGACGTGGCGCCCATCTACCGAGCATGAACATGGCGCTGTCGCCCCGTTCGTCCGGGCAAGGTCTGCCGGGTCAACGGGCGGGCCCGGTCGTCAGACAGCAGGTGGAGCTTGCTGGTCGGTCCGCACCGTGAGCGGACCAGCCCCGCCGCCCATCGGGTTGGCCTAGTCCTTACTGGCCGCGTGCCAGGTCATCCCCCAGCCGTACTCGGCATCCACCGTATCTTGCTTGCCGGAACCGGGCGGCACCAGGAGGTACTTCGCCTCTCGCCGGACGATCAGTTCGCCGCCCACGTTCTCGATCAGCGCGATCGCGGCGACCGGCGAGGGAACGGTGCACTCGTCCAGCCGCATCTCGATCGGCGGACCTGCGGGCGGATACAGCGTGGCGACCCCCTGCAGGCCCGCGAAGCTGGACGCTCCGGAGTAGATGCTCACGAACACCAGGATGCGCTTGATCTCGGCTGCGTGATCAAGGTTGATCATGAGGTTTTCGCCGTCCTCACTCCCACCGGTCCTGTCGTCCTGGTCCAGTTGGATGTACGGCGGCTGGTCGAACGAGCCGAACTGGTTGTTGATGGGGTGGACGATCCCTTTCGCTCCGTTCCGCAACTCCCAAAGACAGGAGAGGTCCAGGTCGACGTCCTCCAGCCGGACGGCGCCCTTCCCCTTGTTCATCCAGCCACGCGGGGGCTTCGGGGCGTTCCAGGAGAGATTGACCCGCATGCCTCCTGAGGTGGCACCCTGCTTGGTCAGCGACACCGCGGGGGCGGCCTTCGTCAGCGTGATCTTCGACAGGCGTACCGGCTGAACAGGCGCAGCCGGCGGAGCCTGAGGCGCGGGCCGGACCGGCGCAGGCGCAGGGGGCTGCGGCGCAGGCGAGGGCTGGTGCAGAGGCGGAGGCGTGGCGGGCTCATCGACGGTGATACCGAAGTCGGTGGCAAGCCCCGCCAGGCCGGAGGCGTATCCCTGGCCCACCGCCCGGAACTTCCACGCGCCGTTGCGCCGATACAGCTCTCCGAGCACGAACGCCGTCTCCGACGTGGCACCCGTGGCGTCGAACCGCGCCGTCTCGGTTCCGCTCGCCGCGTCCAGTACGCGCACGAACAGGCCGGACACCTGACCGAACGTGCCGTCAGTGGAAGCCGCGACTACCACGGTTGCGATCTCCTGCTCGATCGAGGCCAGTGACACCCCGATGGTCTCGCGCACACCCGTGCCGTCCTGGCGCCTGCCCTCCCGACGGACAGCACCACTGCGATGCACAGGCTGGTTGTAGAACACGAAGTCGTCGTCCGAGCGCACCCTGCCGGTCGCCGTCAGCAACAGGGCTGACACATCAACATCGGGGGCTCCGGGACCTCCACTCCAACCCAGCTCCACCCGGACCCCGGCACTGGTCACCGGCACGTTGGCGCCCTTTTGCAAGGACATGCGGGTCCCCCTCCCACTGTCTTCCCCAATCCTGCAGCACACGATTTTGGCATGCCCACCTCCTCGAAGGCAGCGATTGCCCTACTTCCGGAGGAAGTTGGCTGATGCACGACCAGATCGACAGCCTCCTGAGCTACGACACACCGGACACCGCGGCCGCCGGGTTCTGAGCCGTCGCCCCCCCGCCCGCCGCCATCGGCATGGCCGGCACCGCCACCGCCCGCCGGCAGCCCGTGCAGCCCTCGGGCTGGCACCGCCACCGATCGCCGGCAGCCCGCGTTGCAACCGCAGTCGGCATGCCCGCCTGCCACCCCACAAAGAACAGCACCGCCATCGTGGTACGGCTCGGTGACGCCTCGCTCGCCAGGAGTGCCCGAGACCCTGACGCGTCAACACTCGACGCCCCGACGACGAATGCCGACAGCGGGGCGCCGATGTCGATGAAGCCAGACGGCCTAGCCGGTGATTCCGTAACTCCTCAGGATGCCTTCCGCGATTGCCACGAGCTCGCTGAGGCCGGGTCCGACCGGGCCATCGGCGCGAGTGGCCGAGCTGACCAAGCTGTTCTGGGTGGAGATGGGCGCGGCGTGGGCGGCCGGGGTGGCCAGGGCGACGGCGGCGGCGGTGAGCGCGGCGGCCGAAATGATCTTCTTCATGCTCTGCAAACGAGCCCTGCGGGTGCAGGGCACGGGCGGACCTCGCCGTGGCGGGGCGAGGCTCACCAAAGGCGCGACGTGCTCGTCCTGTTCAGCCTCGTCTTCACTGCGGGGGAAGACCGGCACGATTGGCATGTGCATGATGCTGGGCGAGGTGCCGCGCACGCCAGACCCCCCGGGCACAGGGGCAGGTACCCACGCCCCGCAGGCGGAGATAGTTGTCCGATCACGCACGATCACTCGGACTCGCCTCGCTTCGGCGCGGGCGTCGGCGCGCCAAGGAGGAGTCAGCGATGACCCTTAACCGCCGCCGCAAGATCGACTGGGGATGTCGGGCGGCGTGGTGTCGGGTCAGCGCAGGCCCAGCCGTCCCCGGGTCGCCAGCAGGATCACCGCCGCCGCCAGCGTCGACGCGATCAGGAAGGCGTAGGTCGTGGTCTCGATCTCCGCCGACGGGAACATGTCCGACCACGCGACGGAGAAGAAGTTGTTCACGCTGGTGTGCAGCAGCATGACCAGCGGCATGCTCTCGCGGGAGCGGTTGAACACCCAGGTCATCACGAAGCTGAACGCGAGCGTCGTGCCCATGAAGGCGAGGGGGCGGGAGGGATCGACGTCCGGGCCGCCGCCCCACTCGGTGAGGAACAGCGGCAGGTGCCAGGAGCCCCACAGCACACCCACGACCAGGGTGGCGACCAGCGAACCGAAGCGGCGCTGCATGTGCGGCATCGCGTACTCGCGCCACCCCGGCTCCTCGGCCAGGCCCGTGGTGATCATCTGCAAGACCAGGCCGGGAACGTACGCGGCGAGCACGGCGGCCGACGGCATCACCGGGTTCTGGGCGGTCAGCGCGGCGCTGGTGAGCGTCAGCGCGGCCGGTACCGAGAGCGCCACGACCAGGAACCAGCGCCGGCTCACCCTCAGCTTCGTCATCCGGCCCCGCCACGCCCGCAGTCCAGCGCGCCCCTCGGTGATGGTGGTGACCAGCAGCGCCGAACCGATCGGGCCGAGGTAGGCACCGGGCAGGACGCCGAGCAGCTGACTGCCGAGCGCGCCGCCCGGGAAGGTCCAATGCCACAGGCCGACACCGTTCTCGGAGAGGATGTACGGCGTCCAGGCCAGCCAGCTCAGCCCCAGGGCCAGCGCGAAGAACCAGGTGAGCGGCCGGCGACGGATGGCCGCGTGGTGTGGTGCCGAGGCCTGCTGGGGGTGGTTGGTGAGCGTCACCGGGGTGTCCCTTCCCGGGAGGCCGAGCGGCGGCTCGGCAGCGGCTGAGCGGCCTTCGAGCGCCGCCCTTTGCGATGCCGCAAGCACACCAGCGCCGAGCTCTCCGATCATTGCCGCGCACACCCCAACCCCGGGTACAGCAGGCTGTACCCATCCCATCCCGTCCCGTCCCCGTACTACCCCCGTCGCCGCGCGTCCTGCAGGTAGTGCAGGACCGCCGCCACCCGGCGGTCCACCTGGTCGGCCGGGGACAGGTCGAGTTTGGCGAAGATGCTGCGGATGTGCTTGTGGACCGCGCCGTCCGTGACCACGAGGCGCTCCGCGATCGCGCTGTTGCCGAAACCTTCGGCCATCAGGGCGAGGACGTCCCGTTCGCGGGGGCTGAGCCGTTCCAGGCGGGTGTCCTGGTGGGAGCGGGTGAACAGCTGGGCGACGACTTCGGGGTCGATGGCGGTACCGCCTGACGCCACCCGGTGCAGCGCGTCGAGGAACTCCTCGACCCGGCCGACGCGTTCTTTGAGCAGGTAGCCGAGTCCGTCCACCCCGCCGGTGAGCAGGTCGGTGGCGAAGCTCTGCTCGACGTAGGCGGACAGGACGAGCACAGCGAGGTCGGGGCGGCGGCGCCGGGCCTGAACGGCCGCGCGGATGCCCTCGTCGGTGTGCGTGGGCGGCATCCGTACGTCGAGGATCGCGACGTCGGGCTTGTGCTCCTCGATGGCGTCCAGGGCCTCTTCGGCCGTCCCGGTCTTCGCCACCACGTCGAGACCCTCGGCACCCAGCAGCAGGGCGAGCCCCTCGCGCAGCAACGGGTCGTCCTCGGCCATCACTATGCGCATGTCGGTAATCAACTCATCTGTTGTACAGGGCGGTTCGGTGGACCGGCGCGCGGTTTTCCGGTGCGTCACGTGCCACAGGGCAGGTCCACATCTAGTACCGTCGGCCCGCCCGCCGGGCTGGTCACGCGGAGCGTACCGTCATGGGCCGCCACTCTGCGGCGGATGCCGGTCAGCCCGGAACCGCCCTCCTCGTCGGCGCCGCCCCGCCCGTCGTCCTCGATCCGCAGATGCAGCCGCCCGCCCCGCGCCCGCACGGTGACCGCCGCACCACTCGCCCCGCTGTGCTTGGCGATGTTCGTCAGCGCCTCCGCGACCACGAAGTACGCCGTGGCCTCCACGGATGCCGCGCACCGCTGCGGTGCCTCCACATCCGTCCGGCACGGCACCGCGCACTCGGCCGCCAGGCCCGACAGCGCCCCCGCCAGCCCCCGGTCGGACAGCACCGGCGGGAGGATCGAGCGGGAGACCGCGCGCAGTTCGGCCAGAGCCTGCTCGGCGGCGCTCTGGGCGCGTTCGAGGAGTTCGTCGGCGCGCTCCGGATCCCGGGCGGCCATCCGCCGGGCGGCGCCGAGCAGGACCGTCACCGTGACGATCCGGTTCTGCGTCCCGTCGTGCAACGACCGCTCGATGCGGCGGAGTTCACTGGCGTGGGCGTCGAGCGCGGCGGCCCGGGTCGCGGTCAGTTCGGCCACCCGCAGGGACAGGTCGGTGTCCGGGCCGGCCGCCAGCAGCTTCCGTGCGGGGTGGGCCTGGAGGCGGGCCATACCGGGTGTCAGACCCAGGATGACGGCGATCCAGCCGACGCCGACCAGGCTCACCGCCAGCGCCTGTGTCCAGGTGTGCGCCACGCCGAAGCCGAAGGACGTGCTGCTGGTGTCCGGCGGCATGAACGGCCACACCAGAGGGTAGAGGGTGTCCCGGAACGCGGCCAGCGGCAGCCACACCCCGAGCAGCCCCAGCAGGAACCCGAGGCTGCCGTGGCGCAGTGCCCAGCGCAGCTCGCGCCGGGTGGTGGGGTCGACGAGAGCGGCCCGTGGCGCGGCCGACGACGGAGTGGGGGCGACGATCTCGGGCCCCCAGCGGGCCAGCCGCTCCCGTTCCCGGTCGGCCAGGGCGTGCAGGGCCCGGACTACGGCCGGCACCAGCAGCAGGCCCACCCCGGCCGGCGCGGTCACCGCGGCGACGGCCGCCAGCACCAGCACGCCCAGCGCCATCGCCGCCGTCCCGAGCCCGCCGACGAGCTGCCCGAGCGCGGCACCGGAGATCCGCAGTGCCTGGACGACGATCTCCCGCGGACGCTCGGCGGTGGGGCCGGCGTCAGCGGTGTCCGCGGGGTCCGAGGTGCCGGTGGGGTCGGTCGTCGTCATGCTCACTCCGCTCCTGATGTGTGCCAACGACCTTAGGGGCAGGCCCGCTTCGCCATGAGGTACAGCAGGCTGTACCACCGATCCGGCGGCTGGTGGGATCGGCCGAGGGGGGTCGCGGTCCGTAGCGTCGCAGACATCAGCCGGGACGCCGGCCGAGACATCAGCCCCGTCCCCGCCGAAGGAGCCCGCGATGGCGACCACCGACCCCTACCGACTGAGCGTCCACGACGCGCACCACGATGCCCCCGCCCCGGCCGTCACCCGGGGCGAGGTCACCCGCGTCCTGCTGTGGCTGGTCCTGGTGATCAGCGCGGTCGCCAACATGGTCGCCTCCTACGCCGCCGTCGGTGTCGCCGTGAACCTCGCCAGCGGCGCGGTCACCGCCCTCGCGGCCACCGCCCTTCTCGTCCGCCGTCTGAAGGGCGGCCGCCGGTGAACCTCGCGACGAGTGCCGTACGGGCCACCGCGCCCGCCCCCGCCCCCGCCATCGCGCTGGAGCGCCTCACCAAGACCTACCCGGGCGATGTGAAGGCCCTCGACGAGGTGTCTCTGACGGTCCGGCCCGGCACCTTCCTGGCCGTGATGGGCCCCTCGGGTTCCGGCAAGAGCACTCTGATGCACTGCGCGGCCGGGCTGGACTCGCCGACCTCGGGCAGTGTCCGCATCGACGGCCACGAGATCGCCGGTCTGAGCGAGACCCGCCGTACCGAACTGCGGCGCGAGCGCGTCGGGTTCGTGTTCCAGGCCTACAACCTGATCCCGTCCCTCACCATCGAGGACAACATCACGCTGCCGCTGCGGCTCGCCGGCCGAGCCCCCGACCGGGAGTGGATCGCGGCGCTGGTGGAGCGCGTCGGCCTTGCCGGCCGGCTCGGCCGACGCCCCGCCGAACTCTCCGGCGGACAGCAGCAACGCGTTGCTGTGGTGCGGGCGTTGGCGGCCCGTCCGGCCGTCGTGTTCGCCGACGAGCCGACCGGAGCGCTCGATCTGCGCAGCGCGCACGAGGTGCTGGAGCTGCTGCGCGCCCTGGTCGACGAACTGGGCCAGACGGTGGTGATGGTGACCCACGACCCGGCCGCCGCGGCCCGCGCCCACCAGGCGTTGGTGATGGCCGACGGCCGGGTCGTCGAGGCCCTCGACCACCCCACCGCGCCGCAACTGGCCGAGCGGCTCGTCGCGTTGGGAGAGCGCTGACCCATGTCCGAGCACTTCCGCACCCCTTCCAACCTCCCTCTCTTCCCGATCGCCCTGCGTATGGCCGCACACCGGATCTCCGCGCTGCTCGCCGTGGTGTGCGCGGTACTCGGCGGGGCCGCCCTGATCACCGGCACCGGTGTGCTGGCCGAGTCCGGGCTGCGCTCACAGCTGCCGCCGGGCCGCCTCGGCGGCGCGGACATCGTCGTCGCGGCCGACCAGGAGTACCACCCGGACGGCGACATGCCGCTCGCCCTGCCCGAGCGCGCCCGCATCCCGTCGTCGCTGACCGACCGGCTCTCAAGCCTGCCCGGGGTGACGGCCGTGGTCGGCGACCTCGGCTTCCCGGCCGCGCTGGTCGACGCAGGGGGAGCCGTCGTAGCGACCGCCGACGACCCCGCGGCGGCCGGACACGGCTGGTCCTCCACCCAACTGCTGGACCGCCCGCGCGTCACCGGCCGCGCGCCGGCCGGCGCGGACGAGATCGCCGTCCCCGCCGCGACCGGTCTGCGCACCGGCGACCGGGTCCAGGTCGTGGCGGGCGGCCGCCCCGCTGTGCCCTATCGCGTCGCCGCCGTGGTCGACGCACCGGACGCCGGCGTGTACTTCGCCGACGCCACGGCCCTACGCCTCGCCGGCCGCGACGGCGCGCACCGCTACGACCTGATCGGCCTGCGCACCGTGCCCGGAACCGGCGAGCGGGTCGCCGACGCGGTGCGCGACCGGCTGGCCGGTACCGGGCTGACCGTCCGCACCGGTGCGGACATCGGCGAGAGTGTGGCGCCGGGCGTCGGCACGGCCCGCTCGCTGCTGATCCTGCTCGCCGGTTCGCTCGGCGGGATCGTGCTGCTGATCACCGGGTTCGTCACGGCGGGCGCGCTGGGTGTGTCGATCGCCGGGCAGCGCCGCGACCTGGCGCTGATGCGGGCGGTCGGGGCGACCCCGCGGCAGATCCGCCGGCTGGCCGCCGCGCAGTCCTCCGTGGTGGCGGCCGTGGCCCTGGCCCCCGGAGTGGCCCTCGGCTACCTCCTGGCGGGCCGCTTCCATGACATGCTCGCCGACCGAGGCGTCCTGCCCCCCGAACTTCCGCTGACGGTCGGTCCGTTGCCCGCCGCCACCACCGTCCTCCTGCTCGCGCTGACCGTGCAGGTCTCCGCCCGGGGCGCGGCCTGGCGCACCTCCCGCATGCCTGCGACGGAGGCCGTCGCGGAGTCCCGCAGCGAACCGCGCAAGCCCTCCAAGGGCCGTACCCTCACCGGGGCTCTGCTGATCGCCGCCGCGTGCGCGCTGTCCGTCACCCCGCTGCTGACCCGCACGGTGATCGGCGCGTCGGCCACCTCCATCGCCGGGATCGTCGCCGCGATCGGCCTGGCTCTGTGCGGCCCGGCCCTGGTCCGCACGGTCGGGGCGGCCGCCGTACGCCGGCTGCGGCCCACGGCGCCCGCGCCGACCTGGCTCGCCCTCGCCAACGTACGGGCGTACGCACTGCGGGTCGCCGCCGTGGTCAGCCCGCTGGCGATGGCCGTCGTGTTCGTCCTGACCTACGCCCTCGCGCAGACCACCGTCCTCGCGGCGACCGCGCAGGACACCCGCACCGGCACGCTCGCCCAGTACCGGCTGAGCGCACCGGCCCTCGGCGGCCTGCCGGCCAGCACGCGGGACGCCGTACGCAAGCTGCCCGGAGTGCGGTCCGCGGCGCCCGTCGGCTCGACGACCGTCGTCTGGCCGTACGAGATGTTCGGCGAACCGGATGTGGAGTCGGTACCGGCGCTGATCGCCACACCGGACGCGGGCGGGGTCCTCGACCTCGGGGTGCGCGAGGGTGATCTGGCCGGTCTGAGAGGCGCCACGGTCGCCGTGAGCAGCGAGGTCGCCGGTTCGCGGGACGCCGGACTCGGCCGGCGGATCCGGCTGGTCCTCGGCGACGGCACACGGACAGAGGCGCGGGTGGCGGCCGTGTACGACCGGGGCCTCGGCTTCGGCTCACTGATCGTCTCCGGGGACCTCATGGCCGGTCACACCACTTCCGGCCTCACCCAGAGCCTCCTCGTCCGCACCGACGGCACGGCGACGGCGACACGCGCACTGGCCGATCTGACGGCGTCACGCCCGGGCCTGGCCCTGGAGAACACGTCCGAAACGGCCTCCGGCGGCAAGCGGGACACCCCGCCCGAGGTGTGGATCAACCTCGCGACGATCGTCGTACTCCTCGGCTACCTCCTCCTCAGCATCGCCAACAAGCTGGTCGCGGCCACGGCCCAGCGCCGGACCGAGATCGCCGCCCTGAGGCTGGTCGGCACGACGCCGCGGCAGATCCGGGCGATGATGCGACGCGAGGCGGCCGTGATCGCCGCGGCGGCACTCGTCTCCGGCCTGCTCCTCTCCGCCCTCCCCCTCGCCCTCCTCGGCCAGGGCTTCCTCGACCGGCCCTGGCCGGCAGGCCCGGCCTGGTTGCTCCCCGCCGTCGCGGCGACGATCGTGACGACGGCCTTCCTCACGATCGAACTCCCCACCCGCCAGGCCCTGCGCGCTGCCCCTGCGGACGCGATCCGGGCGACGTGAGGACCCACCCGGCATCGCCACCACCGATGAATTCCGCGGCGGACAGGACGATGCCGGGTGGAGCGCATGCGGTGCGTCAGGACGACCGGCAGGCACGCTGGAGGCAGGAGCCCGGACCGCACCGCGGCCGGGAGGCCGGCCGGCCCCTGAGCGCACCCGATGCCGTGCACCTCATGCCGTGGTGCACGACGACGGTGTCAGGCGTCCGCTTCACGAGGTCAGGCGTCCGCTTCACGAGGTCAGGGAGATACGCGGCGGGCGTGCAGCGGGTGGATGCAAAAGGCACCTTCACTGCGCCCTGAACCCTCGACCGCCGTCTGTGCGGTGTGGTCGTCACCGGCCACACCGACCACCGTCTGGTTCTCGACCAGACCGTGACCGCCCGCGTCCGCCAGGTGCTCAAGGCCGAGGTGAGGGGGGTGGAGATGACCAAGGAGATCCGGGGCCGGGAGGCCGACGCCCGCGCTGCTCGCCGAGCACCTCGC
Organism: Streptomyces sp. NPDC002324; assembly: GCF_053593335.1. NCBI lineage: Bacteria > Bacillati > Actinomycetota > Actinomycetes > Kitasatosporales > Streptomycetaceae > Streptomyces > Streptomyces sp. NPDC002324. The sequence goes on from NZ_JBSFCF010000038.1 coordinate 75,057, forward strand.
GCCACCGCGGTCGCCGTGCCCCAGAACCGGCTGGGCATCCGGGATCGCTCCATCGTGTTGACCTGGTTCGCCATCGCCGGGGCGCGAGCACGGGGTCGCCGTCCGGCTGACTCGCTCCTCTGCCGCTCCACTCCTGCCTCAAGTCCTGCATCAAGGCATCGCGCACGCGGATGCGGCGTCGTCGTGCCGGTACCAGACGGTGTCCAGCTCACGGCCGTCCGGCAGAGTGTGGCGGTCAGGACCGGGGGCCGGGGCGAAGCCGGCGCGTTCCAGCGCGCGACGGCACGCGAGGTTCGCCGTCGCCGCGCCCGCCCGTACCGTCGCCAGACCGGCGTGGGCATGGGCGAACCCCGCGCCCGCCAGGAACAGTTCGGCGCCGAGGCCCTGACCTCGATCGTCGGGGGCGAGAATGCCGCCGATCTCACCCCTGTCGTGGTGGAGTTCGAGGTACGCGGCGTAGCGCCCTGTGTCACGGCGTATACCGACCATGAACTCGGGCATCTCGGGGCTGGGTTCGAAGGGCTCGGCCAGCTCGGGGTTGGACCGGATGAACCAACGGGGGGTGGCTCCGGGGCCCATGCGCAGCAGAGCCCGTCTGGTGTCGGCGTCCCGTACGACCTGGTCCATCTGGTTGCCCTGCCAGCGCTGGGCAGCGGGGTCCGCGCCCGCGGCGATGGCCGCCAACGCGTCGAGCTTGGTCATCGGGGTGTAGAACAGCAGGTGTCGGGTGGCGAGGGCGTGCCGGCCGGGCGTGCACGCGTCGGGGACCGGCAGGCCCGAGGCCGCCCGGCGACCTCGTAGGAGCGACCGAATCATGAAACCCCCGTTGTACTCGTCCTGATGCGTCCGGCCGCACGTACCGGGTGTGCGCGGCTCACCGTACCGGCAGGGAAGAGCGGCATAGCTCCGTCCCCGACCGACGACGGGGTACGGCGCCCAGGGCTCGTGGCGCTCCCGGGCTCAGCGGGGGATCGCGTGGGCGGCGGTCATCGGCGCCACCACCGCGAGGGCGCGGCGGCGAAAGGGGCGGGTGTGGCGGTGCCACGCCGCCACGGGTCTGCTGCGGAGGGCAGGAGATTGCGCCTCGCGCGGACACGCGGGTTCTGTCCCAGGGGGATGGCCGTTTGGTGCTGTGCAGTGTGCAGTGGTTTCGGTACAGCGTCGTAGCCTGCCGAGCTGTTCATCCACGAGTGCGTTCGTTCCACGACCCACCGCTTGCCGGCCTGAATCGGGGCAGATCGCGGGGGTCGTGACTCCAGACCCGGAAGATCGTTCACCTCGCGTGATTCACCCCGGCACGCCACTCAAGACGCCTCACCCGGCCGAGACTGCTTCGCCACCGGGCGAGGCGCTCGTGCGGACACATCGTTGGCAAGGCTTCTCCTGCGAATCACGTACGGTCCGCGCCTCCGCGCCGTGCTTCCCGCCCGTGCTGCTCATCGGTGGGGCGTTCCAGCGCAAGGAATCGTGGGGACGCTGCGAGGACGTGTTCCTCAAGAGCATGGACGTGTTCACCGTCGACCCGCCCGGCTGGGGAGCCGCCGACCCGCTGCCCGAGACCTATGGCGTCGACTTCCTTGCCGACGCCGTCTGTCACATGCTCGACGAGTGCGGCGCCCGGCTGGTCAATGTGCTGGCCGGCTCCTACGGAAGCGCCATCGCCTACGAGATCGCCCGGCGTCACCCCGACCGGGTCGGGCGCATGGTCCTGGTCGGCACGATGACGGCCATCCCCGACCACGCGCAGGCGTCGATGCGACGCACTCTGAAGTACCTGGCCGCCGGACACATGGAGACGTACGCGCACGCCACGGTCGACCTCCTCATGACTCCAGAGCGCCTCGCGGACATCCCCAACGGCACCCGCGTCCGAACACTGCTGCTGCGCCGCATCGCCAACCTCTCCGAGGCGGAGGCGCACCAGATGTACACCAACACCCTGCGCCTGCTCACCCACCAGGCCCTCGACACCAGCCAGCCGCCTCGTGCCCCGGTCCTGACCGTGACCGGCGAACACGACTCGTTCACCACTCCGGAGCTGTGCCGCCAGATGGCAGCGGCGTGTGCCGACAGCTGGTACGCCGAGATCCGCGACGCCGACCACATGCTCATCCTGGAGCGGACCGCGGAGACCGCGGACTTGATCACCCGTTTCCTCGCTGGCAGGCCGCTCGACGGCCTGCCCTACTGCCGCAGCGTCGAGCGAGTGTCACCGACCCTCACCCCGTCGGCCACCGAGCCCATCCACATGGTCTGACTGTGCGTGGCTGCACGGCTGGTCCTGGCAGGAGACGTCAACGGTCAGGCGCGCTTGGATGTGTTACCAGTCGGTCAGGTCCACGAGGAGATCGCAGTGCGGGTCGTCGAGAGACGGGCACTGGTGCTGCTTTTCTCTGATGAGGCTCGGCAGAGAGGCGATCAGCGCGGTGGGCGTACCCGTGAGGCGGGTGTCAACACCGATGATGCCGGGGAGATCAGGACGCTGCACGTACAGGCGCAACAGACTGTGGCCCAGGAGCAGAAACCCGATCAGGAAGGGGGTCTCCTCGTCATCGGGGTTCGACAGGGCGCGCAGGACGGTGAGTGCCTGGCCGTGTTCGGGTTCTGGGTCCGGGGTGAGTTCCGCGGGACGGAGGCGGATGACGGTCATCCCCATGGCTTCGCTGATGTCGCTGCTGCTGTAGAGCTGGGTGCCGGCCAGGACGGTGCGAAGGATGCCGGGGATGTAGTAGGGCGCGACGGTGTCGCTGGGGATCTCGTACAGGAAGGTCGAGCCGTCCTCGTCGTCTCCGGGCATGGACCGCGATCCGGACAGCGCCTGGGGCGGGCAGGGCCCCGAGCAGACGGCAGTCCTCAGCGATGGGCGCGTTGAGGTAGTACAGCAGCAGGCGGCTGACGGCCGCCTGCTGTTCCCGGTCTTCGGAATCGATCACTGATTTCGACAAACTTGAAAAACTCGACCTGCGCGGGGTGGCCGCCAGTTCAGATTGCGACGGCGGCTCACGCCTGCCCGTCGGTCAGACTGCCGAGGGGGCCCCGAGCATGGCGGAGGCCTTTTGCAACGGGCTGAGAATGCGCTCGGGTGCGGCAGGTCGTGAGAGGTCGCGGCAGGTGAAGCCGAGCTGGGACATGGCCCGCAGGACCTCGTCGGCGCTGAAGTCGCGGCGGTCCTGGCGGGTGACGACCTGCCCGACCTGCTTGACGGGGTAGGTGCGACGACCGATGGTCACGGACGCCCCGATGACTTCTTCGGGCTTGACGCCCTTCATCGATTCCAGGACGCCGCTCTTGGTGAGGTCGAAGGGGAAGCGGGCGATGACACAGCGCATTTTGCCTCACAGGGAGAAGGACGAGGGGATGGTTCTGCCGCGGTCGAGGCGGTCAGCGGGCCAGGGCGAGGATGCCCAGGGCGTTGCCGTGTTCGTCGACCACGGGCAGGGCATCGAGGCTGCGGTAGCGCATCGCGTGCTCGGCTTCGGCCATCGTGGTCACGGGGGAGGCGAACGGCCCCGGGTCGACGAGGACGTCCCGCAGCTGGACCCGGTCCGTGTACACGGAGGTGTCGCGGACCGAGGCCAGCTGGGCCCGGGTGACGAGTCCGGTGCACACGCCGTCGTCGTCGCAGACGAGCAGGTGCCCGGTGCGGGCGCTCGCCATGACGGACAGTGCTACCTCGACGGTCATGTCGTCGCAGACCTGCGGTCCGGCGGTTTCCATGGCGTCGGCCACCGTCCTGAGCACGAGGGCGGGGGCGCCCGTCGAACGAAGCTGCATCTGAACCATCGTCAAAACGTGCCTCCTGCAGAGCTGGGCCGGTTTCCTGAACCTGAACACGAAGTTGTCACGCCGCCGGGTCGAACGAGGACTGCCGGGTCCTGCGCCGGGCGGCCGAGGCTGTGCTGCGTCGGCCGCGTGAGGAAGACGTGCTGCGCTGACGCCGCTCGGCGACCGGCGCGGTGATCGTCACCGGGATGCCGGAGGGTGTCCGGGCGCCGGTGATCCGGCCGAGTGCCTCCTCGCCGGAGCGGACCTGAGTGGTCTGGGGCGTGATGCCGGCGGCGATCATGAGGCGGGTCATGTCGCGGCGCTGGTTGGGGGTGACCAGGGTGACGACGCTGCCGGACTCGCCGGCGCGCGCGGTGCGGCCACCGCGGTGCAGGTAGTCCTTGTGGTCGGTCGGCGGGTCGACGTTGACGACGAGGTCGAGGTTGTCGACGTGGATGCCTCGGGCTGCGACGTTCGTGGCCACGAGCACGGTGACGTGCCCGGTCTTGAACTGGGTCAGGGTGCGGGTGCGCTGCGGCTGTGACTTGCCGCCGTGCAGGGCGGCAGCCCGCACCCCGCTGTTCAGCAGGTCCTGCGTCAACCGGTCGACGGCGTGCTTGGTGTCCAGGAACATGATCACCCGGCCTTCGCGTGCCGCGATCTGCGTCGTCGTCCAGTGCTTGTCCGCGCCGTGGACGTGCAGCACGTGGTGCTCCATCGTGCTGACCGCACCCGCGGACGGGTCGACGGAGTGGACGACCGGGTCGACGAGATAGCGGCGGACCAGGAGGTCGACGTTACGGTCGAGGGTGGCGGAGAACAGCATCCGCTGGCCCTCGGGGCGGACCTGGTCCAGGAGCGCGGTGACCTGGGGCATGAAGCCCATGTCGGCCATCTGGTCCGCCTCGTCCAGGACGGTGATCGCGACCTGGTTCAGTCGGCACTCCCCCCGGTCGATGAGGTCCTTGAGACGGCCCGGCGTCGCGACGACGACCTCGGCTCCACCGCGCAGCGCATGCGCCTGCCTGCCGATCGACATTCCTCCCACGACCGTGGCGAGACGCAGCTGCACCGAGCGGGCGTAAGGGGTGAGCGCGTCGGTCACCTGCTGGGCCAGCTCACGCGTGGGCACGAGGACCAGGGCCAGCGGCTGGCGGGGCTCGGCGCGCTGTCCGGCCGTGCGGGCCAGCAAGGCCAGGCCGAAAGCGAGGGTCTTGCCGGAGCCGGTGCGCCCGCGTCCCAGGACGTCGCGGCCCGCGAGGGTGTTGGGCAGGGTCGCGCCCTGGATCGGGAACGGGACCCTCACGCCTTGCGCGGTCAGCGCCGCCAGCAGCTGCTTGGGCATGTCGAGGTCGGCGAAGGTTTCGACCGCGGGGAGCGCGGGAGTGATCGTCTCCGGCAGGGCGAACTCGCCCTGGACCACTGCCGGCCGCCGGCCGTAGCCGCCCGAACGGCTCGGACCCCCTGAACGGCTCGGGGCGGACGATCCGAAACGGCCGCCCCGCCTCGAACCGGCGCCGGCGCCGAAAGCGGTGCCGTCGCCACGGCTGCGGCGGGAAGAGCGGACATTCGTACGTGCGGAGTTCATCGAGAACCCTTCCTTGATACGGCACGTATCAAGGAATTCCCGCAGCAGAAGCAGCGCGGGGAATCACAAGCACGGACCGAATAGAATGCGAAAAAGAATGAGGAGTGCGGTGGATCTGGGGCGTATTGCATCGACGGAATTTCTGGCACCATACGGACGTGAAATCCCGGATACTTACCGGTCGCACCTTGGACCAGGCGCGCGTCCCTGGACGAGGGACCGCGGACGCTTCTCGCCCCGCAGGTCGCACCACTGCGGCACATGTCCGTAGCTGGGGCCCGCACCCCGAGGGATGCGGGCCCCAGCTACGAAGTGCGCGCCGGCGTCAGGCGATCACGATGTTCTCGGCCGTCGGGCCCTTCTGGCCCGCCGCGATGTCGAAAGTGACCGTCTGGCCTTCGAGCAGCTCGCGGAAGCCCTGGGCGGCAATGTTCGAGAAGTGGGCGAACACGTCGGGCCCTCCACCGTCCTGCTCGATGAAGCCGAATCCCTTGGCCGCGTTGAACCACTTCACAGTGCCTGACGCCATGTCTTGTCTCCTCGTGGGCAGTACGCCGGGACCCGCGATGCACGGATACCGGGTCGCCGCGATGATGCCCCGTCCGGAACAACCGGCCATACGAAAAAGCCGCCAGCGGCGGAAAATGCCGACGAAGATTTTGGGAACCACAACTGCAACTGAGATCGACAGTAGCATGAGATGGCGGGCCGGGTGCAGTAAGCGGCTCCGTCCTGCCGGTAGCAGCAAAAACGCTTTCCGCGCCATGCACAAAACCCTCACGTCACGGATATAGATATTGACCGTCCCGAAGCGCAGCGTTGCAGGAACAGCGGTACGCTTGAGCGCTCAAAAGAGCGCGTATTCCGGAGGAGACTTCCTGCCCGGCGTCCACCCCGGTGGTCCGTGCGCTGGCCCTCGCCGCACATCCGGGCAACTGGTGAGGCGAGCGGGCGAGCCGGCAGGCGCGCAGTGAACCTGGGGCACCGTTCTCATCTGCTACCCGCCAACATCAAGGCCGAGACGCTGCAGGCCCTGACGGGTGGCCGGAACCGCCTTGACCCGACAGATCCTCTCGGCTGTCGGTGAGCTGACCCGGCCCCAACGCGTCGCGGCCGGTCGCGGCCGAGGAGCTGATCGGTCAAGCGCTCGTCGAGTCCGACCATCTCCCTGACCCCAAAACATAGATCATCGGAATGGTGGCTCCGCGATCTCGAACGCACCGCCTCACACGTCCTGCACGCATACCGCAGGTCGGACGACCGCACCATGACAGCTGACGCATGCGCTGCACGGCGTGAGCTCTGCCATCTGGGGCAAGGCCCCCACTGTCTCAGGCTGCGGGTGGTTCGGACGCTTCGGCGGCGCGCCGGTGTTCGGCGTTGATGCGCTGGGCCTCTTCGAGTTGGTCTTCGAGGATGATGATGCGACAGGCTGCCTCGATGGGGGTGCCCTGGTCGACGAGTTCGCAGGCGCGGGCGGCGATGCGCAGCTGGTAGCGGGAGTAGCGGCGGTGTCCGCCTGCGGAGCGCAGCGGGCTGATGAGGCGGGCTTCGCCGACGGCGCGCAGGAAGCTCTGGGTGGTGCCGAGCATCTCCGCGGCCCGGCCCATGGTGTAGGCGGGACAGTCGTCGTCATCAAACGGCCAAAGGAATCGTCTGCTGTCATCGCACCTCTCTGTGGACGCGCGGAGGGGCCCTGGTGCCATCTTGCACCAGGGCCCCGAAAGAACTGCTACACCATCTGCCGGCCCCAGTGATGCACCGGCCTTCTGTTTCCGCGAGCCCGGCCTGCATCTGCTCTGGCTCAGTACTCCAGCCGTAGATCGTTACGGTCGTGGCGTCGGTCGGCCGAGTCCCATTGTCGAGCCCGTCCTATCCGTGTGGGGCAGTCCATCCGAGCCATGGCCTCAGGCCCCGTTGCGCGACCCGCAGTACCTCATCCGGGTGCCGCTCGTCAGCTCGTTCGATCACAACGAGACCCCAGTCCTTTCGACGGACTGCGCCAAGTGTCACTGCACGCTCATGCCGCAGGTACGTCACCGCCGAAGCGACGTCGGCCACTGGAGGACTTACGTCGTAGCTGGCGAGTTTCCCGACGTACCAGTCCAGCCACTGCTCGCCTTCCCGCGTCGCAGCTCGGGACAACGCGAACTCGGCGTTCCCGTCGAGAAAGACCATGACCGGCCGAACCCGTGCGAGAGCCTCGGTGAGGTCGGTCATGAAGGCGTCGATCGTCTCTTCGCCGTGCCCCATGGCCAGCAGCGTCGGCACGAACGGCATCAGCGCGTCCGCGATCACCACGTCATCGCCGCTCGCCACAACCGCATCGACGAACCTCGCCGCCGCCGCGATCAGTGTCCCCGGCTCGACCGTGCCTGTCGCCTTGAACTCCGCAGCCACCGGCGCGAACTGCGGTCGGGTCAAGATCTCCTCCTCGCGGAAGCGGTCCACCCGCAGTTCCGTATCAGCCAGCCACCGAGACAGCCCGGCGCACAGCGTCGACTTGCCCACTCCGGGAGATGCTCCCCACACCGTGATCAGAACTGTCATGGTTGCCGAGCCTAGGATCGGCAACCATGACAGCCAACTCCACGGCGTCCCCGGCCGCCCGTGCGGGTCTGTCAAACGTTCGGCTCTGTCACGTAATCGGTGGTAGCGAAGGGTGACGGTCGTCGTTGCCATGGTGTGCGCGATGTCAATGAGCTTGTGGGTGTGGTGTTTTCGGGCTTGTCGGCCCTCGTCGTCGAGGGCGTTACGGACGAGGGTGAGGCCATCCGGGTGTCGGCGCGGACCCGGCTGTGCGGGCAGCCGACGGGGCGGGTGCATGGCTTCCACAGTCGGGTGGTCGCGGACGTGCCGGTGGACGGACGGCGGGTGGTGGCGTCGGTGCGCATCCGGCGCCTGGTCTGCCCGGTACTCGGCTGCCCGCGGCAGACGTTCCGCGAGCAGGTCCCCGGCGTCGTGGAGCGCTACCAGCGTCGCACCAACCGCGGACCGCGTCGGCGTCCCACTTCGCCCTGGACAGCAGATGCTGCAAGCCGTCCGGTGTCGCGTCCCCGGCATGCTCGGCGAGCGTCCAGCAGTTCTTGCGCGGTAGGTCCGACAACAGGCCAAGGACGAACTCCCGTGCCCGGCGCTGCGGTTCCACCCGCCAGAACCGTCCAGCGATACGGCCCATCAGGGCCTCGAACATGTTCTGCCAACGGGCAGGATCTATGCTGTGACCTGCGGCCACCGACTGATCTTCCGTCTTCACACACTGATGATCAACGGTGGCCGCACTCGCCCCCAGACCGGCTCGGACCCGCAAGATCACGATCTACGGCTGGAGTATTGGACCGTGTCCTACGTGGTGAGGCGGACAGGCCGTTTGTAGCAGCAGAGGGCGGCGGCGAGGCCGAGAAAGGCCAGGTAGTTGCGGGGATTGCGTTCGTAGCGTGGGATGAGTCGGCGGTAGCCGGACAGCCACGACATGGTGCGTCGATCACCCAGCGGTGGCGGCCCAATCGTTCGCTGGACTCGATTCCTCTGCGTGCGATCCTCACGCCCATGCGTTTGGCGCGTAACCATTTCCGCAGGTCGGCGCGGTCTTAGGCTTGGTCCGCGTGGAGGCGCTGGGGTTTGAAGTGGCGGCCGCGGTGGGGGTCGTGTCTCGTTTGGTGACCCTCGATCATGGGCTTCAGCCCTTCGCTGTCGTGGGTGTTGCCGGCCGAGACGCCGACGAGGAGGGGCAAGTCCGTTCGCGTCCGACAGGGCGTGCATCTTCGGACCCGGCTTGCCCCGGTCCACGGGGCTCGGACCTGTGTGTCCACCCCTTTTTAGCCCTGACGTGGACGACGCGGGTGACGTCGATGAGGCCGGCGTCGTCGAGCCGGTGCAGCACCGCCTCGTGCAGGCGGCCCCAGACACCGGCTCTCGACCAGATCAGAAACCTACGGTGAGCCGTCGACTTCGATATCCCGAAACAGGGCGGCAGTTGGCGCCAGACGCAACCGCTGACCAGCACGTAGATGATCGCCGCGAACAGCGTCTCATCAGGCGTGTCCCGTGTTCCACCGCCCTGCGGCCGCACCCTCGACGGAGGGATCAGCGGCTTCGCGATCTCTCTCCCCCCGGAACAATCCAACTCCACGTACCCCGCCCCATGACCCGGACCAACGCGACAGCCTCACCACGTAGGACACGGTCTAAACCGAATGGGTGACTCTGGGAGCGCGCTTGTGCGCACTGACGTTGGAAAAGCGCTTCACTTCAAGCTGGCCCAGAACCCTCACACGCCGAAAGGAATAGCCGTGGCCTCAGCTCTCGACTATGAAAGCAACAAGATCGTCGAACTAATGGAGGTGCCTGCAGAGGGCCACGATGAACAATGGCTGAAAGACGCGCTACAGCAGGCCATCATGCTGGAACTGGCCACACTTCCGCCCTATTTGTGCGGTCTCTGGTCCATCGAGGATACAGATAGCGCCGCCGATGTTGCCGCCACGATCGAAGCAATCGTCTTCGATGAGATGTCCCACATGGGCTTGGCGTGCAACATGCTCACCACCATTGGGGGCGTACCGCGTATCGCTGACGAGAACCTGGTGCCGAAGTATCCGGGTGCGCTGCCCGGCGGCGTGCGGCCCGACTTGACGGTATCCCTCACCGGCTTGACCAAGCAGTCGCTCGACATGTACTCCCAGATCGAGAGGCCTGACGACCCGGTCGTCGATAACAGGGAAATCCATACGTCCATCGGAGCCTTCTACACGGCCGTCCTGGAGGCCTTCCGGAACCACCAGCACCTGATCTCGGGTACCCGACAGGTCATCAGGATCATGTCGTCGTTCGGGAAAGGAAACGATGTCGTCGCGCTGAAGACGTTTGGCGACGTCGAGTCCGCTATCAAGATCATCAAGGGGCAGGGTGAAGGTACGGCTGCTTCCCCGGAGAACCCGTTCCCCGGGCCGCCCGGGGAACTGGCTCACTTCTATTCCTTCCGGGAGATCTTCCACGGTCGCAAGTTGATCGCCGTGTCGGAAGACCCGAAGGCGTACGACTTCCGGGGTCCCGAGATTCCCATGCCACAGTCCCTCCTCCCCATGGGGACGGTACCCAAGGGCGGCTGGGCGCAGGGCGGTGTGCCGGTCCCCAGCGAGGTGAGGAAGCGCCTTGACACCTGCAACCAGCACTACAGCTCGCTGCTCGAGTTCCTCGAGCAGGCGTGGAAGGCAGAGCAGCAGAGTGTGGCAACCCAGCTGTTGAAGAAATCCGTCGGGCAGATGCGCCAATTGCGGGAGCCGGCACAGGAGCTGATGCGAATCCCGCTGCCCGACGGCAGCGGAAAGAACTACGGTCCGGAGTTCCTGTACATCAAGGCAACGACATGAACGAAGGCTGCACACCACGGCTCGGCTGGCGTGTTCCGGCCCTTGTCTGAGCCGAATCGCCGTCATGCCGCTCTACGGCGGTCAGATCCGCCCTGCACTTGACGGAAAGAGATGCCGGTGGTGACGGTAAGGGCCATGGATGCGCCCATCGCACCGTGACGGGTCATGAAAGTCGTCACGGTGCAATGGGTGAAGGCTTCTTTCCCCGTGGACAGACAGGACTTGTGCAAGATGAAGCCCTCTCCCTCCAGAGGACGCGCAGCATCATTCAGTTCAGCATCGGAAAATGACGCCTCGCACCTCGTGCTGCACGCCCTGGCAGACGTCGAACCAACCGACGTTATAACGGTCGATCCCGAAATAGGTTTGATGCTCCCTGTGCCAGCCGCATCCGAGAACGAAGACAGGGAGATCCGTCGCCCAGACGACCCCACCCGCACTGTTCTTGAAATAGATCTTGTTTGACATGCCGTAGGGCTCCCCGGAGACTCCCCGCCCGGTACGCCAGCCGTGGGACGTGGCAAAGTAGTCGAGGGCGATGTGGATGAACGGTCTGCCCGTGAGCGGATCGTCCACCTTGGTAGCCGCGATCGTCAGGTTCTCGAGTGTGGCGACGGGCTCGCCGGCGGCTGTGGAAATCTTGCCCGTGAACGCCCAGGTCTTTGAGACCGCCCTTACGACGGCTTCGGGCTTCGTGCCACTGATGCCGAAGAGTTTGGCTACCTCAAGGTCGAGGTTCAGTTCCGTGGTGATCGGACCTGTTGCACCGTCCGCCGGCACGAACTCATAGTTGCACAGGTCCAGCGGCTGCTTCGCATCGTACGCCTTGACCCGCTGTTGCTCTTGAGTGGTCATGATTCTCCTTGCTCGCGGCGCTCTGACAGCACGTGGTACAACCACGGCGTAGAGCGGTGCGTGTAATTGTTGCGTTCTCGGACTGGAGCCCACAAGGAACGCACCTGAGGACGTCAACGGTCTGCAGGGCGCTTGCTGAGCGCGGCCGCTGACCAGTCACCATTTACCGGCCAGTTCCGGTCATGAGAGCGGGCCTATTCCCCTATTGCGACGCCATCACCCAGGGGGGCTGACGCCCATCCCGTGGGTAGTCAGCTTCAGCCTTTTTTCAAGTATGGACACGACCTGGCTGACCTTGCGAGTCGGGCGCCACAACCCCCCTGGCTTCCGCCGGTAGTTGAAACAGGACAAAAATGAAGGGGCAATTACCGACCTTCAAAAAACGTGGTGTCGTAGCGGGCTGACGGCAGCCCCGTGATCCCTGCGACGGTCGGTGCAGCGCTGCCGCAAGGGCCACATGTGGGCCTTGAAGAAGGGGCCTCGCTCGCGCCCCGGACGACGACGGCACAAGCCCGCCAAGCTTTATGCCGACAAAGGCTACGACTATGCCCATCTGCGGCGATGGTTACGTGAACAGGGGGTCACACACCGGATCGTGTCAGGCCACTGACCGGGTGCCGCTTCGACGGAAAACGGAGAAAGACCTTAGACCGTGTCCTACATGGTCAGTTGGCAGTTGTGCTGGGCATGGGGAGTGGACGGTGGGGATAGATCGTTCCGGACGGCTTGTGGGAGTTGGCAAGGCCGTTGCTGTCGGCGGCGCGAGTTCGTCCGCAGGGTGGCGGGGTCGGGAGCATTGATGATGGGCCGTGTTTGCCGCGATCATCTGCGTGCTGGTCAGCGGCTGCGCCTTGCGGGCGTTGCCGCCGTGCTTCGGAGCGTCGAAGTCGACCGCGCACCGCCGCTTCGCCATCTGGTCGCGTGCTGGAGTTTGGGTCCGACTGCATCAGAAGGTTCTCCAACTCCTGGACGAGCAGGACATGGTCGACCTGTCACGTGCGGTCCTCGATTCCGCCCAGGTGAGGGCTAAAAAAAGGGGGCGAACTTGCAGGTCCGAGCCCGTGGACCGAGGTAGGCCAGGTTCCAAGATGCATGTCCTGTCCGACGCGAACGGACTGCCCTTACGGGTCGGGCTCTCCGCGGCCAACACCCACGACAGTCTCGCGCTGAAGCCGATGCTGTCCCATTTCCACATGGGACACGAATCCCACGCGGCCGACTCCAAGCCCGTGCGTCTTCATGCAGACAAGGCGTACGACATCCCCTACCTGCGGCGATGGCTGTGGGGCAAAGGCATTGGCGTCCGTATCGCCCGCAAGGGCATCGACTCCAGCGAGCGGCTCGGCCGTCGCAGGTGGGTCATCGAGCGCACCATGTCCTGGCTGACGGGCTACCGCCGTCTCAACCACGGCTACGAGCGAAAGCCAGGCAACTACCTGGCCTTTCTCGGACTGGCATCCGCTCTCTGCTGCTACAAGCGGTTTCTCAAACTGACCATGTTGGACACGGTCTTAGAGGTCGTTTCTTATGGCGTGATCGCTCGCTGAACGGTGTCGGACGGATTCCTGTGAGGTTCCGTCAGTGGTGGTGCTGGCGAGCAGGGATGCCCGGGGGCTCGGCATCCTGAACCCGATTCCGGTCACCAGCGCACGCACCCCGTTGCGTGCAGGTCCCCTGCCCGAAACTGGTGCTAGTGCCGCATCAGGCAACGTTCGCCCTGGGCGGTCTGCGACGATGGCGCCATGGACGAGGAAGTCATTCCCATTCTTCGCGTTGTGGACGC
>NZ_JBSFCF010000039.1:0-85978 GCF_053593335.1 Streptomyces sp. NPDC002324
TGAGTTGCGTACGTGTCACACCCAGCGTCCTACCAGGTCCCACCCCCGCACGGGACCAGAACCCGAGAATGATCACGACCTCACACAGGCCCTAGTGGCCGCGATGAGTGCGCCGACCGTCCCTGGTGTCAGGCCGACGCTCCGGACCAGGAAGACCACCTGGATCGACTGGTATCCCATGAGGGCCAGGTTGGAGGCGGCTCCGAAGAGTGTGAGCGTGCGAAACCAGGGGTCGACGGCGATCAGCCGCAGGCCTTCGCGGACTTCACTGACCAGTGACTTGGGGCGATGTTCGGTTCTGGCGACGCGTGGCTCGCGATGCCGGATGCCTGCGAGGCAGAGGAGGGAGACGAGGAATGTCGCGGCGTTGGCGAACATCCCGTTCACCGCACCTGCCAACTGTGCGATCAGGCCGCCGGAGCCGAGCCCGGCAATCTGCGCGGCGGACGCGCTGCCGTGCAGTTTGGCGTTGCCCTCGGGCTGGTCATCGGGTTCGAGAATGCTGGGGAGATAGGCGCTGTAAGCGGTCTGGAAGAACACCGCTGCCGTGCCCGTCAGCAGGGCGACGGCCAGCAGGAGTTCGATACTCAACCAGCCGGACCACGCGGCGACCGGGACGCTGGCGAAGAGCAAGAGGGAGATCGTGGCGGCGGCCAGCATGATCGGTCTACGCCGCAGCCGGTCCACCCAGACGCCGGCCGGGAGACCAATGATCATCCAGGGGGCCCAGGCAGCGGCGCTCAGCAGGCCGACCTCGAACGTGCTGGCGTGCAAGGTGGAGACGGCAACCAGCGGCATCGCCACCCCGGTGACCGACGCGCCGAACTTGCCCGCGGTCTCGCCGCACCACAGCAGACGGAAATCGCGGTGGCGGTGCAGGAGGCCACCACGTATGCCATGGCTCATGCGGAGCCACGCTCCTTGCGGGGGAAAGACTGGAGCTGCACGACGACAGGGAGCGCGTCCGGGGCGGGTTCGGCGTTCGGCGCAGGGGTATGGCGGGCGATGACAGCCATCAGTTCCGCGTTGAGCGCCTCCAGCTGAATCGGGGTCATCCGCAGGTCACTCCAGTCCGAGACCGTGCCGGCGCTCCGCCACCTGTCGTCCCAGTCCTCGCTGATGTAGTTCACGACCCGGCTGAAGCACTGCTGCACCAGTTCGTGCAGGTAGACCGAGAGCGCGCCCCGGATGTCGGGATCGTCGCGGAAATCGGCAGTGTTCAGCTCGTTCGTGACGTCGACTCTTCTCCACCAGCGCTCGCGTTTCGTGCCCCGTCCGGTTTCCTCCTCGATGAAGCCGTGCTCGGCGAGGTGGCGCAAGTGCCAACTGATGGTGCCGGTGTTCTCCCCGAGGCGCTCAGCGAGCCTGGTGGAGGTGGCGGGGCCGTCCAGGCTGAGCAGTTCGAAGATGTTCATCCGCAGCGGATGAGCCAGCCCTCGCAGGCTACGTGCATCAAGGCGCCGGGCGGGCTTGGCGGGCTGTTGTGTGGGGTCGGGCTCGTCGGACATGCCTACAGCGTGGGATGCAGAGTCTTCTCTGCATAGGAGTCTATGCAGAGAAGACTCTGCAAAGATGCACCGCAGCTTGACGTGGGCTCGGTGGATCGTCTCGGGCGAGCCAGGAGCGAGGAAGCGACGGCGTCCTCGGTGACCGGGCCGCCCCGCTCGCGCAGGTTGCGCACCTCGTGGTCCCAGGCGAGTTCCCCGAAGGGCGTGGCGGTGGTCGACAGCAACCGCCAGGGGAAGGTGATCCAGCGGCCCTCGTGGTGATCGCGCAGCCAGAGAAGCCGGATGTCGTAGGTGTCATGGCGGACTCCCACCGGTTCTTCCGCTCGGTGACCCCGGACTTCACCTGGCGCAGTCCGTTCAGATCGTCGCAGTCGTAGACTCGGTGATTTACCTTGATGCCGTAGGAGTAGACGGCCTGCCAGGGTCGGCGGCAGTTCCGGACAGTCCTCCGCGCTCAGTGCGAGCGGCAGGTAGCCGGCCGTCTCCACCAGCGCCGCGTACTTCTCGTTCGGGGAGAACATCCGTCCCAGCGCCACCGGGTTTCGGAGCCTGTCATGGGCCCTGGTCTGTCAGCTCGATTTACCGACCGCGGGAGTCCATGGATGGCCTTCGACCTGCGGTGATACGTGGCGTACATGTAGTCGACGGGAGATCAAGAGAGGTCGGGAAGTCTGCCTCCCGGGCAGCGGACAGGCCGGGCGATCGGAGCCGCATTGATCGGAACGGCTTCACTCTGGGAGGATGTCGTCCATGACGAACCAACGAAAGGCCTATGGCGCGTAGACGGCCAGGCCAGGTGCGCGCCAAGTTGTCGCGCAGGCTCCGCCCGGAGCACGGTAGGAAGATCGTTTCTGGGGTCTCGGCGCGCGCACAGAGCGAGATTGCCGCGTTCGAGGATTCACACCTGTGGCCAGGAGCCATCGCCGACGCGATGGCTCGGTGGGTCGGCACCGTTCACGGCCCGGCCCGTAGGCTGACGGATCCACAGGCCCGTGGCTGCGGAGTCGAAGCGTGCTGTCCCTCTGACGCTCATCCACGACAGATGCTGGAGCAGGCGCTGTGCGGGCTGCCGTCAGGTGCATCGCGGGAGCTCCGGCTGCTGGTGCATCCGCTTGACGGGGTCTACTGCTCCCGCACGATCGTGGACTCCCATGGCGATCCGTCTCAGCCGTGGTGGATGCGGAGATGCTGAACCTCAGTCAGGGGGATGCCTCGTAAGCGCCCCTCCGCCATCCGGCCGGAGTCCGGATCATGCCTGCGGTGCGGCGCCAGGCAGGACTACTGCGAACGGTTCGACGCAGCGCTGTGCGTGGTGTGCGACGAATGGCGTGAAGACGTCTGTAGTGATCCTGACTGCGCGTATTGCCGACGACGGCCCGAACGGCCGAGCCTTGCCTGGGAACCCGCCCGCGCAGAAGCCGTCTTGCGTCGCGCGGCCCGGCTTGCCAACCGTCGATCGCTCTGGTCCCGGCCGGGGGCCCAAGTCACCTGATGGTGACCGTACCCCTCGGCCGGACGGTCTACTTTCCGACGAGTGGGTCAAGGAACTTTCCGAGGAGTTCGCCGATGCGGGTGCGCTGGGCGAGGATCGATCTCCGGGCTGCTGGGCGCGGTCAGGCCTCTTCGGCAATCGGTGCGGGCGTCCTTCGCGTGGGTCGCCGAAGGATCAGAAACACGCACTCGCCGGCCGCCGGCCAGGGGTGATTCATTACGGTAGAGGCCCACCGCACACGCAGGTCGTGTCGGTGGCGCAGCGGCGGGGCACACCGCGCGGCGGCCCACGACGCATCGGGTCCCGTTCCCGCGCGGCCTGCCGGGAAAGGAGTAGCCTCGCAGGCACGCGGAGGTCGGTTCCCGGGAGCCCATCAGCGCGAGGCTCCCTCTGTTCGACCGATGAGCCGAGGGAGCCACCCCGTGGGCCCCACGGCCGGACGGCACCCCGATCGGACCTTCACCGTCGGTCCGGTGCGCCCAGATCCCTCCGCATGAGGACGCACATCGTCTCGTGGCGGCGGACGGACCCGTCGGCTGTTTCCTCGTCCCAGGCGTCGGCCTCACGGCCGTACGCGACGTAGCCGAGGCGCTCGTACAGGGCGCGAGCCCGCACGTTGCCCTCCTCCACGGCGAGTTCGGCCGTGCGCAGACGGCGGTCCCTGATCCTCTGCTCGGCGGCACGGACCAACAGCGTTCCCAGGCCGCGGGACTGGAGTGCCGGGAGGACGGCGAGCTGCCAGAGGGTTCCGGCCCCCTCGGAGACCGTGTAGTCGACTCCGCCGATCGCCACCGGCAGGTCTACCGGCGTGCATACAGCCAGGTAGTCCACCTCGCCGGCCGCAGCACGCGCCAGCTCCCGCTCCACATGGCGCAGATGGGTGGCCGAACCCGACCAGGCGCAGGCCGGCAGGTCTCCCGGAAGCAGGTCGCGCACGCCGAGAGGTACGACGACGACGGCATCGGTGGAGCCGCATGCAGTGATCACGCCCGTGAGGATGCCCGGCAACGCGGTGTCACTGCAACGCGTTTCCCGCGCCGGCCGATCGGGTCGAGTCGCGGCCGCAGAGGAACGGCCCGGTCGAATCCGCGGCCGAAGGCGAACTGGCCCGGTCGAAACTCTTGACCTCCTCCCTCGTCAGACACTACCGTCGCGCAGAATTTCGAACAGTGTTCGCAATATCGAACATCTCGAACCGCCGCATGAGTGCCCAACGGAGGACACCTCGATGCGTTTCCGCCCCAGACGCAGCAGTCGCGCGCTGGCCGCCCTGTGCGGCTCCGTGATGACCATCAGCCTCCTGTCGGCAGGACCCGGCGCGCCCGCGGCCCAGGCCGCCGACGACCCCGACGCGGTCGCACTGGACAAGGACGCCATCCTCGCCGCCAACCAGCTCGACGAGCGGCAGTGGTACAAGGACAACATCCCGTTCCTCGACACCCCCGACAACGACATCGACGAGGTCTACTACTACCGCTGGAGCACCTTCAAGCGGGCGCTGCGCTACACGGTGCCGGGCACCGGGTACGTGTCGACCGAGTACGACGTGCCGATCGGGTACGCCGGGAACCCGTACACCGCGCTCCCGGACGCGACCGGATACCACCTGCTGGACGGGCGCTGGCTGCACAACCGCGACTACGCGGGCGACTACCTCGACTTCTGGCTGCGCGGCGCGGGCAACTCCGGCGCCCGGAACTTCAGCGAATGGATCACGAGCGCCGCGTACCAGCGCTTCCTGGTCACCGGGGACGCCGCCGAGATCAAGGCCGATCTCCCCCACCTCATCGCGCTGTACAAGCGATGGGACTCGAACTTCGACGCCGACGTCACGGTGAACGGTACGCAGTCCTCCAGCGATCTGTTCCACCAGACCCCGCTGTCCGACGCCACGGAGTACACCGAGACGTCGATGCACAGCAGCGACTGGTTCGGCGGTGGCCGGGGCTACCGGCCCACGATCAACGCGTACATGTTCAGCGCCGCCCAGGCGATCAGCAAGATCGCCACGATGAACGGCGACACGGCGACCGCGACCGAGTACGACGGCAAGGCCGCCTCGCTCAAGGCCGCCGTGCAGAACTCGCTGTGGGATCCGCAGCGCGAGTTCTTCATGCAGGTCTACAACACGGACAACACCAACGGGACCCTCAAGCAGACCAGGACGACCTGGCGTGAGGCGATGGGCTTCGCCCCCTGGGCGTTCAACCTGCCCGACGCGCAGTACTCGTCGGCGTGGAAGTACCTGACGGATGCCAAACGGTTCAAGGCGCCGTTCGGGCCCACGACGCTGGAGCGGGTGCACGACTTCGAGGCCGAGCAGGCCGCCGTCACCCACGCGAACATTCACAGTGCGACGACCGCCTCCAACGGCAAGTACGTGGGGCAGATCGACTTCGACGACAGCGCGGTCGGGTTCACCGTGGCCGCGCCGGGCAACGGCACGTACCCCGTGACGGTCCACTACGCCAACGGCACTGCCGACACCTCGACGCACAAGATCATCGTCAACGGCGACACCGCGAACCCGGTCACCGTCAGCTACGCGCCCACCGGCGGCTGGGGCAGTTTCTCGGAGTCGAAGTCCGTCACCGTGCAGGTCCCGATGAAGACCGGGGCCAACACCCTGAAGTTCACCAAGGGAACCGGCTTCGCCGAGCTCGACCGGATCGCGACGAACCCCTACTTCAACTACCAGGCCATACCCGCCGAGCAGAAGCGCGATGACGCCAACTGCTGCCACTGGAACGGTCCGAGCTGGCCGTACCAGACCAGCCAGATCCTGACCGGCCTCGCGAACCTGCTGCAGGACTACCCCGCGCAGAGCTTCGTCACCAAGGCCGACTACCAGACGATGCTGGCCCAGTTCGCCGACCTCCAGCACAAGGACGGCAAGCCCTACGTCGCCGAGGCCGCCAACGGTGACACCGGCGCATGGATCTACGACGGGTTCAACTTCAGCGAGCACTACAACCACTCCAGCTTCAACGACCTGGTGCTGAACGGCCTGTTGGGCATCAAGCCGCAGGCGAACAACACGCTGGTGCTCAAGCCGCTGGTGCCTTCCGGGTGGGACTACTTCGCGGTGGAGAGCCTGCCGTATCACGGGCACACATACTCGATCCGCTGGGACCGGGACGGCTCGCACTACGGCAAGGGCAGCGGCCTGCAGATCTTCGAGGACGGCCGGCGCATCCATCAGTCGTCCACGGTCGGCAACACCACGGTGGACGTGGCCGCTCCCGTGACTCCGGCGCAGCCCGTGCGCATGATGAACGTGGCGGCCAACCCGCTGACGGCCGAGCAGGACTGGCTGGGCCGGACCGTCACCCAGCCGTACCCGAAGGCGTTCGCCTCCTACACCAACACCGTCTCCAACGGCCCGCACTGCCACAGCGGCCAGACCTGCAAGCCGACCACCTTCGACGCCCCGCTTCGGGCCACCGACGGATGGATCCGCTACGACAAGATCCCCGACAACAGGTGGACCAACTCCGGCTCCCCCAACGCAACCGACCACCTCGGCGTCGACTTCGGCGCGCCGCGCAAGATCAACGAGGTGAAGTTCTACACGTACGACGACGGCGCGAACATCCGCGTCCCGGCGAGCTACTCCGTCCAGTACCTCAAGGACGGTGCGTGGGTGAGCGTGCCGAGCCAGACGAAGAGCCCGGCCGCGCCGGTCGCGAACAACGCCAACGAGGTGACCTTCCCGACGATCACGACCTCGCAGTTCCGGGTCGTCCTCACCCCACAGGCAGGCAAGTTCGTCGGTGTCACCGAGCTGGAGTCCTGGTACCCGGAGACTCCGTCCGTCAAGATCACCAACAAGAACAGCAACCTGGAGCTAGGTATCTCCGGCTCCTCGATCGCGGCCGGAGGCGCCGTCCAGCAGCAGACCGCCGGTAGCACCGCCAACCACTGGTGGAAGATCGTCCCCGCCGAGAACGGCTACTACAAGATCTTCAACACCAACAGCGGCCAGGTCCTCGGCATCAAGGACGCCTCCAAGACGGCCGGCGCCACCGCGCTGCAGTGGGGCGACACCCTGACCGCCGACCATCTCTGGTCGATCGTCGACGCCGGCGGCGGCTACGCCAAGATCGTCAACAAGAACAGCGGCATGGTCCTCGGCATCCAGAACATGTCCACATCGTCCGGAGCCCAGGCCCTGCAATGGGACGACACCGGCACCGCCGACCACCTGTGGAGACTCGTCGCCGAGGACGGCTCCACACCGTTCACCTCCTGACCGGACGTCCGCCGCGGCTCCTGGCCGCGGCGGACCTCCCCCAGCTGCCCGGGCAGCGCGGTCAGGGTCTGTTCGGGGTCGCCTGCGACGGTCGCGCAGCAAGTTCCTCCGTGCCCGGGCCGCGCGAGGGCCGCGTGCCCATGGCTCACCCGCCGCGACAGGAAACAGGGCCCCTCGGCAGCCGGACGTCACGAACCGATCCGGGTGCCGGCAGGCCCTGTCTGCCGTCGCGCCGAACACACTCCGCTACATATTGATCATGTGGCCTGCAAGGCCGTGGACGGCTTCCTTGACCGCTTCCCCGAGGGTGGGGTGGGCATGGACGTTGCGGGCGATCTCGTGGACGGTGAGGTCCCACTGCTGGGCCAGGGTCAGCTCGGGCAGGAGTTCGGTGACATCGGGGCCGATGAGGTGGGCGCCGAGGAGCTCGCCGTACTTGGCGTCGCTGATCAGCTTCACGAAGCCGGTCGCGTCGCCCAGACCGTGGGCCTTGGCGTTCGCGGTGAAGGGGAACTTCGCGACCTGGACGTCGAAGCCCTTCTCCCTCGCCTGTGCCTCGGTGTAGCCGAAGCTGGCGATCTGCGGCTGGCAGAACGTGGACCGCGGGATCATCACGTAGTCCAGCTCCATGGTCTCCGCGTCCGCAATCGTCTCGGCGGCAACCACGCCCATCGCCTCGGCGGCGTGCGCGAGCATCAGCTTCGCGGTGACATCCCCGATGGCGTAGATGTGCGGGACCGAGGTACGGCAACGGCCGTCGACGTCGATCGCGCCGCGCTCGGTGACGCGCACGCCGGTCTGCTCCAGGCCGTAGCCGGTGACGTTCGGCGCGAAGCCGATCGCCTGCAGGACCTTGTCCGCCTCCAGGACCTGCTGGGCGCCGTCCTTGCCCGTGACCGTGACCCGGACCTGCGGGCCGGACTCGTCGATCGACTCGACACGGGTCGAGGTGAGCACGTCGATGCCCAACCTCCGGTACTGCTTGGCCAGTTCGGCGGAGACCTCGGCGTCCTCCAGCGGGGCGATCCGGTCCAGGAACTCGACGACGGTGACCTTCACGCCGTAGTTGTGCAGCACGTAGGCGAACTCGACGCCGATGGCCCCGGCGCCCGCGATGACGATCGACCGCGGCAGGTCCTCGGCGAGGATCTGCTCCTCGTACGTCACCACGCGCGAGGTAAGGCGGGTGCCGGGCAGCAGCTTGGGGCTGGCCCCGGCGGCGATGACGCAGTGATCGAAGCCGACGGTGCGGGTGTTGCCTTCGTAGTCGGCCACCTGGAGTGTGTGCGGGTCGAGGAAGGTGCCGCGACCGCTGATCTCCGTGATCTTGTTCTTCTTCATCAGGTAGTGGACGCCCTTGACCCGGCCGTCCGCGACCTTCCGGCTGCGCCGAAAAGCCTCCCCGTAGTCGAAGGAGACCTCACCCTCGACCTTGATGCCGAAGGTCTTCGCCTCGCGCGTGAAGAGGTGCGCCAGCTCGGCGTTGCGCAGCAGCGCCTTGGTGGGGATACAGCCCACGTTCAGGCAGACACCGCCCCAGTACTTCTCCTCGACGACCGCGACGCGCTTGCCCAGTTGGGCGGCCCGGATGGCGGCAACGTATCCGCCGGGGCCCGCGCCGAGTACGACGACGTCGAAGCGCTCACTCTGCTCGTCCATGGACGGCTTCCTTTCCGCTGGCGCGGCCGCCCCCCCCACGAGGGGCCGGCTCGCTCCCGATCGAAGAACCTGTTCGTCAATACTCGACGGCGGCCGTGCCGACCGCCGCGTAACGCCTGGGTGTCGGTGGAGGACGAGGAGGTGACCTGTGGTTCACCACCACGGCAGCGATGCCCGGGACGTGGACTACAGCGCCCTGGCGGCTTCCTGTATGCCCGCGCCGTTCAGGAGGCGTGTTTCGGCGGGGCAGCCGCGCACCCGGTCTTCGCCGGGGCATCGGATGCGACCACTGACCGGGCTGGTCCCACCACCCCCACCACGTCGGCGGGCTCATGGACCTCTCCACCAGCACCGCCCTCGTCACCGGAGCCGACCGAGGCTTCGGCCGGGCTCTCGCGGCCGAGCTGCTCGGCCGGGGCGCCATCATCCACGCCGGCGCCCGCGATCCCGGGCAGGTCGACCTGCCCGCCGCGAAACCGAGCACGCTCGACGTCGCCGACCCCACCTCCGCCGCAGCCGCCGCAGCGGCCAGCGGCGACGTGACCGTGCCGGTGAACAACGCGAGGTCGTCCCCGGGGGCCGACCTGCTCGCCGCCGACCCGCACGACATCCGCCGGGAGATGGACACCCTCTGCTCCGGCACCCTTTCGGTGACCCATGCGTTCGCTGCTCGGATATCGGCGAACGGGCTTGGCACGATCCCGAACATCTCGTCCGGCCTGTGCCTGGGTCAGCTTCCCGCAGTTGGGGGCCTACTGCGCCGCCATGTCCGCCCAGTGGTCGCTCACCAGCAGCCTGCGCATGCATCTCGCCGACCGGGGCATCCGAGTGGCGGGCCTGCATGTCGGCTACACGGACACCGACATGGTCCAGGCCGTCGACGCGCCCAAGTCCCACCTGCCGACATCGCGCGCATCGCCGTGGACGGTATCGCCGCCGGTACCTACGAGATCCTCGCCGACGACACCGCCCGCCAGGCGCAGGCCGCCCTGTCCCGGAGGCGTCCGGGCGCGCTACCCGCAGCTCCCCTGAGAGGCACGCGCATCCGGAGCACTCTGAGCCGGGGCGGGTGCGGTCGATCCCGCGCTGCCGACGTCCCACCCGGGAGGGGTCCGAACTTGTGGGCACATGCGACGCCCGGCGAGCGAGGGCGCCGTCGGCGGGAGGGCACGAGAGGGCACCGGACACCGCGCAGACCCGCCTCGGCAGCGGGCAGGGCCCGGCGTCACCGGTCGCCGTCGCGGCTCACGCCTCCGAGGAAGGCATGCCCTACGAGGAAGGCACCGCGAAGAGCATGCAGCTGCTGGTGGCATGGGCGAGCAGCCGGTCCGAGCCGTCGACCAACTGCGCTTGGGCGAGGGCGGTTTGCCGCCCCTTGCTGACCACCGTGCCGATGGCCCGCACCGTGCCCGTGTCCACGGTGATCCGCCGCAGGAACTTCACCGACAGGTCGAGCGAGGTGTACGCCATGCCCTGTGGGAGGACGGACTGGACGGCGCAGCCCGCCGCCGAGTCGAGCAGGGTGGCGAAGATACCGCCGTGCACGCTGCCGATCGGGTTGTAGTGCTCCTCCCCCGGCGTCAGTGAGAACACCGCGCGGCCGGGCTCCACCTCGTCCAGGGTGAAGTCGATGGCGTGGTTGATGGGCGGCGCCGGCAGCCGCCCCGCCTGCAGCTCGCGCAGGAAGTCGATGCCGGCCATGCCACCGGCCGCCTCCGCCAGTGCCGCGGGATCTTCCCATTGATACGTACGTGTGCGTCCCACGACCGAGCACCCTTTCCTCTGACTTTTCCAAGTGAAGCTAGCTGCGGCCTCACCTGACTGTCAATGACGAAGCCAGCCGTCTACGATGACGGGATGGAGTGGCTTGAGGCGAGCACCGACAACTGCCCCGTCCAGCGCACGCTCGACGTGGTCGGCGAGAAGTGGACGTTGCTGATCCTTCGTGACGCCGTCAACGGAGTCCGGCGCTTCGACGACTTCCACCGCCACATCGGCCTGTCCGAGGCGGTCCTCAGCGATCGCCTGAGGAAGCTGATCTCGTCCGGCGTGCTCAAGACCGTCCCTTACCGCGAGCCGGGCAGTCGGTCCCGCAACGAGTACCGCCTGACCCGCAAGGGCTGGGACCTGTGGCCGGTCCTCATGGCACTGAGCCAGTGGGGCGAACTGCACGCCGTGGGCCCCGACGGGCCGGTACTGGACGTCCGCCACACCGCCTGCGACGCCCCGGTCCGCGTCGTCGTCGAGTGCAGCGCGGACCACTCCACCCTCACCCCCGGAGACGTCACCGCCCGGTTGGGACCTGGCGCCCGCCCGCGGTCGTGAGCGTCAGGCCCGCGCGGACGACAGCGACGACTGGACCTGCACTGCACCTGCACCTGCACCTGCACCTGCACCTGCACCTGTCGATCGTCATATTACGTATGACGGGCCACTCTCTCAGACTGGGACGCAGGGCAACGGCAACGGCCTCACCGAAATCACCGGAGGAAACTCGCGGCGCGCCACGCCAAGGAGCACAAGCAGGCCACCCGGCAACGGATCATCGAAAAGGCCGGCCACCGGTCTTGAGGACCTCGTGCGTGAGTATCTGTCGCCCAGGCACCGAGACCATCCCAGCACCGGGTACCCCTCCGCCGCCCTCCTCGACGAGGTGGGCCGCTGCGGGGACGAGACGAAGCAGGCCTACACCGACGGCGCGCGGGCCATCCTGGAGGAGATCTCCGCCCGCCTGACACCCGAGGACCCGCAGTCCGCTCGCGGCAGGGCGGTCGGGCTCTACACCATGCTGGTGGGAACGCCGCAACCGTCCCGCGCCCTCTCCGACCGAAAGCTCGCCGACGAGGTTCTGGAGCAGGGAATCGAGAACGCCCTCGTCCTCATGGGCTGACGAACGCGGCCCGTGCCGGTGGGGCCGCGCCGGGGCGACGGAGGCCGTGATGCCGGTTCGGCCGTCTGCCGATGCCCGGTCGGGCAGAGGATCAGCCGTCCAGTGAGAGTGCGTTCTTGGCGCGGGCGACGGACTCCTCCGCGGCGGGTCCGCCGGGGTTCTCGATCGCCAGGGCCTGGTTGAGGGTGACGAAGGGGCGCATCCGCCGCTCATAGCGGGCATACGCGATGCGGTGGTCGCCGCCCGCTCGGGCAAGGCAGTCGGCCAGCACGTACGCTCCGACGAGGGCCAGGCTGGTGCCCTGCCCCGAGAGGGGGGAGGGGCAGTAGCCCGCGTCTCCGAGGAGGGCGACCCGGCCCAGCGACCAGGAGTCCATACGGATCTGGGCCATGGCGTCGCAGTAGAAGTCGGGTGCCTTGCGGGCTGCCTCGGCCAGGCGGGGCCCTTCCCACCGCATCGACGACAGCCTGTCCACGACGAGTCGCCGTAGGGTGCCGCCGTCGCGGAGGTCGTGGGCCAGCGGGGCGGACTCGAAGCCGAAGGCGATCCTCAGTTCGGTGTTGCCGCGTACGGGCATGATGCCGAAGCCGATGTCGCCGTCCCGCAGCCACATCTGCCAGTCGTCAAGGGCGAGGAAGTTGTCCGCGCTGAACACCGAGAGGTAGCTGCCCAGATGGTGGGCGAATCGCTCCTCCGGGCCGAAGGCCAGGCGTCGCACGGTGGAGTGGAGACCGTCGGCCCCGACCACGAGATCGAAGGTGCGCGAGGGCCCGTGCGCGAAGTCGACGCGCACGCCGGTCGCGTCCTCGTCGAGCGCGGTGACGCTGTCGCCGAAGAGGTACTCCACATCGGCACGCGTGTGCTCATACACCATCCCCACCAGGTCCTCGCGCAGCACCTCGATGTCGTCGCTGTCCAGCCGACCGCTGCTGAAGGTCGCCTCGGTGGAGCGGTCGACCTCGTGGCCGTCGGGGTCGAGGATCGACATGCCGCGCATCCGGGTCCGCACGCGGCTCGCCCGCTCCAGCAGGCCCATCCGCCGCACGACTTCGAGCGCGACACCGCGGATGTCCACCGCCTGGCCGCCGGGGCGTGGGCCGGGAGCGCGTTCGACGACCGTGGGTGCGAAGCCGTGGCGGCGCAGCCAGTGGGCGAGGACGGGCCCGGCGATTCCGCCGCCGGAGACGAGTACGGTCCGCATGGGAAGCTCCTTGAGTGGTTCGTACGCTGTACGCCCACTGAACGTACGTCGTACGCACACCCCCTTCAACTGGTGAAATGGAGTGCCTGTACTAGGTCAGAGGGCTCCCATCGACGGCGCTGCTGCTAGCCTCTGCACTAGTACAGGACAGAAGGGTGGCAAGGTGTGACGAAGGCCACAGGCGCAGCCGGTGATCCGCCCTATCTGCGCATCGTCGCCGCGATCCGGCAGCGCATCGCGGACGGTGAACTCGCCCCCGGGGACCGGATTCCCTCGACACGGCAGATCGCCCGGGAGTGGGGCGTCGCGCTCGCCACCGCCACCAAGGTTCTGACCACCTTGCGTCTGGAAGGACTCGTCCGGACCCGGCCCCGGGTCGGTACGGTCGTCGCCGGACCGGCCCCCGCCGCGCCGCCCCGCAGACACCCCGCGCCCGCCTCGCCCGTCCCGGACCCGGAGAGGGAGCTGAGCCTCGACCGGATCGTCCGTACGGCCGTCGACATCGCCGATACCGAAGGGCTGTCGGCGCTCTCGATGCGCGGTGTCGCGGCACGGCTGGGCGTCGCCGCCATGTCGCCGTACCGATACGTCCCCAGCAAGGACGAACTCATCCTGCTCATGGCCGACACGGCCTTCGGCGAGGAGTCCTACCCCGCGGACGCTCCAGGAGAGTGGCGTGCCCGCGTCGAACTGAGTGCTCGGACACTCTGGACCCTCTACCGCAAGCACCCGTGGCTGGCCCAGATCGGCTCTCTCACCCGTCCTCTCCTCGTGCCCAACCTGATGGTCCACGGCGAGTGGGTGCTGCGCGCCCTCGACGGCCACGGACTCGATCCCACCAGGCTGTTCGACATCCATGTCCTGCTCTACAGCCATGTCCAGGGCCTGGCTGTGCACCTGGAGATGGAAGCGCACGCCCAGGCGGCCACGGGTCAGTCGGAGGACCAGTGGATGGACAGCCGTACCCCCGCGCTCCAGGAACTGGTGGAATCCGGCCGCTTCCCCACCTTCAGCAAGGTGGTCGGAGCCTTCGAGGACGGCTACGACCTGCGGCTCGACGCACTCTTCGAGTTCGGCCTCAAGGCGCTCCTCGACGGCCTGACTTCGCTCGTCGAGGGAGAGCAAGCGGATACGTAGACACAGGAACGCCGTTCGGGTCGGAGGTGGCGTAGCCGCCCATCGGCCGGCTGCCCCGGCCGCGCGCAACCGGTCGCGCGGAACGCCCGGTGCCGCTGTCGACGTGGCCGAGCACAGGGTCCGGCACGACAGGGAAAGTGCTCACGCGCCGCCGGACGCCTCCCCTCGCGTCCCCTGCTCGGCAGCGGGTGCCGTCCCCGCGACGGTCCATGCCGCCGTGGCCCACAGGGAGAGCGCGGACGCGAGGCCCACGACGAGCCGCACGGTCTCGTCCGGACCGTCCGTGAGCCAGACGGTCACGCCCGCTGCCCCGGAGGCGACCAACAGGGCGGCCGGCACGCGCAGTCGAGGCTGCTCGAACACCACGGCCAGTGGCAGGAAATGGAGCCCGACGACCACCGCGACCAGCGCGGGAACGAGCACCGGCGCCCCGGCCTGACGGCAGACCACGGCGATGACGATGATCAGCAGCCACTGCAGCCCGTTGATCTGGTTGAACCGCCGACGCCGGTCGGCGGGGAACGGTCCCCCGGCCGAGGCCGGAAGAAAGCGCCGCGCGGCCAGCATCAGCGCCACCGCGACGACACAGCCGACGACCATCAGAACCAGCCGCACCGGCCCCCCGAACGCACTCGCCCCCAGCAACCACCAGCCGAGCCCGAACAACGCGAGAAACCCCACCCCTGACTTGAACATGATCAAGACCCTAGGCGCAGAGCGGCCCGCCGGTCCATGGAGTCACCACACGGCGGGGGCTTCTCTGCCGAGCCACAGCCGAAGCGGTGAACGGGTCCGCTGCGGCCGAGCCGGCGGAAGACCGGGTTCCGGCGTGGAGAGCATCGCGGCGGTGCCGGTCTACTGTGTGCTCAGCGAGCGACACCCGGTCCCGAGGAACCCCATGCCCCCAAGTGCCGCCCCGGCCGAGTCGGCGGGAACCAGCCGCAGTACCTCGGCGACCATTCCGCCGAACATCCTGCGCTGCCTGATCCCGGTCGCCGACGGATACGGGGTCGATCTGCGCCCCGAACTGAACCGGGTCGGACTGGACGAGCAGATGATGCGCTCGGCGGCGCTGCGGGTCTCCTACCGGCAGGGCAGTGCCGTCATCCGGCGTGCGCTGGAGCTCACCGGTGACGCGCATCTGGGGCTGCGGGTCGGTGCCGCGCAGCATCTGACCTCCTGGGGGCTGCTGGGGTTCGCCCAGATGGCCGCCGACACGCTGCGGGAGGCCATCGAGACCGGCGTGCGTTTCCAGAACCTGTCCGGGGCGATGGTGGTCTGGTCGGCCGGAGCGGAGGAGGCGGGCTATGTGCTGCGCGCCGAACTGCCCGATCCCGCCCTCGATCCGACGGTCGCGGTCTTCCTGGCCGAGGAGGCGTTCGGCAGCGTCGTCGCCGTCACACGGCTGAGTTCGGCGGAGGAATTCGCCCCGCAGAGCGTCGAGTTCGCCTTTCCCGCCCCGGATGACACCGGACCGTTCAATGAGCTGTTCCGCTGCCCGACGCGTTTCGGCGCCGTGGGGAACCGCCTGGTGTTCCCCACGGCATGGGCCGGGCGGCCGATGCCGGGCCACGACCGGGTCACCTACGCCGCCGTCGTGGAACTCCTGGGCGAGCAGGCGGCGGCGCGGCGCGATCAGCAGGACCTGCTGGAGGTACTGGAGATCTCGATCGCGCAGAGCCTGCCCGATGTGCCCTCCTTCGTCGAACAGGCCCGACGGCACGCCTCCAGCGAGCGCACGCTGCGCCGTCGGCTGGCCGAGTGCGGCACGACGTACGAGGCGGTCGTCGACGGGGTGCGCCGCGAGCGGGTCGAGCAGTTGTTGCGCCGCCCCGAACCGACCCTGCGGGACGTCGCCCGGCAGGCCGGTTTCTCCGACGTGCGCGCACTGCGGCGCGCGGTGCACCGCTGGCACGGAGTCACCCCGGCCCGCCTGCGCGGAGCAGCGCCGGAGCGGCAGGGCGACTGAGGCCCGTTCCCACTGAGGCCTGTCCCTACTGAGGCCCGTACCCGTCGACACGTGTGGTCCGGACGGTCGAGCGGCCTTGTCTCCTCAACGTGTGCGGATCCAGACGGTCTTCTCCCTGGTCCACTGCGCGAAGGCGTCGGTGGACTTCTCCGCGCCACCGAATCCGGACTGTTTCCACCCTCCGAAGGGGGTGGTGATCTCGCCCTCGCTGTACGCGTTGACGGAGACCACCCCCGCCTCGATCCCCCGTGCGAGCCGGAACGCGGCGTCGAGGTCGCGGGTCCACACCGAGGCGGCGAGCCCGTACTCCGTGGCATTCGCGAGCCCCACCGCCTCGTTCTCCGAGCTGAAGGTCTGGACGGTGACGACAGGGCCGAACAGTTCCTGGGTGAGCACGTCGCTGCCCGCCGGGGGCCGGCTGACCACGGTGGGCGGGTAGTACGCGCCTCGCGGCGGCAGACCGTGCGGCAGGCCGCCGGTGTGGATGTGGGCTCCGGCGGAGCGGGCCGCGTCGACCGCCGCCGCGACCCGGTCGAAGGCGGCACGGCTGATGAGCGGTCCCATCCGGGTGCCCGCGTCGGCGGGGTCACCGATGGTGAGGTCCCGCGCGGCGGCGGTGAACCGGTCCAGCACCTCCTCGGCGATGCTGTGGTGGACCAGGACGCGGGAGCCGGCGGTGCAGTTCTGCCCCATCGTCAGAAACGCGGCCTCGATCATGTGGTCGATCAGTTCGTCGCCGTACTCGAGCGCGTCCGGCATGAGGATCTGGGGGCTCTTGCCGCCCATCTCCAAGGAGACCCGCTTGAAGTTGGTCTCCGCCGCGTCGGCCAGGACGCGGCGTCCGGCGGCGGTGGACCCGGTGAACGACAGTGCGCGCACCAGCGGGTTGCGGGCGAGTGCCGTACCGGTGACGGAGCCGTGGCCGGGCAGGACGGTGAGTACGCCGTCGGGCAGGCCCGCCTCGGCCGTCAGGGCGGCCATGTGCAGGGTGGAGCGCGGGGTGGCCTCGGCGGGCTTGAGCAGCAGGGAGTTGCCCGCGGTGAGCGCGGGGCCGATCTTCCAGGCGGCCATGGCCAGCGGATAGTTCCAGGGCAGGATCGCGGCGGCCACCCCCACCGGTTCCCGGCTCACCAGACCCAGGCCGGCGTGACCGGTGGGGGCGATGCGGCCGAAGACCTTGTCGGCCGCCTCGGCGAACCAGCGGATCGACTCGATCGCCGCGGGCACGTCGCCCGTACGGCACTCGGTGATCGGCTTGCCCGCGTCCTCGCAGTCCAGCCGGGCCAGGGTCTCGGCGTCGCGCTCCATGAGGTCCGCCAGACGCAGGAGGACGGCGGCCCGCTCCCGCGGGGACCGGCCGGCCCAGACGCCGCTCCCGAAGACCTTGTGCGCCCGCTCGGCCGCCAGCACGACGTCCTGCTCGCTCGCCGCCGGCACGGTCGTGATCCGTTCGCCTGTGGCGGGGTTGACGATGTCGAGACTCGACCGACTCCGGTGGAGCCGAGCGCTGCCGCCGCCACCGGTGATGTCCGTGCCGCTCATGCCTCCTCCACCAGTTCCCAGTGGCCGCCGGCGGCCCGGCGGGCCAGCCCTCTGCGGCGCAGGTCCTCCAGATAGCGGGCCATGCCCCGCTCGCCGCGCCTGCGGAACAGCGGGAAGAGTCTGGGCAGCAGGTTCGGCGCGAGCATCGCGAACCGCACCAGCCGGGACTCGCCCGGTCTGACATAGGACTCCAGACGGGGCCGGTCCAGCAGGCTCACGACCGCCCTGACGACGTCGGAGGGCTGCTGCGGCGGGTCCTGGAACTGCAGGGAGTTGCCGCCCTCGACGGCCTCCTGCCGGAGCATCCGTGTGTCGGTCGCCGACGGCAGCACCGAACCGGCCTGGATGCCCTTGCCCCGCAGGTCGAGACCGATGGCGAGCATCGCGCCGCGCAGCCCGAACTTCGAGGCCGTGTAGATCGGCGTCTCACCCAGTGGGAAGATCCCGCCGAGGGACACGGTCGTGACCACCCGGGGGTCGGCGGAGGCCCGCAGCAGCGGCACGGCGAGCCGGGTCGTGACCAGCGGGGCGGTCAGGTTGACGTCGATCTCCCGCTCGATGCTCTCGACGCTGCGTACGTCGAACCGTTCGGCGCTGGTCATGCCCACGTTGTTCACGAGGACGTCGATACGGCCATGGCTGGCCGTGACGCCGTCGAGCAGTCGCTGCAGGGCAGCGCCGTCCAGCAGGTCGCAGCCCAGCCCGGCATGCCCGCTCCCGGGCAGCTCGGCGGCGGTCCGCGTAGCCCGCACCTCGTCGATGTCGACCACGAGGAGGCGGGCCCCGCCTGCCGCGAAGCGGTGGCACAGGGCGCTGCCGATGCCGCCGGCGCCGCCCGTCACCAGGATGACCTTGTCATGGAAGTCGTACGTCATGACGCCACCGCCTCCTGTCGAGCTGAGGTCGCCCCGGGCGGTCGGCCCGCGGTGCGCCAGCCCATGTCCTCGGCCACCTTGCCGAGGTACTTCACGAAGGCGTCGCTGTGGACGTAGCCGGTGTGGCGGGGCGAGTCGACGAACCGCAGTCCGCCGGACAGGTCCGGCCGGTCGCTGCGGATCCTGCGGGCGAACCGCTCGGCGGTCGACACTCCGGCCCTCGCGTCCCGGATGTAGGAGGCGATCAACTGGGCCTGGCTGTCGAAGAGTTGGTAGGCACCGGAGTTGGTCTCCACGAAGCCGACGCCGAACAGGCCCTCGTGCTCGCGGGAGAAGGAGGACAGATAGAGGTCGGGGTGCTGCTCGTCGCCGAAGTACTTCTGCGCGACCGGGACGGTGTGGACGTATCCCGTGGCCAGCAGGATCAGGTCGAAGTCGTCGCTGGAGCCGTCGGTGAAGCGGACCGTCCGGCCCTCGGTGCGCGCGATGCCGGGCCGGGCCGTGATGTCCCCGTGCTGGAGGTGGTGGATCAGCAGCGAGTTGAGGGCCGGGTGGGTCTCGAACAGCCTGTGGTCGGGCTTTTGCAGACCGAGCCTGCGCGGGTCGCCGTTGAGCAGCCGCAGCAGGCCGCCGAACAGCTTCTGCTGGAGCCACATCGGCAGGTGGGGTCCGCCGGCGGCGATGGTGTCCACCGGCCGGCCGAAGAGGTGCTTGGGGATGAACCAGTAACCACGGCGCATGCTGATCGCCGCGTGGTCGGCCGATCGCGCCGCGTCGCAGGCGATGTCCAGCCCGGAGTTCCCCGCGCCCACCACCAGGACCCGCTTGCCCCGCAGTTCGGCGCCGCTGCGGTAGGTGACGGTGTGCCGGATCTCTCCGCTGAAGTCGCCGGGCAGATCGGGGACGTTGGGGTGCCACTGCGCTCCCGTGCACACGACGACCTGCCGGTGCGTGCTGGTCCGGCCGTCGGCCCGGGTGACCGTCCAGGTGCCGTCCGGGTTCTTCTCGACGCTGCGGACCTCGGTGCCGAACTCGATCCGGTCGGCGAGCCCGTAGGCCTCGGCGAACGACGTCAGGTAGGACAGGATCTGCCGGTGCGGCGGGTAGTCGGCGAAGTGGTCCGGCATCGGATAACCGCCGAAGCCCGACAGGGTCTTGCTGGAGATGAAGTGGGCCGACTCGTACATCGGGCTGCCCGGATTGTCGATGTCCCACAGCCCGCCGGGGCCCGTGTGACGCTCGATGTGCGTGTACGGCAGGTCCCGCTCGGCCAGCGCCCTCGCGACCGCCAGTCCCGCGGGTCCCGCACCGATCACACATGTGTCGTACTGATGCTCACTCACCGGTCCGCTCCCTTCTCCGATGCTTCTGATCCGGGAACCTATGCACCGCGCGACCCGCGGGAACTGACTCCTGCGGCCACAGAGGGGACCACAGCGGCCAGGGGCGGGCCGCTGTTGCCCGGGGGCCGCAGGGGGCGAGGGCCGCAGGGGGCGAGGGCCGCAGGGGTCGAGGGCCGTCCGGTGGAGGCGGCCCCGAACGCCGGACGCGTCGGCCGTCAGAGCCGGGCTGTATGACCGACGTCCCCCGCAGATCAAGGGATCAACACGGCGCGGGGGTCCGGAAGATGTCGGTGTGCCGTGCGTTCCACGCGCGACCCGAACGCACACCCCGCCGGGTGAGGGGTCGAGCTTGTACCCCCCATGAACCCGACCTGCCATGCCTGGCGCGGAACCGATTTCCTGGAGTCGCGCCTCGGTCACGACACCACCGACCGTCGCGCCTTTTCCCCCACCGATCGAAGATGAGGTCCCTCCATGGCACGTCGCAAAGCGCTCGGACTGATCGCCGCCACCGGCGCCGCCACGGCCGTCACCTTCCCGGCCGCACCCGCCTTCGCTGCGGAGGACGGCCGCTCCACGGGCGCCACGGGACGGGGCGGGACCGCGTCGAAGGGCGACTACACCTTCGCGCTGGACAGGAACGTCAAGCGGACCTCGGTGCGGTTCACGAACCGCTACGGCATCAAGGTCGCCGCGGACCTCTACGCACCGAGGAACGCCAGGGGCAAGCTGCCCGCCCTGGTGGTCAGCGGCCCCTTCGGCGCGGTCAAGGAACAGTCCTCGGGGCTCTACGCCAACGAGTTCGCCCGCCGCGGCTACGTCGCACTCGCCTTCGACCCCTCCTTCACCGGGGAGAGCGGCGGCACGGTACGTGACGTGGGCTCGCCCGACATCCACAGCGAGGACTACAGCGCCGCCGTCGACTTCCTCGGCCTGCGGAAGAACGTCGACCGCGGGCGGATCGGCGCGCAGGCCATCTGCGGCCTGAGCGGTATGGCGCTCACCGCGGCGGCTGCGGACAGCCGTATCAAGGCGGTGGCCACGGCCTCGATGTACGACATGTCGCGCAGCATGTCCCGCGGCCACGAGGACTACTACACGCGTGAGCAGCGCCAGAAGGTCGTGGACCACCTCAGCCCGCAGCGCTGGATCGACGCCGAGAACGCCACCTACGCGCGGCTCTCCCACGAGGTCCCCTTCGACAAGAACGGCGACGTCGCCCCCTCGAACCGCGTCCTGCCCAAGACGCTGCCGGCGGACGCCGACCCGATCACGAGGATCTTCTTCGACTACTACCGCACCGAGCGCGGCTACCACCCGCGCTCGATCAACTCCACCACCGCGTGGACCGCGACCACGCCGATGTCGTTCTTCGCCTTCCCGATGATGACGAACATCGACATGCCGGCGCCCCGCAAGGCCCTTCTGGTGGCCGGCGCCGACGCGCACTCCCGCTACTACTCCGAGGACGTCCGGGCGATGGCCCCCGACGCCGTCGACCTCGTGATCGTCCCGGGCGCGGACCACGTCGACCTGTACGACCGCAAGGACCTCATCCCCTTCGACAGGCTCGACGAGTTCTTCGCCGAGAACCTCGCCTGACCGCGAGCGCCCCCGACAGGCCGGTACCACGCCCGGCCTGTCGGGGAGCCCTCGCGGCGGAAGCGGCTTCCCCCGCCGGGTCGGAGGCGGAGAACACGGAGGCAGTGGATCATCCCCCTCCCGCTCTCCGGTAACGTCGGGGTATGAGTCATCCGCATCCCGACCTGAAAGCCGCCCCGCCCCTTCCCGAAGGAGGACTGCGGGTCACCGCCTTGGGCGGCCTGGGTGAGATCGGCCGCAACATGACGGTCTTCGAGCACCTTGGCAAACTGCTCATCGTCGACTGTGGCGTGCTGTTCCCCGAGGAGAACCAGCCCGGCGTGGACGTGATCCTGCCGGACTTCACTTCGATCCGGAACCGGCTGGACGACATCGTCGCCGTCGTCCTCACCCACGGGCACGAGGACCACATCGGTGCCGTGCCGTACCTGCTGCGCGAGCGGTCCGACATTCCCCTCGTCGGCTCCAAGCTGACGCTGGCGTTCGTGGAGGCCAAGCTCAAGGAGCACGGCATCCGCCCGCGCACGGTACGGGTACGGGAGGGCGACCGGCGTCGCTTCGGGCCCTTCGACTGCGAGTTCGTGGCGGTCAACCACTCCATCCCGGACAGTCTCGCGGTCGCGATCCGCACCGGCGCCGGGATGGTGCTGCACACCGGCGACTTCAAGATGGACCAGTTCCCGCTCGACGACCGCATCACCGATCTGCGCGCCTTCGCCCGGCTCGGCGAGGAGGGTGTGGACCTGTTCCTCACCGACTCCACCAACGCCGAAGTGCCCGGCTTCACCACCTCCGAGCGTGAGCTGAACCCGGCGATCGAGCAGGTGATGCGCACCGCGCCGCGCCGTGTCATCGTCTCCAGCTTTGCCAGTCACGTGCACCGCATCCAGCAGGTTCTGGACGCCGCCCACCAGCACGGCCGCAAGGTTGCCTTCGTGGGCCGGTCCATGGTCCGCAACATGGGCATCGCCCGTGACCTCGGCTATCTGAAGGTCCCCTCCGGTCTGGTCGTGAGCACGAAGGAGCTGGAGAAGCTCCCGGACCACAAGATCACCATGGTGTGCACCGGCTCCCAGGGCGAACCGATGGCCGCGCTGTCACGCATGGCCAACCGCGACCACATGATCCGCATCGGCAAGGGCGACACCGTCCTGCTCGCCAGCTCGCTCATCCCGGGCAACGAGAACGCCATCTACCGGGTGATCAACGGGCTCACCCGGTGGGGCGCCCACGTGGTCCACAAGGGCAACGCCAAGGTGCACGTCTCCGGGCACGCCAGTGCCGGCGAACTCGTCTACTGCTACAACATCGTCAAGCCCCGGCACGTCATGCCCGTACACGGCGAATGGCGTCATCTGCGGGCCAACGGCGATCTCGCCATCCGGACCGGCGTCGATCCCGACCGGGTCGTCATCGCCGAGGACGGCGTCGTCGTCGACCTCGTCGACGGGCGCGCGTCGATCACCGGCAAGGTGCCCGCGGGCAACGTCTACGTGGACGGCATGGAAGTGGGCGGGGCCACCGAGGCCTCCCTCAAGGACCGTCTCACGCTCGCGGAGGAAGGCGTGGTCACGGTGGTGGCGATCGTCGACGCGGACACCGGTGCTCTCGCCGAGGCGCCCGACTTCCTGGCCCGCGGCTTCGTCCACGACGACACCACCTTCGAGCCGGTCATCCCCGTGATCGAGAAGACCCTGGCCACCGCGGCCGAGGAGGGCGTCGGGGACGCCCGCCAGCTCGAACAGCTCCTCGCCCGCGCCGTGGCGAACTGGGCGTTCCGCACCCACCGCCGCAAGCCCCTCATCATCCCCGTCATCATCGACGCCTGAGCACGCACAGGATCAGGGGCCGCGACAGCCATCGCTGCGCGGCCCCTGATCTGTTGGTACGGAGCCGATGCCCCGGACGACGTCGGCCGGTCGGGCCGGGAGGTCAGGCCGGGGTGATGTTCTCGGCCTGCGGGCCCTTCTGGCCCTGGGTGACGTCGAACGTCACGCTCTGGCCCTCCTGGAGCTCACGGTAGCCCGAGGAGTTGATCGCGGAGTAGTGCGCGAAGACATCCGGGCCGCCGCCGTCCTGGGCGATGAAGCCGAAGCCCTTCTCCGCGTTGAACCACTTCACAGTTCCCGTTGCCATGTCTGATGCCTTCCGGTCGATGAACGCCTCCCACTCCATGTGGAAGACGGAGGTGATCGCCCTGGTCCCTGCGGCACAGCACAGCAAAACGCCTACGCCGAGAAGGCGCAGGCAGGAAGTAATTCCGAACCACGACAGCTGACGCTGACGCTACACGTCCACACGCCGCGTCACCATAGGAAGCGATCACGCCACACCCGGAGACCGTGCGCGCGGTGCCCTCCGCCGCGGACGGGCGCATCGTCGTCATCGAGTCGGACGTACGAGTCGTGTGGTGTCGTCGCACTTCGCCGTGGACACGTGGAGGGGCCCCGATGCCTGTGGCACCAGGGCCCCGAAGGAACCGCTACACCATCCGCCGGTCCTGATGCACCGGCGCTCTGTTTCCGCGGACCCGACCTGCTTGCTGTCGGGGGCGCGGGGATCGCGGCTGCCTGACCGAAGATGAGGTTGCGTGTCCCCCGCTGAAGCATGTCTCGCGGGCCGGAATCGATGCCGCCGGCGGCCCGGTCAGGAGCCGGCGTGCCGCCGCAGCAGGGATCGGGACGCTGTGTCCCCGCGGCGCCCACGCGCGCCGCACTCGCCTCACGCGGTGGCGTGCGCACGCGTTCACCGGCGTCGAACGAGCCGACAGTTTCATCGTCGATCCGCACAAATGGCTTTTCGCGCCCTACGACTGCTGCGCACTCCTCTACCGGAACCCGGCCTCGGCGCGCGCCGCGCACAGTCAGTCGGCGCACTATCTCGACGCCATCGACCGCGGTGCCCACAATCCGGCGGACCTGGCCCTGCACCTGAGCCGCCGTGCACGCGGACTGGTGACCATCGAGCCCGAGCTGTCCGTCGTCCTCTTCGAACGGCCCGGTTGGAGCCCGCGGGACTACGCGGACTGGTCGGCGCGGGCCGCCGAGGCGGGCACCATCCTGTGCGTGCCCACACAGTGGAACGGCACCACCGTCCTGCGTCTGGCCTTCGTCAACCCGGACACCGATGCCGACGACGTCATCCGCACGCTCGAGACACTGCGCTAGCTGTCAGCGGCTTCCGGTTGGATGAGCGCGTGACTGTTCATGACATGGCTCGCCAGTTCCCCTCCCTCGCCGGTCTGCGACGCCTGTGCCGCTCACTGGCGATGCTCGATGCGATCCTGAGCCCGGACCGGGACGGCCGTACCACTCCTTCGACGCCGGCTGGGCCGAGGGCGAGGAGATTGCCTCGATGCACGAGCCGTGGCCGGGTGTGGTCGACGACGTCCCGGAGGTCTTCAGGGCCTACGTCGAGGAGCCGGCGTTCACCGACGAGGACGACGTACCCGTCGTGACGGCCTGCCTGTGGCGGAGCGCGGCGGACGATCGGTGGCAGCACGGCACGATCGACTTCCCTGTGGGCGCCGCCGACCCCGACGGATCGGCGGGGCTGTTCGCGCTCCTGGTCGACCGTACGCCCGAGGCGTACCAGCGTTTCGCCGAGGATCACTTCGAGGTTCCCGTGGATCTGGAAGCGGTCCGCCAGGTGTATGCCCTGCGACCGCTGAGCCGGCCACTCGTGTCGGCGCTGAACCCGGCGCGCACACTCGCGGACCGTGGGCCGAGGATGTAGCGGAGATCGACTATCCGCAGCTGGGAGCGGACGCGTACCCCCTTGCTTCACCTATCGAAATTCGATAGATTCCCATCGTAACTCGATGGGAGGACAGACCATGGGAAAGCTGACCGTGGGTGCGCTGCGCGCCGTGCTCGTGGTGGTGCTCGTCGGCACCGTGTTCGTGCAGGTGTCGATGGTGTGGACGCTGGTCAGCGGGAACGACCCGGAGGACGGCTCGCTCCCGCTGACCCCGCTGCGCGTGATCACGATCCTGGGCATGGTGGCCGCCCAGGTCGTCCTGGTCTGCGTGTGGCGCCTGGTGACGATGGTGCGACGCGGGACCGTCTTCTCCGACGCCGCTTTCCGGTACGTCGACGCCGTGATCGGCGCGATCGTGGCGGCCGCGCTCATGTGGTTCGCGGTCACGGCCCTCAACGCGCCGGGCCAGCGCGACGACCCGGGCGTCACCGTCATCATGGCCGGGATCGGCGTGGCCATCCTCGGTGTCGCGCTCCTCGTGCTCCTGCTGCGGATGCTGCTCGCCCAGGCCGTCGCGCGCGACGTCGCGGCGACGCGGATGCAGGCCGAGCTGGACGAGGTGATCTGATGCCGATCACCGTCGACATCGACGTGATGCTGGCCAGGCGGAAGATGTCCGTGGGCGAACTCGCGGACCGCGTAGGGATCACGCCCGCCAACCTGGCGGTGCTCAAGAACGGCCGCGCCAAGGCCGTGCGCTTCGCGACACTCGCCGCACTGTGCGAGGTACTCGACTGCCAGCCGGGCGACCTGCTGCGCTGGGAGGCCGAGGACACCGCGAGCGGATGACGTACCCGCCGGGGGGCGGGCGTGGAAGCGCCCGCCCCCATCGCCGAGACATCAGAAGTCAGGAGTCAGGAGTCAGGAGTCAGAGAGTGCCGGGCGGGCGGCTCGGGGGCGTCGGCGTCATCGCAGCTCGGGCCTCGCTCGGGGTGAGGCCGAATCGGGAGCGGAAGAGTCGGGCGAAGTGGGCCTGGCTGGAGAACCCCCACCGGTGGGCGACGTCGGCGATCGTGGTCTCCTCCGCCCCGGGCCCGGTGAGTTCCCGGTGCGCCCCGGTCAGGCGCCGTTCCGTGATGTGCCGTGCCGGAGACCTGCCGGTCGGCTCGAAGATCCGCCCCAGGTGCCGTACCGAGATGCCCATGACCCCGGCCACCTGTGCGCTCGCCAGAGCGGGGTCGTGCAGATGCCGGTCGATGTAGTCCTGCGCCACGATGAGCTGCGAGCGGCGGCCTTCCGCCACCGGCCGCCCTCCCGTGCGCTCGTCGGCGAGTCGCCCGAGCAGGTCCAGCACCGCTCCCTCGGCGTCGGCGGGGACGTCCGGCCCGCCGGGCAGTGCGGCCACCCTGCCGAGCAGAGCGCCCAGCGCGGCCACGAGCGCGCCCTCACGCGCCGTGTGCCGCCCGAACAGCATCGGGCCGGGCAGCCCGCTTCCCGCGCACACCTCGGCGAACAGATGACGCGGCACGTCCACGAGGATCTGCCGCATGGCGGAGGAGAATCCGAACAGATAGGGCCTGCGCGTGTCGTAGAGGCACAGCTCGCCCGCCGTGACCGCGAGGCAGCCGTTCTCGTGCAGGAACACCGCCTCCCCCCTGAGCAACAGGGTCGCGAACACCGAGTCCTTGGGCGCCGACCGGACCGTCCGCGGACTGCGCTCGATGGCGTGGGCGTTGCCGGTGATCTCGGCGAGCCGCAGACCGCCCAGCTCGATGTTGGTCTGGCTGGCCAGCAGGCCCTGCTCGGAATAGGAGGTGCAGGACAGGCCCACCAGCGCCCTGCGGTTGTAGTCCTCCCAGTAGTGGATGCGTTCGGCGGGTGCGATGTGCTCGGTGGTGGCACGGGAGATCACGGAGTGCGCGGACATGTGACCTCCTGGTGTCGCCATGCTCGTCGGGGGCTCAGCGTAGGGGACCGTCACACGGCCAGGTAGCCCCGTCCCCGGGGCGACCTCGCCCGTGAGTTACGTCGCGCGGACGACCGTCGGCATGATGGCCGGCATGGATGTCGTGAGGGACCTGTGGTCCAAGGAGTTTCTGTCAGCCATGGCGGGTGTCGTCGTCGGCGGGCTCGTCACCTTCTTCGTGGCGATGTACCAGGCCCGGAAGTCCCTGGAGGCCCTGCGGATCCAGGGTGAGGAAGCCCGCAGGCTCGCCAAGGAGGACAGGGAGGCGATCCACGCCCGGGAGGCCGGGATGCTGATCATGGACCTTCTGCCGGCCCAACGCTCGGGCCTGAAGGAGCACGGAACCGAGGAGGACTGGCAGGAGGAACAGGGCCCGGTGATCGACCGCATCCGGTCGTACACCCGCATCCTCCCCGAGGGGAGACACCGCACGCTCCTCCTGGACCTCTTGACGGACCTGAAGCGCAGACGCCCCGAGGGCTGTCACGAGGTCGCGTTCAAGAACGACAAGGTGAAGGTGGCCAACGCCGCCCTGGTCGTGATCGGTTCGCACATGAACGGTGAGGACGTGACGGGCGGTGCCCAGCTGGTCGAGATACGACGTGCGTGGGACAGGGCCGCCGAGGAGGCCCACAACCGGATGATCGAGGCGATGGAGAACGAGCCTCCCCCGGACGACTGGGAGGACGACGCCGGTCCGCGTCAGAACAGCCCGTCGCCCTCCTCCTGAGCCTCGACAGCTCCCGGCGGCAAGTCGGCCCCGGCGTCCGCGCGTTCGGCCGGGCCTCCGCGTGCGGGCGCCTCAGGGAGCCGCCAGCCCGTTGTCGGGGGTCAGCCCGGCGAGCTTGTCGGGGTTGACCTGGAACCGCAGGTTCCGGATACGGCCGTCGACGAGGTCGAAGGTGAGGGCGCCGACGGTGGTCCCGTCGAGGGTGGCGAGCACACCGAGTTCGCCGTTGATGACGGTCGGCTCCATGACCAGAGCGGCCAGTTCGGGCTTGGCCAGGAATCCCACGAGCCAGCGCGCGACGCGGTCGACGCCGCCCACGGGTCGGCGTGCGGCGGTGACCTTGCCGCCGCCGTCGGACCAGGCGGTGATCTCGGGGGCGAGCAGCTCCATGACGGCGTTCAGGTCGCCGCCCGCGCACGCCTTCAGGAACTGGGTGGTCACCTGTCGGCGTCGGGCCGGGTCGGCGTCGAAGCGGGGACGGCGGTCCTGTACGTGCCGGCGGGCGCGGTGGGCGATCTGGCGGACCGCCGGTTCGGGGCGGCCGAGGGTCTCGGCGATCTCCGCGTGTGAGTAGCCGAAGACCTCGCGGAGCAGGAAGACCGCGCGTTCGACGGGACTGAGGGTTTCCAGGACGACCATCATCGCGGTGGAGATGGTGTCGGCCAGTTCGCTCTCCACGGCGATGTCGGGAGAGGTCAGCAGGGGCTCGGGGAGCCAGGGGCCGACGTAGGTCTCGCGGGTGGCCCGTGCGGAGGTGAGACGGTTCAACGAGAGGTTGGTGACCGTGCGCACCAGGTACGCCTTGGGGTGGCGGACCGCGTCACGGTCCGCGCTGTTCCAGCTCAGCCAGGTGTCCTGGAGGACATCCTCGGCGTCCGTCACACTGCCCAGCATGCGGTAGGCGGTGGCGAACAGCAGTCGGCGGTGCTCGGTGTACGGGTCCCTCTCGGCCCTGGCGTCGATCACCGGTGCATGCTGTCAGCGCCCAGATCCGGTCGCAAGGCCACGACCACGACGCCGGCGGCCGGGCCCGTCATACCGCGGGGTCGCGGGTGGCGCGACCGCCCCTGGAGACGACGGTGGTGACGTTCATGCGCTTGCTCAGCCGGTACGTCGTGAGCGGGCTGCCGCTGACCATCTCCTTGTAGGCGACGGCGCCCCGGCCTGTGAGGTGGATGCGGCGGGGAGTTTCGTCGGCCCTGGTGAACTGGATGACCGCGTCCCGGCGGCCGAGGCTGACCGGCTGGTGGAAGTAGCCGAAGCGGAACGGCTTGACGGCCCGGCCGCGCACCAGCCGTGCGATGGTGTCGGCGGTGTACTGGGCGGTGGGCAGACCGCTCTGGCAGGTGCCGTGGAGCTGTCCCCAGGCCAGGCGTACGGCGGCCGCGTCGCCGATGGCGTGGATCTCCGGGTGGGACACCGACCGCAGGGTGGCGTCGACCAGGACGAGGCCGCGGTCGTCCGTGGCGATCCCGGCGTCGGCGGCGAGCGCCGGCACCTTGACGCCGGTGGTCCACAGACAGGCGTCGGAGCGGACGAGTCGGCCGTCGTCCAGCCCGACGGCGTCGGGGAGCACCTTGGTGACACGGGCGCCGGTCTCCAGGGTGACGCCGAGCCGGTCCAAGGCGCGGTACAGGTAGGCGCGGGCCTTGGCGCCCATCATGCTGCCGGGCTCGTCGAGGCTGATCAGCGTGACGCGCAGGCCGGGGTGGCTCTCGGCGATCTCGGTGGCGGCCTCGATGCCGGTCAGGCCGCCGCCGCAGACGGTGACCGTGCCGCCGGAGGCGGCGACCTCGGTGAGGCGTGCGGCGAACCGGCCGGCGATCTCCGGGTTGTCGAGGGTGAACGCGTGGGCGTCGACGCCCGGGACCGTGCCGGTGTCGGTGGAGCTGCCCAGCGCGTAGACGAGCGTGTCGTATCCGAGGGTCTCGGCGCCGTCGAGGGTGATCCGCCGGGCCTCGGGGGCGATGGCCGTGACCGTGCCCTGGACGAACGAGACGTCGGTCCCGGTG
Source organism: Streptomyces sp. NPDC002324 (assembly GCF_053593335.1). NCBI lineage: Bacteria > Bacillati > Actinomycetota > Actinomycetes > Kitasatosporales > Streptomycetaceae > Streptomyces > Streptomyces sp. NPDC002324. The sequence continues at coordinate 29,878 of NZ_JBSFCF010000039.1, forward strand.
AGCAGGTCGGGGATCCGGTGCTCGGCCAAATCCTGCCCGGCGGCGATCTGGTGCATCCGCAGCCGCTCGACGAACCGGCTCGACGCGTTGACCAGGGTGATCTTCACCCCGGCCCGGCGGGTGCGGCGGGCCAGCCGGATCGCGCTGAACATGCCCGTGTAGCCGGCGCCGAGGACGACGATGTGATGGCCCTTGCTCATCTCGGTCTCCCAAGGTCGGGCACCGGCTTCGGTGCCGGTGACGCCCATGGGACAGGCGACCCGCGCCGGACGTGACGGGTCACCAATGTGAGCCACATCACACTAGATGATCCGACCGTCGGTGCCCACACACGGCGAGGCCCACCGGCCCACGAACTCACCACTCACCGCTCACCGAGGGCCCGGCCGGAGGCTGGCAGCCGAGGTCGGGGCGCAGGCCCAGGGCGCCCTCGAAGCCGAGGAAGGTGCCAGTGCGGCCGCAGCCCGCCTGGATGCCGTCGACCATCACCAACTCGCCCACATAGTCGGCCAGTTCACGGATGCGGGCCAGCCAGGCGTCCGAGGCCGCGTGGAGGCCGCCCTCCCCCCGTCTCCAGCGGGATCGCGGCGGGCGGGGGATGTCGGAGCCGGGGGCGAGCGCTTGCTCCAGGGCTGCAAGACCCCGACGTGCAGGCGGCGGCCGTCCTGGTCCACCGCGACGCCCCGTCCGACGCCGCGGGCGCCCGCATCGACGCCCGCGTCGTCCTGACGGGAGGCGACCCTCACGCGGTACGCGAGCGGGCCGCGGGCATCCCGTCGAGTACATGTTCCCCGTCACGGTCACCGCGCTGGACACACTCCCGCTCACCGCCCACGGCAAGCTCGGCGCGGCGAAGCTCCGCGCCTTCCGTCCTGCGAGCCCGCGAGAAATGGCGGACCCGGCCCGGCGGACAACACCGACGACGACCTCACCACCAGCCTGACCGCCATCTGGAGCGAGATACCGGGCGTGCCGTCGGCCGTGACGACGACTTCTTCGAACTCGGCGGCAACACCCTCTTCGCGGTCCGCATCGGCGCCGCCCTGCGCTCGCGCGGCCTGCCGTCCCTACGGCTGCGGGAGCTGTACCGGCACCCGACGATCCGCGGCACGGTCGAAAGCCTCACGTCCCCGCCCCTGTGACCCGGCCCCACGCACGCTATCGGGGCGTCCGGAGCCGCGCTCGCGTCGAGCCGTGTTTGGGCGCCCCCCTGAGGGCTACTTGCCGTAGTGACACCGAGGTCCGAGCGGTCAGGGAGTGATGAACGGTGGCACGAGACCAGAAGGCCAAGGCGAAGAAGGAAGAGGTCAAGGGCAAGGCCAAGGAAGCGACGGGCCGCGCCCTGGGCAACGAGAAGATGGAGGCCGAAGGCCGCGGCGGCCAGGCGAAGGGCGACGCCCGCCAGGCCAAGGAGAAGACGAAGGACATCTTCCGGCACTGACGGACGGCACCCCCTGGACGGACCCCCGCCGACCCGCGGGGGTCCGTCGGCTGCTCCCTGCCCGCCCCGTGCCTCGGTAGGCGCAGGCAGAACGGCAACGCCGTAGCGGCTGTGTCAGGTGGCGGTGGGCCAGGTCCGCAGCAGAGCGGCGATCTTCCCGGCCGTACAGGCGGGGTCGAGGAGCAGATCCTTCAGGGCGACGGCATCCTCGCGGGTCGGCTTGACGGTCGTCCCGGCCGCTTCGAGGTACATGACACCGGTGGCGGCGGCGACAGCCATGTTGGAACGCTCCAGCCAGCGGCACCGGCCGAGGGTGTGCACCAGGGCGGCGGCCTTGGCGTAGCGGCCGTCGTAGACCGGCTGCTCGAACAGCTCGGCCCGGTGGCGGGCCACCGCCGAGATCGGGACGCCGTAGTCGTCAGGCGCCGGATCGTTCGCCCCGGCAGCCTCGGCGACCTGCAGAATCCAGGGAACGTCGATATGCAGGTCCATCAGGCGGCGCGTGCTCCCCGAGGCGTCTGCTGCGCTTCCTCGGCGTCGTCGAAGACCGCCTGGTGTTCGGCCAGGAAGCGGGCGGCCGCCTCCACTCCACGGGCCCGCAGACCACTGGCGTCCTCCTGCACCAGCCGGGCGAGATAGTCCCCGATGCTCAACCCCAGGTCGGCGGCACGCCTCTTCGCGAGATCCGCCACATCCTCATCCACCCGCGCGCCCAGCTGCTTCTTCGCCATATCGGCATGGTAACAGCTGTTACCGTGATGCGGCCGGGAAGGCGGTGATCAGGGCGGCGGACACGCGGCACCCGGCCTACCGGACACGCTCGGTCCGGGCGACCGGCCCTCCCGGCGGCAACTCCCCCACCCCGACTGCCACTTCGTACGCTCACTTCGGGGTTGTGCCGGGCGGGAAAGCGCGTGGCATGCTGTGGCTGATCGTGATGGGGGTGGATGCGATGACCGATACGTCGCTGACGCACAAGCAGGCGCTCGCCGCGGTGATCCAGGCGCTGGGGGGCACGTGGGACACGCAGCGCGCCGCGTTGGCTCTGCGGGTCGCCGGGCATGAACCGAAGGACCGGGAGGCCGCGGAGAAGGCGGCCCGCACCCATCTCCGCGCCTTGGCCGAGGACGGAGTCATCGTGCGACCGGACCCGGGAGAGGCCGTGTATCGCCTCCCGTGACCGTCGCGGTGCGAGCCCCGCCGTCCGCTCCCGTCCCGGACACGTTCTGCCGCCTGGTCCCGCCCCGTACACGGCCCCCACCCTCGACTGCGTCACGCGCTCCGGCGAGGATCCTGACGGCCGGTGCGAACGGCGGGGCCCACCCGGATCGGACGACCCTCAGCACCGCCCTCGCAGTGACCACCTTCCAGTACGTCAGCGGACGTTGGGCACGACAGCGGGGACCGCGACGGGTCGGAGCGCCATCAGCGGCCCTTCCTGTGCGGCGGTCATGGCGAACGGGAACCTGTCGAGTTCCAGGCAGAGATCGACATCGTCCGGGTGCCACCCGCTCCGCAGGCCACCGGCGAGGTCCGCCGCGGCACGGGACGTCCTCGCGCGGGAGAGGTAGGGAGCCGCCTCGACATCACCTCCGGCCACACGTCGACCGATGTACTCGGCGCAGGCCAGGTCCTCGTCGGCCCGGCCACCGTCACCGGTGACCACGAAGGTCACCGGGCCCGCGTCCCTGGCCTGCAGAAATCGTGCGGTCGGGCCGGCCACGACGAAGCTCGCGCACAGGACCAGCGGCGCGTTCGCGACGGCCAGCGCGCCCACGGTTCCAGCGGTCGTCTTCTGTACCAGTGTGCGGCCTGTGAAGTCGCGTGACCTGAGCAGGCCGGGCGAGTTGACCGCGTCGAAGCCCTCTGCCGGCGGCCCGTCCTTCAAGGCCAGCCAGCCCGGGTGGGCTTCCTTCAGCGCGAGCGCCTCGCTCTCCGTCGAGGCCAGGACGATCTTCTCCACACCACGCGAGAAGGCCCAGGCCGCCACGGTGAAAGCGCGCATGACGTCGATGACGACCGCGACGCGGGGAACGCCGGTCAACTCCGGGATGCCGACGAAGTGATGATCCATCGCACCATTCTGCCGCCTTCGGATCGCCCGACGGCGCGCTCGGCCGGTGCGCGGCCATTCCGCCCGACGGACCGCGTTCTTCCCGCCGCGCGGAGGTCGGTCGGGCCACGGACTCTAACGCCACGGATCGGTGATCTCCCTCAGCAGAAGCAGGGCCTCCCGCAGCTGCTTCATCCGCCGCCCGCCCAGGTGCTCCTCCCACTCCTTCTCCACCTCGGCGACCACCGCGTCGGCGACTTCCTTGGCCGCCCGGGCCTTGGCCGCGCCACACACCAGGCGGGCCCGCTTGTCGGTCGGATCGGCGACGCGGGTGACGTAGCCCGCCTTCTCCAACTGGTCGACGAGGAAGCCCGCGGTCTGTTTCGTGATCTGGGCCTGCTCGGCCAGCTCGGTGAGGCGGGTGCCGTGAGGGCCGATGCGCTGCATGACCCGGGCCTGGGCCGGCGTGAAGTCGTCGAACCCGGCCTCTGCCAGAGCGGCGAAGACCCGGTTCTCCAGGGCTCGGTACGGCAGGAACAGGAGTACGCCCGTGGTGGGCTCGTCGCCCGTCACCATCGTCGGCTCACCTCCGACAGCATCGTCGACACCCACCCGCTCCTTCTTGACATTGGTCAGACTCACTGACTACTTTAGTCAGAGAAGCTTACCACTTGAGTGGGTGATGACCGTGGGTGCGGCACTGGAGACCGACGAGCTCTGGCGGATCGTCGACGAGGAACGGGCGAGCCTGGCCGACCTTCTGGAGAGCCTGAGCCCCGAGGAGTGGGAGACGCGCACCCGGTGCGGGGACTGGCGAGTGCGGGACGTGGCCGCACATCTGACCATCGCGGCGCTTCTCGTACGGACAGGTCGTACGGGAGATACTCCGGGCCCGCGGGAACTGGAACCGCCTCATCCACGACTCGGCCGTACGCGAGGCGGCGCTGCCCGTGACCGAGATCGTCGGGAATCTCCGCTCGATCGTCGGCTCCCGCCGCCTGGCACCCACCACCTCTCCTCGCGAGCCGCTCATCGACCTCCTCGTCCACGGCCAGGACATCGCACTGACACTCGACCGAACGCGGGAGATGCCCCCGGTCGCCGCCCGTGACGCCGCCGACCGTGTGTGGACCATGCGCATGCCGCCCCGCCCCTGGCCCCTGCCCAAGGCCCGGCTCGTCGCCACCGACATCGAGTGGACGCGCGGTGACGGCCAGGAGGTCCGCGGTCCGATCGCGGCCCTGCTCCTGCTGCTCACCGGCCGCCCGGAGGCGGCCGGGGTGTGGGCCGAGCGCGCTGGAGTGTCATGGATGGGGAGCCCGACCCCGTGAACACCTCGTCCATCGTCCCTTGTCGGACCAGGCATGCCGGGTGGCGGTGACGGGGCGCTGGTGCGTGACCGGTTGCCGGGGCGGCTCGGTGACTCAGGCAGTCCTCTGGACGGAAGCGATCCTCCTCGGAGCGGAACGGTGTGCGGGTTCACCCGCGGCAGCGGTCCTATGACGCCACAACCACAGGGACGTCACGGAGAACAGCCCGCTGAAGACCACCAGCAGGACCACCGCCACCCACATGGGCCGACTGCCGGAATGCTCCCACCCCTCCCAAGCCGCCAATGCCGCCCACAGACATACGGCCGCCGCGTAGAAGGCGCGGATCCGGCGCAGCTGTCGCACGGCCCGCACGGGCAGGAGGTGATCATTCGTCGGTGCCATGCCGCCCGTGTACCCCCATCCCTCGCCGATTCACCGGCCCTGCACCACAAGAAATTCCGGCGCCTCTTCTCCTGACCATGCGCGCCTCTTCCGCATGCCGAAGGGGGACGCGAAAGGCCCACGACATCCGCGGGGGCAGACGGCGGGGTGGGAGCGAGACGCCGTCGCGCCTGGCTCCCACCCCGGTCGACGATCCGTCAGCGTCTGCGGCCGGACCAGCCACTCCCGATTCCCGCGACGTGCAGGGCCAGGAGCATCAGGCCGATCAGCATGACGTTCGTGGAGGAGAAGACGTCGTTCGTCGTGATCTCGGCGGCGTTGATCAGGAAGGCGAAGAAGAACAGTACTGCCGCGGCGATACCCAGCATGGAGCGGTTCCTTTCGTATGGGTGAGGTCCGTGTGCCCCCGTATCGACGCGACAGACATCGGACTGTCCACGGCACTTCGCCGCCATCTCCCGTCCATGTCCTCTGCGTTGGCCGGTGTCACGCGCCGGCTCAGGCCGATGCGGTGAGGCGTCGCAGTGCGGCGTGGGCGGGTGGGCCCCAGGTCACCTTGCCGCCGGGACGGCCTTGGAGACCGGCGTGTCCGATATGGATGCCGCCGAGGGCGCGCAGGACCGCCCAGCCGCGAGCGCGGCGCAGGGTCGCGGGGTCCGGGTTCGGCAGGTAGGTCTTGTGGAAGAGGTCGACGGCGCCGTCCGGCAGCAGGCTCCAGGCGGCGGAGAGGTCGCAGGCCGGGTCGCCGGCGAAGAGATCGCCGAAGTCGATCACACCACAGAAGGTTCCGTTCCTGGTCACGATGTTGGCCGGGTGCAGGTCGCCGTGGAGCCAGAGTCTCGGGCCCGTCCACTCGGGTGCGGCCGCGGCGTCCTCCCAGACCGCGCGGACGGCGTCCGGGTCGCGGATGAGCCCCAGCTCGGTGGCCGAGGTGAGCCCTTGGATGAGGCGGTCGGCGGTGTCGGCGAGCGGGCCACCGCGGTCCCGGCCGGTGGGCGCTCCGTCGTGGGCGGGGCGGTGGAGGGCGGTGAGGAAGTGGGCCAGGGTGACGGCCGCCTCCTCGGTGCGCGTGGCGGGGGCGTGGTCGGCGGGTTCGCCGGGCACCCAGGTGGTGACGAGCCAGGGCCGGGGAAACCGTTCGGAGGGCTCACCGAGGCGCTGTGGCACGGGGATGGGCAGAGGCAGATGCGGGGCGAGGGCGGGCAGCCACGCGTGCTCCTTGTACAGGAGCGCATCCGCGGACTCCGTCGCCCAGGGCAGTCGGACCGCGAGGTCGTCGCCGAGCCGCCACACCTGGTTGTCCCAGCCACGCGCTCCGAGCTTCAGGGGCAGATCCGCCAGATCGGGGTACTGCTCGCGCAGCAGATCCCGGATCAGGTCCTCGGTGATGTCCAACTCCGTGACTGTCATGTGGGCCAACGGTAGCCGGGGTTGGGGTCTGTCCACCGGCCGAGGAAGCCGCCCGCCGCCGCACCCTCGTCGTCTTCAGGCGGTCGAGCGTCGTCCACGGTGGTACGTGGCCGTCTGGCGGAGGCCACCCTGGTGGTCCGAGGTGCGCCCGGCGCACGGTATGGCCCGGGCACGGTACCTGTCTGTACAGGATCGCGGGGCGGCGAACGTGACCTGCCGCCCCGCGACCTGGTGCCCTGCTCGTTGCGACCCGCCCGCCGTCAGTCGCGCTTCGGCATGGGCGCGTCCTGTGCTTCGCGCATGCGCTCAGGCGTCCAGTGGTCCCGGACCTTCTCCGGGTCCTGCCGTACCTCGTTGACCGTGCTTCCCGGCTCCGGCTGCGACTCGGAGTCCGAGGCGCTGGCCGCGGTGCGCCAGGCCGCCACCGCCACGACGACGGCGAGGAGGCCGGCGGCTACCGCCCAGCGGCTCAGGCTACTGCGACGCATGGAAGGGTCTCCTTGTCCTGTGCCCGATCTCCGGTCTCCCACGACCGGTGGCCGGTGTTCGGGTCCGTCAGGTGACGTTGCCCTGGGCGTCGTACATCGCCTTGACCGCGTCGTCGAAGTAGGCGGCCTCGTTCCAGCCGGTCGAAGTGACGGTACTCATCACCCCGTTGACCGATCCGAGACCGTTGGAGTCGTTGAACTCCCGAAGCCACGGGCCGCCGCTGGAGCCGCCGCCGAAGTTGCACTGCAGCTCGATGCCGCCGTCACCGGCCGCCCGTGTGGTGCCCGTGCACGCCCACTGGAGTTCCCCGCTGTCGAAGTTCCCGGGGTAGCCCATGATGGTGATGGGCTGCGTGCGCGAGAAGTTCCAGCTCATCCCGTGTCCGCCGGTGACGTTGACGATCTTGTTGCCGTTGAGCGGCCAGGTGGTCACCATGGCGACGTCACGCCGGAGATCGCTGCTGTCGATCCAGGCGTTGAACGTACGTATCTGCTTGGCGGCGAAAGTGCCGAACGGACGGGCTCCGGAGCGGTAGCGCGGCACATAGACCCAGTTTGTCATCCATGTGCCGCCACTGCCGCCGTGGACGCAGTGCCCGGCCGTGACGACCATCTGTTTGGATCCGCTGTTGAGCGCACTCGCCGAACACGCGTAGGTGCCGCCGTTGCTGGGGTTGGTGAAGAACACCTTGCCCACCGCGGCGGATTCATTGATACGCACGGATGCGGTGTGCGTGCGCGCGGGGGCGGACGGAATCGTTCCGGGCGTGCCGGTGGGCCCGGCCGGCTTGGCGAGGTCCTTACGCGACGAGGTGGCCACGTTGTCGAGCGAGACGGCCTTAGCCATCCGTTCCGGTGTCCAGTAGCGCGCCAGTGCCGCGGCGTCCTTCGCCGAGTCGACGGGGGCCCCGTTCGACAGCCGCGCGGTCCGGTCGACGCTGGTCGTGTCGTTCCCGGCGGCGGTGAGGGCACCTGCGCCGCTCTCGGCTCCGGCCCGGCCCGGGGCGGGCGCCGCCTCGGCCGTTCCGGCACCGATCAGGGCGAGTACGGTGGCCGCGGCCAGCGGAAGTATGGAGTGTCTGAGACTGCGCACGAACTTCTCCCTCGATAGTCGTTGGAGTGCGTATTTCTGACGGCATGACCGATCAGGGTGCGGAGCACAGCGAACCTAGGCGGGGCGAGAACGCGCGAAACAGCCTCAGATCAGCCGCTCTGTTCTGCGCTTTCCGGGTCCTTCCTTTTCGGCCGGTCCGAATCACCGCTTGTTTCGCGGGACTGTCCGTCGTGCGCGCCGGCCCGGCACCTGTCGTGGCCATCTCCCCGCGGGCAGCAGTGGGGGCCGGCTTCACTCCGAGTCCGGCCGATATCAGTGGGTGAGACGGCCGCCGTGCCCGCGGCTGTCGCGAACCGGCCGCGCACGGGGGTACGCCTGGACAGCCGCGCCGGGCATATCTGGCGGGTCCATGCCATCGACAGGAGGAGCGGGAGCGCCGGCGGTCGCGTGTGTTCAGTCGGCGGTACGCCGGAACCAGCCCCGAGAGGGAGGCCGTCCGGTCAGCCCCTCCTGGCACTCCGGCATCGTTTCGCTGTTTCTGCTGATCAGGTGTCTGCTTCTACGCGCAGTGAGTTGATGCGATGTCGCAACTTGGGATGGCTGGAGTCTCGATAGTCGTGGATCGGGCGCCGCTGAGCCTCAGAGGGCCCACCGCGGCTTGATGCCGACGGTGACCGCAGATGTGGCATTCATGGCCGCCCACGGCCTCCGCCTGTGCCCGCCTGCCTCCGTGCGGACAGGTTCTCGCGGAGGCAGGCAGCCGCCCGCAAAGCCCCCGAGACGCCAACAGCCCGACGCCCTACGCCCCCAGGACCACCTCAGGTCAGGTCAGGTCCAGGTCGGCGTGCACCAGATTGTGGTCCGAGGACTCGGAGAGCTCCACCCGTTGCCCCAGCGGGGAGATGCCCCGCAGGAAGATGTAGTCGAACTTGCTCTGCCAGTCGGTGGTGAGCCCGCAGGCCCCCGTGGACGGGGGTCTGCAGGCGGAGTCCGCGTCCGTGGCCACTTCCCACATCGGGGCGATTTCGGCGGAGTCCGGCACCGCGTTGAAGTCGCCGAGAACGATCGCGCGGTCGTACCGGGCGACGTCCGCGGCGAGCACCTCGATCTGGTCCGCCCGGACCGCCTCCTGGCGCCGCTGGGCGAGGTGCGTGTTGAAGACCCGCACCGGCCGGCCGCCCACTGTCGCGGTGACCGCCGTGTATCCCCGGTCCTCCGACCCGCCGTCCGGGTACTCCACGCCGACCCGGTCCGTCAGCGGCGCCGCCGAGAGAATGGCCTGCCCGAAGCCTCCCGGACTCCACGGCACTCCCCCGCACCGGCTCCAACTCCGCAGAACCGAGCCGTACTCGACGTGATAGACCAGCCCGTGGAAAGTCTCCAGATACTCCCGGATCCTCTCCACGTCACGCACGCACGCCTCCTGCAGGCCGATGACCTGGGGCGCCACCGCGGCGATCTCGGCGGCCCGGTCGACGTTGCTCTCGTCGCAGGGGTTGCAGATGTTCCACGTCATGACACGGTTCGGGTCGACATCCTTGACGGCGTCCACGGGCAGTGACCTGGCGAACAGGGCATCGCCCGGTGCGCTGGGGCCCACGAGCGCCACGCAGGCCACCACCACGGCAGCCGCGAACAGCCGCGTGCCCCTTCCGAACACCGTCGCCTCCTCGATGTGGGTCCCGTGGCATCCGACGTCTCCACGTTCACGCACGAGGGTAGGGGACGAAGCTGTCAACACTCATGCTCGTGGGCGCGGGCTCGACAGCCCGTTCAGGCGGCGCGGCGACTCCTGGAGCGGCGGATGAGGCCTCGACGTCGCGCGTGGCGGATCCGCAACCGTCCGAACCCCATCGCCCCGGAGATCCGGATCGTCGGCCCAACGGCGTCGGCGCGCCGCGGAGTTCTGTAGCGCGAGTCCTTCCAGCCGGTGCGCAGACCCTCGATGTCGACGACCGCGTCGCGAGGTACCGTGATCCGGGCCCCGCCGGTACCGAGTCGCAGCTCGATGTCGATCACCGCGTGCTCGATGACGGCCCTCGACAGATCCAGTCGCACCTTCGCGCATGCGGACTCGACCTTCAGGAACCGCGGTACCCGCCATCCGCCCCCTCGCCGGATCCGTCCACTCGCGGCGGCAATCGTGGACGATACCGCCCCCTTCGCTTCCGGGAGGGAGGCCAGGACCGAGACGAGTTCGCCCCGCGTCGCCACCGTCAGTACCCGGTGCAGCCGTTCGTCCAGATCGTCGTGCGCGATGTGCCCCTCGGCGTACGCCTCCTGCACGCGCCGCACGGCGGTGTCGCGGTCCTCGTCGCTGACCGGTGGCGTCCGGTCCTCCGGCAGAGCGGTCACCGTCGCACTCTACTGCCGCCCGTCGCCCTGCCGACGACGCGAACGCGCCAAGGTCTCCAGTGGGCGCGCGCCACGGGCCCCGGCAGTATCCAGGGGGCGTCCGCCGCTGCGCCCGGTTGCGGAGGACGGTCCCGGGCAGGCGTTGTTCAGGTGGTGGGTCGGGAGTGCACGCTCACGGCGTAGCCACAGCCGTCCTCGTAGGGGTCGCCGCTCCACGTCGCGTGACGCTGCCGCAGGGTGAGTCCGGCCTCGGCGCACCAGTGGTCGAACTCCCGCACTGTCAGGGGCGGTTCGGCCAGCGGCAGGTGTGCCGCATCCAGTCCCATGCCCGTGACCAGTAGCCCACCGGGGCGCAGCGCGGCGGCCAACTGGCGGACGACGGCCGGTTCGGTGCCGGGGGCCAGGAGGGGGATGACGTTTCCGGCGGCGAGCACCAGGTCGAAGTCCGGCTTCAGGCCGAGGAGGCCGAGGTGGGCCAGGTCGCCGAGGAGCCACTCCTGAGCGGGGGCGTTGCGGCGGGCGACGGCGAGCATCGAGGGGTCCACGTCCACTCCGACGCACTCGTGGCCCAGCTCGGCGAGCCGGATCGCGATCCGGCCGGTGCCGCAGCCGGCGTCGAGTACCCGGGCCGGAGCCTCCAGCAGTTCGGCGCAGAAGGTCGCCTCACCGTGGACGTCGTGGCCCGACTCGGTGAGCCGAGCGAAGCGCCGGGCGTACTCCTCACCGGCTTGTCCGCCGGTCAGTTCCGCCCAACGGTCGCGTTCCCCGGTCATGTGCAGCGCGCCTTCCGGTCGGCTCGGAGTCGGCCTCACCCGACGGAGCGGAGATGAGGACAGTGCCCTCGCAGCTTATGCCGCCGCCTGGGCGTCCGCGGGAAGCGGACGCGGAACGTGGCTCCCGCAGGGGCGGAACAGAAGCCGGTCAACCCGGCAACCACGCTCCACTCCGTCGGAGAGGACGAACTGGCGGCCGAAGCGGCCACGGTCGACGTCGTCCCAGGAACGCGTCTCCCCGGTCGGAGCGCGTGCCCCGACCGGGGAGGCGAGGGCAGCGCTGGACCTCTCCGGGACGGTTTCGCGACAGGGGCGCGCGGCCGGGCGGGACCCCGGGTGATCTCCGCCGGGCCGCGGTGGCGATACTGGTATGCGCACATGTGCCCCTGCTCTCCGATGGACTCATGCCGACTTCCTCAGCTCGTCCCACGACTCCTTCCACGGTGTGGCCGGCTCGCGGCCGCCACGTCGGGCCCGACGCGGAGGACGTACTCCGCCGCACCCTGCGCCGGCTCAAGGACAGCCAGGTCATCGACGACTTCCTGGAGGTGCCCGACGCCGACGGCGACTCCCCGGAGCGGGTCTTCGAGACTCGGTGGCGGGTGGCCGACGAGGTGACCGTACGCGCCCGGCTCAGCCTCGCGGCCGATCTGGGCTCCGGGCGGGAGTGGACCCTGCTCGCGGAGGCGGAACAGCCGTGGGACCCGGCGTGGCCGTCCCCCGTCACCCGTTTCTGGCCGGAGTACGGCGACTGGGACCACGACGCCGCCACAGGTCTGTCGCTGAGCAGGATCAACGCCCTGCCCGAGGACGACAAGGACGTACGGCGTGTGCTCAGGGACTCCGGGCGCAGCGGTTGGGGCGTGCATGTCGTCGTGCACGAGGCCATGACCACGGACGAGCGCGGCCGGCTGCCCCTGGCACGATGGCTGCCGCCGAGCCTGCGTCACCGGATCGTCGAGCACCGGGCCGCGCCGCATCAGCTGCGGGTCGTGAACTGGGCGCTGCGGGAGTTCGACGTGGAGGTGCCGCGCGGTGGTGCGGCGGTGCTGCCCGGGGCCCCGGCCCCGTCCGGGTACGACGCGGAGGACTTCACCGTACGGACGGTGTTCCTGGACGGTTCCGAGCCGGTCGACCTCGTGGCGGCGGTGACGCGGTTCGACACCCTGCTCCGGCCGTTGCCGGACGGTGCCGATGACGCCCTCACCGCGCTGCGCAAGGACTGGCACCTTCTCACGCTGGAGGAGGAGCTCGTGCGGGAACGGCAGCGGGTCGCCGCGTACGCCGAGGCGCTGAAGGCCATGACGGAGTCCCGGGACCTGTACCGGGAGGCGACCGAGCGTGCCCACGAGGCGCTCGCCGCCTATCGCGAGGCCGCCGAGGCCGCTCCCGCCGCGCTGCCGCCGTCCGGGGCGCCGGCGACGTCCGCGTTCCGGCAACTGACGCGCACACTGGAGCGTTTCAAGGGCGGCGCCTGGACCCTGCGCCCCGCCGCCCGGCCCCAGGACCGGGAGAACCAGGGCCAGAAGAACGGGGAGAACGAGGGCCGGGGAATCACGGACACCCCGCCGGCCGGCCCCGAGCACTGACCGGTCGGCGCCGTTGGACCGACCTGGGGCACCGGGCCGGCCCACGCCTCACCCTCGGTGTCCCGTACGCCCGCGCACCCTTGCGGGGCAGGGCGGTTCACTCGGTCGTGGGATGTCAGGCTCCCCGTCGCGGCCCCTCGCGACGGGGCCGGGGATGCTCACCGGGCCGCGAGCACGGCCTCCAACTGCCCGAGCGGGTCCTCGCCCACGAGGCGCAGGACGACCGTGTCCGCGCTGGCCGCCGCGAGTTCGCGGATGCCGTCGGCGGCCCGCGCGGCGTCGCCGGAGACGGTGAAGACCTCCTCCTGGGGGCGACCCAGCCAGGCTCCGTGGCCCTCTGTGTGGGGGTGGAGGGTGCGGGCCACCTCGTCGGGGTCGTCACCGACGCACGCGAAGGCAAAGACGGTCAGGGTGTGGTCCCCGGCGGCGCCCTTGGAGGTCAGCTCGCGGATCTGTTCGAGATCGCGCGGACCATGGCCCTCGGCGATCAGAGTGCCGTCGGCGACCCGGCCGGACAGTTCGAGGGAACGGGGGCGCACCACACCCGCGACGACCGGCGGCACCTCGGTCGGCGGATGCACCAACTTGACTCCGTCAAGCCGTACTTCACGTCCCGTCAGCTCGACCCGCTCACCGCGCAGCAGGGCGCGCACGGAGGTGATCGTCTCCTCCAGGAGGGCCAGCGGGGAGCGGGGAGCGGCGCCGACCTGGACCATCCACTCCCGCACGCCGTGCCCGATGCCGGCGACCAGCCGCCCGGGGAACACCCGGGCCAGCGTGGCGAGTTCCATCGCCAGCAGGGCCGGGCTGCGCAGCGGGGCCGGGGCGATGCCGATGCCCACCCGCAGGCGCTCCGTCGCGCCCAGGGCGACGGCCGCCGCCGACACGCCCCCGTTCCAGCCGAGGTCCTCCACCACCCACAGGTCGTCCACACCGAGCGCCTCGGCCCGCCGCGCGAACTCGGGCAGTTCCTCCGGGGCCCACTCGCGGTCGTGCATCACACCGATCCGTACGTTCGTCATACGAGGGAACCTACGCGGCGGACGACGAGTGGATCAACGGCGTACACCGCCTGACCGCGTCGGCCGAGTGCCCGGGAACCGGCTCCCGGGGCACGGTTGTCGTCAAGGGCGGGCGACCGTCGATCGGCGGCCTCGCGCAGCGCCTTGTCGATCTCGCCGAGGGCGCTGGTCAGCCGGGTGTACCACCCCCGTCGGCCTCGGACAGGTCCTGGCCGCCGGCCGGCGAGCGGCGCTGAACCGGGCACGGCTCGTCGACACCTTCGAGCACGTGGCGCTACGTGGCGTTTACCAACAGCCCGAGCGGGGCATCGTCAGCTACTTCCCCACCGTCGAACCGGCCGCACTCACCGGCATCGACAGGGCTTCCGCCCGTATCCTCGCCGACGGCATGACCGGCCCCGACCCCGTCTTCCTGAGCACCCCCAAGGCCGACCGCGGGGCGTTCACCGCACGGCACCCCGAGATCACCGCCGACGCCGAAGGAGCCCGCATCCTGCGCAGCGTCCTGATGGAGCCGGAGTCCGAGCACCACGTCGAGGACCTGCACAAGCGCGTCGAGCACCTCGCCCGGTCCGCCCACTGACTCCAGCCCGCCGACCACACGGTTCCGGGCGCCATGGACGCATCGACCTGTCTACGGCCGCTGCAGGCCCGCCCGTTCCAGCGCCCTGACCATGGCGGGGCGTTCCGGTGCCCGCCGGTCGGGTCCGGTGGCGAGGGAGAACAGGAGGTCCCGCGTCAGCCGGTAACTCTCGGCATGGTCCAGCAGGGTCGCGGCGTCGTGGGCCGGCATGGCGCCGTGGTCCTCGTCGGCGATCACCTGGAGGACGTCCGTCCTGTCGACGAAGCGGCTCACACCGCAGTCGAGTCCGTCGTCCTTCAGGGTGGGCGGGTACGGGGCCCGGGCCCAGGTGCCGTTCTCGTACCAGTAGACGCAGCCGAGTTCGCAGCCCTCCAGCAGGTCCCGCAGTCGCTCGTGCGGGAGCCATGCGGGGGCACCGGCGAGCATGTCGACCGGCGGCTCGTGCCACTTGACCTGACTCGACTCGTCCTCTCCGAAGAGGACGTACCGGCCCGCGCCCCGCTGTGCGAAGCCCCACCATGTGCAGCCGGCGTCGTCCAGATGAAGTCCTTCGTCGTCCACCCAGGTTCCCGTGCGGTGGTGCCCCGCACGCTCGTCCGCCGTGGTGGCCTCCAGCACGGCGACGAGCGCCCAACGCGCCCACAGAACCTCCGCCGACGGCAGGTCCCCGGGCAGCCCCGGCCGGTTGACGGTCATGTCCCACACTCCGGGGTTCGACGTCGATCACGATCACGGCAAGGCTCTCACGGGCCGAACGGTCGACAGCCCCTCCCCTCGGCCCGGGCGACCGCGTTGTCGGTGCCCCCTCGTAGGGTGTCCACAAGATCCCTTCGTACGCCGGAGAACCCGTGACCGCATCGGCTCGCCTCGTCGCCACGCACGCCGCCCCCCTCTCCTCGTCCGAGGCCGACGCTCCGTACGCGGAGCACCGGCCGGGGAAGCGGCTGCTGGTGCAGCGCGGCGACACCGAACTGGTGGTACGGGTCCTGGAGCGGCCGGCGGACGCGTCGGGCGAGTCCGCGCCGATCCGCTTCCCGGCGCCCTGGCCACGCCGCTTCGGCACGTGCGCGGTGGCACCGACCCTGGACCTGGCCGTCTTCGCCGGGGTCCACTCGGTACGGGCGGTGGACCGAACCGGCGCGGTGCGGTGGGAGATTCGGCACCGCTGCTGGGCCGGCACGGGCCGCGAGCCGCACGAGACGCACGGATCGTACGACGAGTACGCCGACGACAGGGACCATCGCCACGCGAGCAGCGGATCGGCCGGTTTCTCGTCCGACGGAACCGTGGTGTGGGCGCATGTCCCAGGACCCGTCGCCGAGGAGGGCCAGGAACGAGAAGCCGCCGAGCCTGCCAAGGAGGAATGGCTCGTCGTCGACGCCGCCCAGGGGCGTGTGCTCGCACGGGCGGACGCGCGGGCGGCGGCTGCCGGATCGGTCCACGTACCCCACCCGGATCCGAGCCAGATGGGCCTGTCCATCGGGGAGGGCCAGGAGGGCGCCCCGCTGCGGTGGGGACGCTGGGACGGCCGGACGCTCTCCGTCTCCTACTTCGACGACGAGGACCGGATACTCATGGCGGTGAGCCCGTCCGGCGACCGTCTCCTGACGGTCTCCCACGATCAGGACACCCTCGCCGTGCACGCCGTGACCGACGGCGCGGTGGAGGCCGAGCTGAGCGCCGACACCGTTCCGGCGCAGCCCGAGGCGGACACGGACGACGAGGACGAGGACGCGACCGAGGCGTTCTGGGACTACGAGGGAGGCTTCCTCGACGAAAGGACCGGTATCGCCGGCACGGTCGAGAGCGACGAGGAGTACGGGGAGGGCCGACACTGGCTCATCGACCTGCCCCTGATGCGCCTGGGCGACCGCATCACCTACCCCGAACCGGTGTCCGGCCCACCGAGGGGGCTCGGCGACGGCACCTGGTACACGGTCTCCGAGGCGGGCGACACCTTGCGCGTCTGGATTCTGTGACGACCGGGGTACGGGGCCGGGCCCGCCCGCGACCCGCGTGCTATCCGCGCTCCGCCAACCGCCGCCACTGACGTCCGCCGTCGCGGGAGGTCCACACTCCTTCGCCCTTCACCAGGTCGTACGTCGCCGTCGTCGCGTCCGCGATGCCGTAGAGCGTCGTGCCGTGGACGGCGATCGACGTGAAGGGCACCGGTGTCCTCAGCTCGTGGAAGGTGCTGTCGCCGCGGCCGTCGGCGAGCCAGTAGCGGCCGCCTTCCTCGCCGACGAGCAGCCGGCCGTCCGTGAGCACCTCCAGGACCAGCGACTCCTCGCCCCGGTCCAGGTCCTTCCAGGGAATGCCGCCGTCGAGGACCGTGCGCCAGTGCGCGCCGTCGTCCGTCGTCACCAACAGGCCGCGCACACCCTCGTCCAGTGCGAGGGCCAGCGCCGCGGTGCCGCTCGCCGCGGCGAGTCCGGTCCCCGCGTAGGGCTGCGGGACGGCCTCGGAGCCCAGGGTGCGGCCGCCGCGCTGCCGTACGACCCGGTGGGGGTCGTCGGTGAGGGACTGCTCCAGGCTCCAGATCGTGCCCTGTTCGTCGACGGCGAAGTCGATGGCCTCGTCCGGCGCTCCGGCCGGGGGCGCCATCGTGCGCGTGGCGGGGCGGTAGACGAGGGTCGGTTCCGGTTCGGCGAGCAGGATGTCGCCGGGGCGGGTGCGCAGCGGGGTGTCGGTGACGACGACCTCGTACCGCTCGCCGCGTACGTCGAGGCCGTACGCTCCCTCGCTCCCCTCCCCCGAAGGCACCTTCACGAAGCCCCCGGGCACTCCCTCGAACGCGGTCCGCACCGCCTCCGCGTTCGTGTGCTCCGCGTGCTCGGCGACCGTACGGCCCGCCGGGTCGACGATGCGCCAGGCGGTGGCGGCCGGCCCCTCGTCGTCCTCGACGTTGCCGGCGTCGTACGTCAGCAGCAGTGAGCCGTCACCCGAGCGGGCGACACCGGACGGTGCGCCGGCCGCCTCGACGACGTCGGCGGGACGCGGACGGGGGTCCTCGATGACGCGCTGGTACCGCGCCTCCCGGCCGCCGCTGCCCCGCTCCCCGTCGGCCCCGCTCGCGGCGGAGCCCCCGGCGCCCGCGGGTCCACAGGCGCCGAGCGCCACCGCCGTACCCACCGCGGCCACCAACTCGGCCGCCCGCCACCCGCGTTCCCTGAGCCGCATCATGGCCGCATCCTCCCACGTGGCCCCGCCGCGGCAGCCGGACGGTGAAGTTCCCGATCTTGGGCACACGATCAGTTGATCTTCTTACCGGTCTCATGAGGGGGCATGCCGTGACCACATCCGCGCGACGTACACCGCCTGCGCACCGCCGACGAGGGTTCGACCTTCGCGCCACCGCCCTGTTCTTCGTCCTTCTCGCCGTGGTCGTATGCGCGTCGGGCTTCGCGGTCCACACGGTGGCCGGGGCTGTCGAGCGGCGCCCCGCCTGGGTGTTCGTCCTGGTCGTCGTGGGTGTCGCGGGTTCCGTGGGGCTGCGTCGCCGGTGGCACGTGGCGAGAGCGGCACGCCGAGCGGCGGCGGCGCTCGACGAGGCGGCGCGGGAGGCGGCCGCCCGTCTGGAAGCCGAGGCCGAGGCTGAGGCTGAAGTTCTGGCGATTCCCCGTCCGCGTCCGGCCGCCGAGGCCACCGTCGACGTCGACTACGACGCCCTGACGCCGGAGGGGTTCGAGGAGGCGATCGCCGCCCTCTGCGCACGCGACGGCTGCACGGCGGTCGACGTCGTGGGAGGGGCCGGGGACCTGGGCGCCGATGTCGTCGCCGTGGCTCCCGACGGGTGCCGGGTCGTCATCCAGTGCAAGCAGTACGGCGACTCCCACCGCGTCGGCTCCCAGGATCTGCAGCGCTTCGGCGGCACCTGCTTCACCGTCCACGAGGCTGATGTCGCCGTGCTGGTCACCACCAGCGACTTCACCGCGCCGGCACTGGAGTACGCCGAGCGGTGCGGGATCGTGTGCGTGGACCGGGAGGCCCTGCGGGCCTGGACGGACGGCACCGGCCCCCGGCCCTGGGAGGCCCCTCTCGCGGAGTGGACGGCCGGATGAGGACGGCACGCTCAGTCGAGACAGAACTCGTTGCCCTCGATGTCCTGCATCACGATGCAGGAATCGCTGCCGTCGTACAGGAGCCGCACGCGTACCGCGCCGAGCGCGAGCAGGCGGGTGCATTCTGCCTCCAGCGTGGCCAGCCGCTCCTCGCCCACGAGTCCGGTGCCGACCCGCACGTCGAGATGCACCCGGTTCTTGGCGGTTTTGCCCTCGGGGACGCGCTGAAAGTACAGGCGCGGGCCGACACCCGAGGGATCACCGCAGGCGAACCACGAACCCCGGTCCTCCGGGGACTGGGAGGCGTTGAAGTCGTCCCAGGTGTCGAAGCCCTTCGGCGGTGACGGTACGGCGTACCCCAGGACCTCGCACCAGAAGCGGGCGAGGCGCTCGGGTTCCGCGCAGTCGAAGGTGACTTGGAACTTCCTGATCGTTGGCATCGGCGCACCCTACCCCGCTCGTCGCGGGCCGGGCGGGGCCCGTCAGCGGTGGAGGTAGAAGCGGACGGTGGTGCTGTCCGGGGCGGTGTGCAGGCGTACGAGGTCGGAGACGTAGTGGACCAGCATCAGGCCCCGCCCGCCCAACTGGTCACGGGCCGGCGGCCGGCGGCCGGCCAGCTGGTCGGTCAGCCGGCCACGGTCGTGGACCTCGCAGACGATCTGCTCGCCGTCCGCCCAGATCCGCAGGGTTCCCGTGCCGCCGCCGTGCACCACGCTGTTGGTGGTCAGTTCCGCGACCGCGAGCATCAGATCCTGCCGCCGGTCCTCGCCAAGGCCCAACTGCTTGGCTTCCTGGACCGCGAAGGCGCGTGCCTCGGGGAGGGCTTTCGCGTCGAACGACAGCGACGCGGCTCCGGGCGGGCAGGCGAGGGGCTGGTTGTAGCGGGCGACGACGCGGTCGGGATCGTAGGCGTCGCTGGGCAGTTCGACGCCGGTGTCGATGACGACGGGATGCGTGGCGTAGGCGTCGGTGAGCACCTCGGGCTCCAGCGCGTCCGCGTCGTAGGGACACAGGATCGTCACCTCGCGGCCCTGGAAGGCCGCGTTGATGAGCGCCTCGTGCTGGACGCACGCCGGGTACTCCACGGCCGAACGGCCGGCCCAGATCGGCTCGCCGATGATCCGCACCCGGCCCGCCGGGTGGGCGTCGGCGAAGGCCCGCAGGACACCGGGGATGATCCGCCCCGGGTTGCGGCCCACCCGGGTCATGTCGAGGAACGTGACCTTGTCGGCGCTCGCTCCCATCCCGGCCTTGATCAGTTCGAGGTGGGGGCCGGGAACGGCGACGGCGACGGCCTCTCCGGCGGCCAGGCCCTCGGTCAGGAACGGCACCGTGCCCGCCGTGTACTGCTCCTCGCCCCGGTAGAACAGCGCGGGGTGCACGAAAGGTTCGACGGGGAGGACCGTGCTCATCGTCCTGCCACCTCGATCCCCGTATGGCCGGGCCAGAAGATGTGCAGGATGCGCTCCAGCTCCGGCGGCGGACGGTCCACGACGATGCGACCGCTGCCCAGTCGCTGCGCGGTGACCGCCAGCGCCGCGGTGCCGCCCACATCGATGGACATCAGATCGGACAGTTCCACGAAGGAGACCTCCGTATGGAGGCGCGCCAGGTCCTCCAGTCCTTGTTCCCAGAACGAGCGGGTGATCACGTTGATTTCTCCTGCAGCACGAATACCAGGACGACCGGGCAGAGAGCGGATCTCCAGCACCGCGCCGCCACGCGGCGACCCCGGCACCGTCCTGTGCGCACCATGAGAGACGTCCACGCCCTCTCCCCCTGCATCTGACTGCCCCAGCGGGCTACGGACACGTCATCGTATAACTCTCGTCGGCGCTCGGATCCGTTCGTGAATACGCACGCATGACTGCGGGCAGACGGGGTAGGCGGCACGCCGGCGGCCGAGTCCACGGACTGAGGCCGGCTGACCAGCGAGGGAGGAAAGCAAGGATGACGGCGACAACGAGTCTTGGGACGAGCGTCGGCCACACCACCGTTCAGCTGCCGGAGATCTCCGATCCGCTGAAGGTGGCACCCAGGGACGCGCGATCGCTGTCGAAGCTGTTCTTCGAGCAGCTGGCCGTCCTCGAAGAGGGCACCCACGCATACCAGTACGCCCGCAACACACTGATCGAGATGAACATCTCCCTCGTCCGCTACGCGGCCGGCCGGTTCCGCAGCCGGGGCGCGGACGAGATGGAGGACATCGTCCAGGTCGGCATGATCGGCCTGATCAAGGCGATCGACCGGTTCGAACTCTCGCGCGAGGTGGAGTTCACCACCTTCGCCGTCCCCTACATCGTCGGAGAGATCAGGCGGTTCTTCCGCGACACCTCCTGGGCCGTGCACGTGCCCCGTCGCCTGAAGGAGGCCCGCGTCGAACTCGCCCGCGCCACCGACGAACTCAGCAGTCGCCTCGGCCGCGGTCCGACGGTCAAGGAACTGGCCGAGCTGATGAACCTCTCCGAGCAGGAGGTCATCGAGGCACGTCTGGCCGCCAACGGCTACAACTCCTCCTCCCTCGACGCCGCCATCGGTGGTGACGAGACCGGGGAGGCGGCGCTCGCGGACTTCATCGGCAGCGAGGACGCCGGCATGGAGCTGGTCGAGGACTTCCACGCCCTCGCCCCGCTCCTCGCCGAACTGGACGAACGCGACCGGCGGATCATCCACATGCGGTTCGTCGAAGAACTCACCCAGGTCCAGATCGCCGAACATCTCGGCTGCTCGCAGATGCACGTCTCCCGTCTGCTCTCGCGCACCCTGGCCCGCCTGCGCCGGGGCATGCTGAGCACGAACTGAACCCAGCGGCATCCCGGCGGCCGGCCGTCCGTTCCGGGCGGTCGTCACCGGGGTTCAGCGGTCGTCGCCCGTCCGGCCGGTACCGGCCGGACGGAAGCACGCCGACACCGTCTTGCCGTGCCGCTGACACTTCATCTCCAGCTCGTCGGCGAGCATCCGTACGATGCCCACGCCGCGGCCGGAGACCTCCCCGGCCTGCGGATCGCGCTGGCGCGGCAGGGTGGGGTCCTCGTCATGGACGCTCACCTGAAGGCAGTCGCCGTCCCAGGTGAGGATCAGATGCGCGTCACTGTGCGCGTGGACATGTGCGTTGGTGAGCAGTTCGGACACGGCCAGAACGATGGCGTCCACCGTCTGCGGCTCGGCGGCGGTCCATGGAAGTGACTCCAACTGCCTCCGTGTCCACCGCCGGCCGGCCCGCACACCCCCGGACACGGGAAACGAATGTGCCCAGCCCTTCGCCTTGATCGTCACCGGCTTCCCCGTTCTGTCCTCGGAACCGATCTCGTACCCCTCGTGTGCCCGCCGACGGCGTTCACAGACGTCCCGTGGGCCGATGAGATCCCGTCGTCCGGTACCGAGCCGTCACGGCTCCGTCAGGGTCCTAGGTCACCTGGACGCCCACGAGGCAGGTGTCGTCGTCCGTGTCGGACTTGCTGTGGGTGAGCAGACGGTCCAGCTGCTGGTCGAGCGTCGGCGGGACCGTGCGCGCGGCCGTCAGCAGCTGGGCCAGTGATTCCTCCACGGACCGGTCACGGCGTTCGATCAAGCCGTCCGTGTACATCAACAGGGTGTCGTCGACGGCCAGCTGGGTCTCGTTCTCCTCGTACGTCGCCTCGGGCAGCGCACCCAGCAGCAGCCCCTTGACCAGGGGCAGCGGGGTCGCCTCACCGGCGCGCACCAGAACGGGCGGCAGATGGCCCGCCCGGGCCCAGCGCAGGGTGTGGCGGTCGGGGTCGTACAGGCCGCAGACCGCGGTGGCGGTGACGGCGCCGGTCAGATGGTGGGCCACCATGTTGAGCCAGGACAGCAACTGGCCCGGTCCCGCGCCGGTCACGGCCAGCCCGCGCAACGCGTTGCGCAGGACGACCATGCTGGTGGCGGCCTCTATGCCGTGCCCGGCGACGTCTCCCACACACAGCAGGACCAGCCCGGACGGCAGGACGACCGCGTCGTACCAGTCACCACCGACCAGGTTCTGGGTCTCGGCGGGCCGGTAGCGCACGGCCACACGCAGCCCGGGGGCCTCCAGCGGGGCCTGCGCGGGCGGCATGATCGCGTGCTGGAGCTGGAGGGTGAGCCGGTCGCGTTCGCTCGCCTGCTGCTCGGAGTGGGCGAGCTGGTCGCGGGTGGCGGCGAGGGCGACCTCCGTCCAGTGGTGGGCGGAGATGTCCTGGTAGGCGCCGCGGACGACGGACAGCCGGCCGTCGGAGTCGAGGACCGGCTCGGCCACGACGCGGATGTGCCGGGTGACACCGTCGGGGCGCTGGAGCCGGAAGGCCGCGGAGGCGGGGCGACGGTGGTGGAGCAGCGTGCGCAGGAACCTGCCGATGGCGACGGCGTCGTCGGGGTGGGCGTGGGCGGGCAGGTCCTCCAGTGGGACCGGGCCGCTGACGGAGGGCTTGCCGTAGAGGCTGTAGAGCTGGCCGTTCCAGGTGATCTCGCCGGTGAGGAGGTTCTCCTCGAAGCCACCGATGCGGCCGAGGCGCTGGGCGTGCTGCAACAGGCTCGCCAGCCGGGCGGTCTCGTCCTCGATGCGCCAGATGAGCAGCACGCTGCCGCCGTGCCGGCTGATGTTGACGTCGGCCACCGCCGACAGCGGGACCTCGTCCACCAGGGACGTGAGTCGCATGCGGCGGGCCCGGAAGGGCTCACCGGTGGCGTAGACCCGCTCCACCTGCCCGAACAGCTCGCGCTCTCCGGCGGCCATCGGATACGTCTCCAGGAGCAGGGCTCCGTTGACGGCCCCGCGCGGCCGGCCGGCCGGGTCGAGGAAGCGGCCGTTGACGTGCTGGATGCGGAAGTCGACGAGTTCTCCGGTGGCGTCCAGGTACGGGACGAGCACCAGCGCGGGGTCGTGCAGGCCGTCGGCCAGGTTGATCAGTTCGGCGACGTCGGGCAGGGTCGCGGCCCGCGAGCCCTCGTCGGTGCGGTCCGGGACGTAGGTCTCCAGGGCGTGCGCGCACAGCTCGGCCAGTGCCTCGACCTGGCGGACGATCTGCGGGGGCTGGGCCTGCAGTGGTGTGGGCCAGACGATCTCCAGCACGCCGTGGATGCGGCCGCCGGTGCCCGCGGGTACGGCGACGCGGCCGCCGTCGGGGTGGTGGTGCCGGCCGATGGAGGGCAGGCCGGTCTCGGACAGACAGCCGATCCATTGGCCCCTTCGCTCGCCGAGCCCATGGCGTGCCACTGTGGCGACCCCCGGAGGCACGTACCGCCAGCGGGCCGCCTCCGCGGCGGGGAAGCCCGCGCTGCCGGCCAGGGTGAGGGAGCCGTCGGCGCCCAGCGCCCAGATGGCCACCGCTTCGGCGCCGAGCGGTGTCAGAGCGTGTTCCAGCAGGGAGTCGGCCACGGCCTGGGCGTCGTGGGCGGCCAGCGCGCCGCTCTCGGCGGTCCGCAGCCGTACGGCCGGGGAGTCGCCCCGCGGCGCCTCGGGCGCCTCGTGGCGGCCCTCCGTGATCGCGAGGAAGGTGGTGGTGACCTCGGAGAGCCGGTCGCGCGCGGCCTGGTTGATGACGTCGACGGCGAATTCGAGGGGGGTCACGCCCGCCTGCTCGGTCAGCTCGGTGAGCTGGCGTGCCGCCTGCGACGGCCCGCACCCCAGCCGCTCGACGAGGATGCCCTTGGCCAGCTCGATCAGGGCACGCCCGTCCGCCTCGGCCTGCGCCTCCTGCACCTCGCGGCGCAACCGCTCCACGGTCGCGGCGAGCCGGCCCACGGGGGTCGACACCCCCTTGCCGTCCCCTTCACCTCCGTCGGCCTTCTCCTCGTCCGCCTCCTGGCGGCCCGGCACGGCGGGAAGGTCGTCACGGGGCACGGACAGCAAGCCGAAAAGGTCGTCGGACGGCAAGCCGGTGCCGGCCGTCGGGTCGTCGACGGGCGACTGGTCCGTCGGCGCGCCGGCGTCCTGCGGCTCGGCCGGCTGGTGGGGATTGCTCACGTTCGACCTGTTCCTCGGCTCGGGTGTCCGGGGACACCGCACGGTCGGCTGGTACGCGGGGCGGCGGGTGTCCCCGTCATACGGACAGCCAGCGCCGGACGCGGCCGATGAGGTCGTTGGTGTCGACCGGCTTGGTGACGTAGTCGTTCGCGCCCGAGGCGAGACTCTTCTCCTGATCGCCGGGCATGGCCTTCGCGGTGACGGCGATGATGGGCAGTTCGGCGTACTGGGGCATCGATCGGATCTCCGCGGTGGCCGAGTACCCGTCCATCTCGGGCATCATCACGTCCATCAGCACCAGCGAGATGTCGGGGTGGGCGAGCAGCATCTCGATGCCCCTGCGGCCGTTGTCGGCGTGCAGGACCTGGAAGCCGTGGAGTTCCAGCATCCCGCTCAGTGCGAAGAGGTTGCGCGCGTCGTCGTCGACCACGAGCACCGTACGGCCGAGGAAGGCGCCGTCGACGACCTGCGCGGCGGGGCGCTGGGACTCCTCGGCGCGCACCAGGGACAGCACGTCGCCCGGCTCCTCGGCGGACAGGTGCAGGGTGATCCGTTCGCGTAGTTCGTCCAGG
The DNA here is from genome assembly GCF_053593335.1 of Streptomyces sp. NPDC002324. NCBI lineage: Bacteria > Bacillati > Actinomycetota > Actinomycetes > Kitasatosporales > Streptomycetaceae > Streptomyces > Streptomyces sp. NPDC002324. Next base: position 54,956 of record NZ_JBSFCF010000039.1, read on the forward strand.
CTGGAGAGGAAGTCCAGCGGGCGGTTCTCGGCGCGCGAGCGCAGCGTCTGCTCGTGCGCCAGGTCCACGCGGTGACCGGTGTGCACGAGGACGGGCACGCTGGCGAGCGCGGAGTCGCCCTCCATGGCCTCCAGCAGTCGGGCGCCCTCGCCGTCGGGCGTGCCGAGTTCGAGGACCACGCAGTGGCAGGGTTCGGCGGCCAGTGTGCTCGCGGCCTCCTGGGCGCCGATCGCGGTGATGATGTCGATCGCGCCGGGCGGGTCGTCGCCGGGTGCGAGGTCGGCGACCGCGCGTTCGGCGACGAGGGTCAGCAGTCCGCGCGGGCGGTCCTCGACGACGAGCAGACGGCGTCGGCGGTGCTCGGGCGCCGCGTGGGAATCGGCGTCCTGCCGGTCGGCCGAGGTCAGCTCGCGTCCGGCGGGGTGCGGGTCGGGCGGCAGGGCGCTGCCGTCGAGCACGTCCTGGAAGTCGGCGCGTGCCACGGGCAGGTAGAGGGTGAAGGTGCTGCCCTGTCCGGGCGTGCTGTCGACGGTGACGGCACCGCCGAGCAGATGGGCGATCTCCCGGGTGATCGACAGGCCGAGGCCGGTGCCGCCGTACTTGCGGCTGGTGGTGCCGTCGGCCTGCTGGAAGGCCCCGAAGATGGTCTCCAGCTGCTGCTGGGGGATGCCGATACCGGTGTCCTTCACCCGGAAGGCCACGACGGCGCCGCCGCGCAGGACGCCCGTGGGCACCTCCCGGTCCGCGGCGGGTTCGATGCGCAGGGCGACGCTGCCCTGTTCGGTGAACTTCACCGCGTTCGACAGGAGGTTGCGCAGGATCTGACGCAGCCGGGAGTCGTCGGTGAGCAGGTCCGCGGGGGTGCCCGGCGCGGTGGCCACCGTGAAGTCCAGGCTCTTCTGCGTCGTCATCGGCCGGAACGTCGCCTCGACGTACTCCAACAGCTTGCGCAGCGGCACCCGTTCCGGGGTGACGTCCATCTTGCCCGCCTCGACCTTCGACAGGTCGAGGATGTCGTTGATCAGCTGCAGCAGGTCGGAGCCCGCCGAGTGGATGATGCCCGCGTACTCGACCTGTTTGGGTGTCAGGTTGCGTGAGGGGTTCTGTGCCAGCAACTGGGCGAGGATCAGCAGGCTGTTGAGCGGGGTGCGCAGTTCGTGGCTCATGTTCGCCAGGAACTCGGACTTGTACTTCGACGCCAGCGCCAGCTGCTGTGCGCGGGTCTCCAGCTCCTGCCGTGCCTGTTCGATCTCCAGGTTCTTGGCCTCGATGTCGCTGTTCTGCGAGGCCAGCAGGGAGGCCTTCTCCTCCAGTTCGGCGTTGGAGCGCTGCAGTTCGTCCTGCTGCACCTGCAACTCCTCGGAGCGGGCCTGGAGTTCGGCCGTCAGCCGCTGCGACTCCCCCAGCAGCTCGTCGGTGCGCGCGTTGGCCACGATGGTGTTGAGGTTGACGCCGATGGTCGGCATCAGCTGGGAGAGGAAGTCCTGGTGGATCTGGGTGAAGGGGGTGACGGAGCCCAGTTCGATGACTCCGAGGACCTGGTCCTCGACCACGATGGGCAGCACCACCAGGGCGCTGGGCACGGCCTCCCCGAGACCTGAGGAGATCGTCACGTAGTTCGGCGGTAGTTCCTCGACACTGATGGGCCGGCGGTTGCGCGCGGCCTGCCCGACCAGCGAGCGCCCGACGGGGATGCGCTCGGGCCGGTCGGTGTCGTCGGGATAGCCGTACGAGCCCACCAGCCGCAGCTCGGGACCGCGCTCGGTGTCCTCCGCGAGGAAGAAGGCGCCGTACTGGGCGGAGGCCAGGGGCGCGAGTTCGTCCATGATGAGTTCGGCGACGACGGGCAGGTCGCGGTGGCCCTGCATCAGGCCGGAGATCCGGGCGAGGTTGGTCTTCAGCCAGTCCTGCTCCTGGTTGGCCCGTGTGGTCTCCCGCAGGGACTCCACCATGGAGTTGATGTTGTCCTTGAGGTCGGCGACCTCGCCCGACGCCTCCACGGTGATGGAGCGGGTCAGGTCGCCCTCGGCGACGGCGCTGGTGACCTCGGCGATCGCGCGGACCTGGCGGGTGAGGTTCCCGGCGAGTTCGTTGACGTTCTCGGTGAGCCGCTTCCAGGTGCCCTCGACGCCCTCGACCTCTGCCTGTCCCCCGAGCCGGCCCTCGCTGCCGACCTCGCGGGCGACGCGGGTGACCTCGGCGGCGAACGACGACAGCTGGTCGACCATCGTGTTGATGGTCGTCTTCAGTTCCAGGATCTCGCCGCGGGCGTCGACGTCGATCTTCTTCGACAGGTCGCCGTTGGCCACCGCCGTCGTCACCAGGGCGATGTTGCGGACCTGGCCGGTCAGGTTGTTGGCCATCGAGTTGACGTTGTCGGTGAGGTCCTTCCACGTGCCCGCGACGTTCGGCACGTGCGCCTGGCCGCCCAGCCGTCCCTCGGTGCCGACCTCGCGGGCGACACGGGTGACCTCGTCGGCGAAGGCGGAGAGCGTGTCGACCATGGTGTTGATGACGTCCGCGAGGGCCGCGACCTCGCCCTTGGCCTCGACCGTGATCTTCTGGGAGAGGTCGCCGCGCGCGACGGCGGTGGCGACCTGGGCGATCGAGCGGACCTGGCCCGTCAGGTTCGACGCCATCACGTTGACGTTGTCCGTCAGGTCCTTCCAGGTCCCCGACGCGCCCCGGACGATGGCCTGTCCGCCCAGGTTGCCCTCCGTGCCGACCTCGCGGGCGACGCGGGTGACCTCGTCGGCGAAACCGGACAGCTGATCCACCATCGTGTTGATGGTGTCCTTGAGCTGCAGGATCTCACCACGGGCGTCCACGGTGATCTTCTGGGAAAGGTCGCCCTGAGCCACCGCCGTGGCCACCTGGGCGATGTTGCGGACCTGCGAGGTGAGGTTGGCCCCCATGAAGTTCACGGAGTCCGTGAGGTCCCGCCAGGTGCCCTTCACGCCCTTGACGTCCGCCTGCCCGCCGAGTCGTCCCTCGGTGCCGACCTCACGGGCGACACGGGTGACCTCGTCGGCGAAACCGGACAGCTGATCCACCATCGTGTTGATGGTGTTCTTCAACTCCTGAATCTCACCACGGGCATCCACCGTGATCTTCTGCGACAGATCACCCTCGGCCACCGCCGTGGTCACCTGAGCGATGTTGCGGACCTGCGAGGTGAGGTTCCCCGCCATGAAGTTGACCGAATCGGTCAGGTCGCGCCAGACACCGCCGACGCCGGGCACCTGGGCCTGACCGCCGAGCCGGCCCTCGCTGCCGACCTCACGGGCGACGCGGGTGACCTCGTCGGCGAACGCGGAGAGCTGGTCGACCATCGTGTTGACGGTCTCCTTCAGCTGCAGGATCTCGCCGCGCGCGGGTACGTCGATCTTCTGCGACAGGTCACCCTTGGCGACCGCGGTCGCGACCTGCGCGATGTCGCGCACCTGCGTGGTCAGATTGCCCGCCATGGCGTTGACCGAGTCGGTCAGGTCGGCCCAGGTGCCCGAGACCCCCGGAACCTCGGCCTGACCGCCGAGCGTGCCTTCGGTGCCCACCTCCCGCGCCACCCGCGTAACTTCCGACGTGAACACGGACAGCTGGTCCACCATGCCGTTGAAAACCGTGGCGATGTCGCCGAGCAGGCCCTCACCGTCGGACGGCAGCCGGGTACCGAAGTCGCCGTCGCGCACGGCGGTCAGTCCGGCCAGAAGCTGACGTAGCTCCTGCTCGCCCGGGGCCCGGTCGACGGCCTCGATCGTCTTGCTGCTCATGCGCACCCTCGTTCCGCTCCCCAAGAGCCCTCGCGCCGAGGACTCGGAACCCGCGCCGGGCCGTGGCCGGCCCGCTCACCGCCCGCATTTCCGCAGTTCACGAATCGGCCCGATGAGAAAATCCGGTGAAGGTTAACTCAGTTGTCGTCCGACAACCAAAGCCTGGTGCAGGCATCCCGACCGCCCCGAAAAGATACCGGCCGGAGGGGAATACATGACCGAGTACGGGGCACTCGGCGGGGTTGGTCAAGGCCCCCGCCCAGCCCCGGTCCGACCTCTCGCCCCCCTTGCGCGACTCCCTCCACGAACCGCTCACGCGATCCCGAGAAAAAATCTTGGCCGACCATGTCGAGAACCCGCAACCCGCTCCGTCCCCGCTGTGGACACCGGAGGAGATCTCCGCGCACATCCAGTACATGAACGACTTCGCGGCCCGGCTGGAGAAGAGCGGCGAGTTCGTCGACGGTCAGGCGCTGGCCCCCGAGGGGACGTGGGTGCGGTACGACGGTGAGGGGCGCCCGCCGGTCACCGACGGACCGTTCGCCGAGACGAAGGACCTCATCGCCGGCTGGATGGTGATCGACGTCGACACCTACGAACGCGCCGTCGAACTGGCCGGTGAGCTGTCGGCCGCCCCCGGGGCGGGCGGGAAGCCGATCCACGAATGGCTGGAGCTGCGCCCCTTCCTGACCGCGCACCCCACCATCACGGAGTGACCTCGCCGATGGACGAGGCACTGCTCCGCAGCCTCACCCCTGGTGTGCTCGCCGTCCTCGTCCGCCGCGGAGCCGACTTCGCGGCGGCCGAGGACGGGCGAGGCGGTCCGGTGTGGCCGGCCGACCCGCAGCGGGACGCGAAGGCTGGCTGGTCACCGTGGCCTGGCGCCGGTTCCTCGACGCGACCCGCGCGGACACCGCCCGGCGCCGGCGCGAGGACCGCGTGGAGGAGGAGCCGGTGCCCGGCCCCGCGCCCGGCGCGGACGACACGCTCCAGCTCTACTTCCTGTGCGCCCACCCCTCACTGACGCCGTCGTCGGCGGTCGCACTCACGCTGCGCGCCGTCGGCGGGCTCACCACCCGCCAGATCGCGCAGGCCTGTCTGGTGCCCGAGGCGACCATGGCGCTGGGGGTGCCTCCCACGCCCTCAAGGCAGTGGGGGAGCATCAGCCGGGCCAAGCGCACCGTCTCCGGCGTGCGGTTGGACCGGCCCGGCGACGTCGCCACCGTGCTGCGCGTCCTCCACCTGGTCTTCAACGAGGGCTACTCCGGCGATGTCGACCTCGCCGCCGAGGCCATCCGGCTCACCCGGCAGCTCGCGGCCGCGATCGACCATCCCGAGGTGGCGGGACTGCTCGCCCTCATGCTGCTGCACCACGCCCGGCGCGCCGCCCGGACCGCGCCCGACGGGAGCCTGGTGCCGCTCGCCCAGCAGGACCGCGGCCGGTGGGACACCACGTCCATCGCCGAGGGCATCGGGATCCTGCAGACGGCTCTCGCCCGCGACCGGCTGGGCGAGTTCCAGGCCCAGGCCGCCATCGCCGCGCTGCACGCCGACGCGCTCACGGCCGAGGAGACCGACTGGGTGCAGATCGTCGAGTGGTACGACGAACTCGCGCGCCTGACCGACAGCCCGGTCGTCCGGCTCAACCGCGCGGTGGCCGTCGGTGAGGCCGACGGACCCCGTGCCGGGCCGGCGGCGCTCGCCGCACTGGAGGACTCGCTGCCGCGTCACACCGCGGTGGCGGCGTATCTCCACGAGCGCGACGGTGACCCGGCGACGGCCGCCCGGCTGTACGCCGAGGCGGCCCGCAAGGCGCCCGACCTCGCCGAGCGCGACCACCTGACCCGACAGGCGGCCCGGCTCAACGCCCGCCTGCGCGGCTGACAGGTCGCGCTCGGCTTCGCCACGGCATGCGGGCCGCGCCCGCGCCGGAAATACCCTGATATGACTTAAATACGATGAGAAGGGGTACTTCACCCAGCGCGGCGACGCCACCACCGGCGTCCCCTCGACCAGGAAGAGGCAGGTCGGCCCATGTCGAAGAAATCACGAGCGTCCGAGCCCCCGCACGGAAAGGGCCCCAGCCGTCACGAGGGCGCCGGGCAGCACGGCTGGTCGCCCGATGTGGACGAGACACGCCAGCAGGACAACCCGAGCGCTTCCCGTTCCTTCCATACGGCCGAGCACGCCGAGGCAAGGGGCCGGGGCCGCACGAAGTCGGCGGAGGAGAGGAAGCCCGTCCCGGGGGACACCGCGAAGAGTCACGCGAAACGCGGCGAGGAGTACGGCGACGCGGACGAGAAGGGCCGCCGCGACACCGGGCCCAAGGGCCGCTCCCAGCGCCCCAGCGGCGCCAGGGACGCCTCTTCCTCGACCGGCGTGGACCCCCAGGACTCACCGCCGTCCAGCCACCGGTAGGCACGGGGCCCACCGGTCGTCCGGACGACGGCGTCCTCGACGGGCGGGGCCGCGAGGCCCCGGTCAGCAGATGCGCGGCAGTTGCTCCCCGATCGGCAGATCGACCACGCGTGTCCCGCCCAGTCCGGTACGGGCCACGACCATGCCGGGATGCGCCTCGACGGTCTCGCCGATGATCACCGAATCGGCGCCCAGCGGATGGGCCCGCATCGCCTCCAGGACGGCGTCGGCATGCTCACGCGGGACGAAGGCCACGAGCTTGCCCTCGTTGGCGATGTACATGGGGTCCAGGCCGAGAATGGCGCAGGCGTTGGCCACGGCCGCCGGGACCGGTACGTCGCGTTCCCGGATGACGACCCCGGTTCCGGAGGCCGCCGCGATCTCGTTGAGGGTCGCGGCCAGGCCGCCCCGGGTGGGATCGCGCAGGACGTGCAGATCAGGGGTGACGGCGAGCATGGCGTCCACGAGACCGCCGAGCGCCGCGCAGTCGCTCTTGATCTCCACGCCGAACTCCAGACCCTCGCGCACGCTCATGATCGCGACCCCGTGGACGCCGATGGCGCCGCTGACGATCACGATGTCGCCCGGGACCACCCGCTGGGGCCGCAGGTCCACGCCCGCCGGTACCAGGCCGATGCCCGCCGTGTTGATGAAGATCCCGTCACCGTGGCCGGCCTCCACCACCTTGGTGTCGCCGGTGGCCACCTCCACGCCGGCCGTGCGCGCGGCGGCACCGAGCGCCCGGGAGACCCGCGTGACCACGTCCAGCTCCACGCCCTCCTCCAGGACGAATCCGCAGGAGAGGTAGGCGGCGCGGGCGCCGCTCATGGCGAGGTCGTTGACGGTCCCGTTGACCGCCAGGTCGCCGATGCTGCCGCCGGGGAAGAACAGCGGCCGTACGACGTAGGTGTCGGTGGAGAACGCCAGCCGGGCTCCGCCCAGGGAGAGGACGGCCGCGTCACCCATCTGGGCCAGCACCTCGCCCCCGAAGGCGGGCGCGAAGATCTGCTGGACCAGCTCGGCGGAGAGGACTCCCCCGCCGCCATGGCCCATGACGACCCGGGGGCGGTCGCGCACGGGCGCCGGACAGGTCCACGCCTCGATGTCCGGCGCGGCGGGGACGGGGAGATCGGTGGCGGTGGTGTCAGACAACGGGGCTCGCCTCCCGAACCTCGGTGGTGGCGGGCATGTCCAGGCGCCGGTAGAGGTAGTACGCCGCGCAGGCGCCCTCGCTGGAGACCATGGTGGCCCCCAGGGGGGTGCGCGGGGTGCACAGCGTGCCGAAGGCCTCGCACTCGTGCGGCTTGAGCAGTCCCTGGAGGACCTCCCCGCTGCGGCACGCGGCGGGTTCGGCCGTCCGGATGCCGTCGACCGCGAACCGGTGCTCGGCGTCGTGGTCGCGGTACTTCGCCGCCAGCCGCCAGCCGCTGTCGGGGATCACCCCGATCCCGCGCCAGGCCCGGTCGGTGACCTCGAAGACGTCCTCCAGCATCGCGCGGGCGGCCGCGTTGCCCTCCGGCCGAACGGCACGGGCGTAGGCGTTGTCGACCCTGTGCTCACCGCGTTCCAGCTGGCGGACGGCCCGGCGCACCCCTTCGAGGATGTCCAGCGGCTCGAAGCCCGTCACCACGATCGGCACGCGGAAGCGCTCCGCCAGCTCCGGGTACTCCCCCACACCCATCACGCTGCAGACGTGCCCGGCGGCGAGGAAGCCCTGCACCCGGCACTTCGGCGAGGACATGATCGCCTCGATGGCCGGTGGTACGCGGACGTGGGAGACCAGCATGCTGAAGTTCCCGACGCCCAGCTTCCGGGCCTGATGGACCGTCATCGCGTTGGGGGGCGCCGTCGTCTCGAAGCCGATGCCGAAGAACACCACCTCGCGGTCGGGGTTCTGCTGGGCGATGCGCAGGGCGTCGAGCGGCGAGTAGACGACCCGCACGTCACCGCCCTCGCCGCGGACCTGGAACAGGTCCCGGCCGGTGCCCGGCACGCGCAGCATGTCCCCGAAGGAACAGAAGATCACCTCGGGCCGGGAGGCGATCTCCAGCGCCTTGTCGATGACCTCCAGCGGGGTCACGCACACCGGACAGCCCGGCCCGTGGATCAACTCCAGCTGTTTCGGCAGGAGTTGGTCGATGCCGTGCCGGATGATGCTGTGCGTCTGCCCTCCGCACACCTCCATCAGCGCCCACGGCCTGGTCACCGTGGCATGGATGTCGTCGAGCAGCCGACGCGCCAGCTCCGGGTCCTGGAACTCGTCGATGTACCTCACGGGTTGCGCACCTCTTCCACCGGGTCCATGCCCGCCTCCGCCGCCGCCGTCTCCCACGGGTCGCCGAACTCCTCCTGCAGCAGGCCGAGTTCGGCGAAGAGTTCGAGCGTCTGCCGCGCCGACTCCTCGTCCAGCCGTTGCAGGGCGAAACCGACGTGCACGATGGCGTACTCGCCGACCTGAAGGTCGGGCAGATACTCCAGGCACACCTCCTTGACCACTCCGCCGAAGTCGACGGTGGCCATCCGGGTGCCCTCCCGTTCCTCGATGTCCAGCACTCTGCCGGGTACCGCCAGGCACATGAGCCTCTCCTCGCTGTGGGGGTCGCGCGTCGCTCAGTCGGTGGGCGTGGGGACGGCGGCCTCGGTCCGGGCGGCCACCATCAGCTGCCCCAGCGCCAGGCCGCCGTCGCCCGGCGGCACCAGGTGGTGCCGCAGGACCGTGAAGCCGTCCTCGCGCAGGCCGGCGGCGCAGGCCGAGGAGAGCAGCGTGTTGGCGAACACGCCCCCCGTCAGGGCCACCGTGTCCAGCCCGTGCCGCTCGCGCGCCCGCACACACATCGCGTGCACCAGAGCGGCCACGCCCCGGTGGAACCGGGCCGCGATCAGCGCCGGCGCGACGCCCGCGCGCAGGTCGTCGACGACCTGCGCGAGCAGGGGCGCCGGATCGGCCCGGACGGGGCCCGTCCCGCTCTCCCGCGACGCGTGCAGGGCGAAGGCGTACGCCTCGCCGTCCCCGGTGGGCGCGAGCAGCGCCGCGCCCTCCAGTTCGACGGCGGCCTGCGCCTCGTATCCGGCCCGGTGGCACACACCGGCCAGCGAGGACACCGCGTCGAAGAGCCGGCCCATGCTGGACGTGGGAACACAGTTCAGGCTCCGCTCCAACTGCGTCGTCAGGGCGCGGAGTTCGTCGGGCGGACAGGCGGCCGCACAGGGGAGGTCGTCGCTCCAGGGCAGGCCGGCCGCCCACAGATGGGCCAGGGCCATGCGGTACGGGCGGCGCACCGCGGTGTCGCCGCCGGGCAGCGGGACGTAGGCGAGGTGACCGAACCGGGTGAAGCGGTCGTAGTCGGCGAGCAGGAACTCGCCGCCCCATACGGCGCCGTCGTCGCCGTGGCCCGTTCCGTCGAAGGCGACGCCGATCACCGGCCGGGTGCCGTCCAGCCCGTGTTCGGCCATGGCGGCGGCGATGTGCGCGTGATGGTGCTGGACGCGGGCGACGGGCCGGTGGGCCGCGTTGCGGTCGGCCCACCGGGCGGAGCGGTAGCCGGGATGCCGGTCGGACACCAGCGCCTCGGGCCGTACCCCGGTGAGGGACGTCAGCTGCCGCGCCGCGCGCTCGAACGCGCGCTGCGTGGCGACGTCGTCCATGTCGCCGATGTGCGCGGAGAGCCAGGCGCGGCGGTCCGACCCCAGACAGAACGTGTTCTTCAGGTCTCCGCCGACCGCGAGGGCCGGCCGCACGGGCAGGGGCAGGGTGAGCGGCAGCGGTGCGTAGCCACGCGAGCGGCGGATCACCAGGGGCAGTCCGTCGCAGACCCGGACCACGGAGTCGTCGCACGGGACGTGGATCGGACGGTCGTGGGTGAGCCAGGCGTCGGCCAGGTGCGCGAGCCGCTCCAGTGCCTCTGTGTCGTCGGTGACGATGGGTTCACCGGACACGTTGCCGCTGGTCATGACGAGCAGGCGGGGGCCGTCCGCGTCGCCGGGCAGTCCGAGCAGCAGATGGTGCAGGGGCGTGTAGGGCAGCATCAGGCCGAGGTCGGGGCTGCCGGGCGCGACCGCCTCGGCGGGCCGCGGACCGCCGGGAGCGTCCGGACGGCGCCTGACGAGGACCACCGGTCTGGCGACGTCTTCGAGCAGCCCGCGCTCCTCGGGAGTCAGCCGCACGAGGTGCCGGACGTCGTCCGCCGTCCTGGCCATGACGGCGAAGGGCTTGTTCCCGCGCGCCTTCCGGCGCCGCAGCAGGGCGACGGCTGCCTCGTTCGTGGCGTCGCAGGCCAGGTGGTAGCCGCCCAGCCCCTTCACCGCGAGGATCGCGCCCCGCGCGAGCAGGGCGCGGGCCTCGCCCACCGGGTCGGCCCCGTCGACGCTCCCGGCCCCTGGCCGCGGCCTGAGGACCAGCCGCAGGCGTGGCCCGCAGGCCGGGCAGGCGACGGGCTGCGCGTGGAAGCGCCGGTCCGCCGGGTCCGCGTACTCACGGGCGCAGTCGGGGCACATCGCGAAGCCGGCCATGGTCGTGGCGGCCCGGTCGTAGGGCACCGCGGTGACGATCGTGAAGCGCGGGCCGCAGTTGGTGCAGTTGACGAAGGGGTGGCGGTGGCGCCGGTCCGCCGGGTCGGCCAGCTCGGCGAGGCAGTCGGCGCAGGTGGCGGAGTCCGGGGAGACCAGGGTGCGGGCCGGTCCGCCGGGGTGGGAGGCGAGGATGGTGAACGCGGGGCCGTCGCCCACGGCGGGCAGCTCGTGGTGCTCGACGGACTCGACGCGGGCCAGCGGCGGCGCCTGGGCGGCGATCCGGTCGCAGAACCGGGCCACGGCCGAGGCGGCGCCCTCGACCTCCACGACGACGCCCTCGGCGGTGTTGGTCACGTGGCCGGCCAGGGCGAGTTCGGTGGCGAGGCCGTACAGGTAGGGCCGGAAGCCCACCCCCTGCACCACTCCCCGCACGACGACCCGGCGGCGCAGCGGAGCGGACTCGGCGACGGCTGCCGGGGCCTGCGGTCCGCTCACGGGTGGGTGTGGGCCATGGCGGCGTCGGTCTCCGGACGCGCGTGCGTATGACCGTCATGCGCGGGGACGTGACCGTCGTGGGCGTGCACAGGAGCATGGACGTGACCGTGGTGGGGCTGCCCGGCCATGACCGGCGCGTGGACGGGGGCACCGTCCGCGGCCGCCATGGCCCGGTCGAGCAGGGCGCCGACCCCCCGTCCCCGGCGTGCCGAGGTCATGACCACCTCGACCCCCGGGTTGACCTGCTCCACGTTCGCGCGGAACGCGACCTCGTCGAACTCGACCGCCTCCGCGAGGTCGGTCTTGGTCACCACGACCAGGTGCGCGAGCCCGAAGGCGGTGGGGTACTTGAGCGGCTTGTCCTCTCCCTCCGTCACCGAGGCGAGGGCGACCCTCAGCGTCTCCCCCAGGTCGTAGGAGGCGGGGCAGACGAGGTTGCCGACGTTCTCCACGAACAGCAGCCGGGTGCCGTCGGGCAGCCATCCGTCGAGGTGCCCGGCGAGCATGCCCGCCTCCAGGTGGCACAGTCCGTCGGTGAGCACCTGTTTGACCGGGACACCCGAACGTGCCAGGCGGATCGCGTCGTTCTCGGTGGCGAGGTCGGCGCTCAGCGCGGCGACGGATACGGACCGCTCACGTGCCCGCAGCAGTTCCTGCTCCAACAGCGCGGTCTTGCCGCTGCCCGGGCTGGACAGCAGGTTGACGACCGCCGTGCCTCGGGCGGTGAGACGCGTACGCAGTTCTCGGGCGCTCTCGTCGTTCTTCGCCAGTACGGCCTGGCGCAGGTCGGCGACACGGCACATGGTTCAGCGCTCCTCGGAGATCGGTTCGCGGGTGGACGGGTGCGCGGGGCCGCCGTGCTCCCAGCGCACGTCGACGATCTGCAGTTCCCGGCCCGCGAGCAGGTCGGTCCGCGTCCCGCCGCACGCGGGGCAGGTCAGCCGGGGCGGCATGCCGACGTCCCACGCGTGTGCGCAGGAGGTGCAGCGGGCCCGCCCCGGCACCTCCTCGGTGACCAGTTCGGCGCCTTCCAGCAGCGTTCCGGCACAGGCCAGTTCGAAGCCGAAGGCGAGCGCGTCGGGTACGACACCGGCGAGTTCGCCCACCTGGAGCCGTACCGATCGCACCGCCGTGACGTCTCCGGCCCGGCCGGCGGCCTCCACGACCTGGTCGACGACGGCCAGCGCGACGGACATCTCGTGCATGGGGATCTCGTCCTTCCGCTGCTGCCTCCCGCCGGGGTTCATTAGAGGCGCGCGGGACCGGGACGTACGGCCCGGCACGCCGTGACCGGGCGGCGGGTACGCCGTTCGACCCAACCGCACGGGAGCCCGCGGCCTCACATACGTCGGATCCGCAGATAGCGCCTGACGTCCGGCAGCACCTCGGCGGCGAGTGCGACCACGGCGGCCAGGGCCGCTCCACCGATGACGATCTTCTTCATTCCGTCTCTCCTCATGTCGTGGCCTCAGCGGTTGAGGCCCGCGCCACGGACGGATCGCCGTCCCGCAGCAGCTCTTCGATCAGCCGGACCGCTTCCGGTACGGCGCCGGCCACCGGCGCGCTGAGTCCGATGCGCTCGTCCACCGAGGCCGGTTCGCAGCCCACGACCAGGACGCGGCGCGGTGGGTGGGCGCCCGTGCCGGCGCAGAGCGTGGCCAGCAGCGCCAGGACGGTGTCGGGGGTCATCCGGTGGCCGTCCAGGGGCGGGGTCTCCTGCGCCGGGCCCGGGGCGCCGACCTCGTGTTCGATCACGTACAGCGTGCCGGGGGCTTCGCCGCGTGCCGTGGCGTCCACGAGGACGAGGGTGTCGTAGCCGTCCAGGAGCTGGTAGGCGAGGTGGACCCCCCGCACGCCGATGTCCACGATCTCCACGTGGGCGGGCAGCTCGCGTCCGGCGAGCCGGCGTGCGGTCTCCACGCCGAAGCCGTCGTCGCCGAGGAAGATGTTGCCGATCCCGGCGACGAGGGTTTTGGGGGGCGCCGCGGCCGAGGGGTTCATGCGCCGTCCTCCAGCGGTGTGACCTCGTCGGGCTGGAAGTACAGGAAGCGGCCCTGCTCGCGGCGGATGTCGGCGCCCGGGTCGCCCTCCACGGTGACCGCCAGATGGACGCCGCCGTCGACGTCGTGCAGCACGGCCTCGACCACGGCGGTGCGGCCCCGCAGGAAGATGTCCTGTGCGTCGGTGCGCCGCAGGCCCGGGTGCAGTTCGACCCGGCTGCCCCGGCCCACCGAGCGGCCGTCGACGACCACCCGGTCCCGCGCCGGGTCGAAGCCCGCGTCGCTCGCCGGGTCCCACCAGGGGGTGTCGGGCCGCGCCACCCCGAACTCGTCGGGGAAGCCGACGCCCGGATCGGCGGGGCCGGGGCCGGCCGTCACCTCGCGCAGACTCCGTACCGCCCCGTGCAGCCGCTCCAGCACCTCGGCCGGCATCGACTCCGCCAGCTCGATCACGGCGGCCGCCCGTTCGTCGGTGCCTCTGGCCTCGCGTTTCTCCTCGTCGGTGAGGGCGGCGGTGCGCAGCGCGAGGATCTCGTCGATCTCCGTGGCGTCGTAGAGCGCGCCGGGGCTCTCCGGGGCGATGGCCGGATGGTCCTCCAGGATGATCGGCGAGGACAGCACCAGGTCGGCCCGGCCGGGTTCCCCGGCGAGCACGGGCCAGGTGTGCAGGTTGCGGCAGGCCGCCACCGCGCCCTTCGCCCACTCGGGGGGATCGGTCATCGACAGGAACGATCCGGCGCTGAGGGCCATGAGGAGATGGGTGGCCACCAGGGAGTGCGGCAGCGCCGCGTCCCGGTCGGCGGCGTGGCCCTCGGGCGGTGTCCAGTCGCTGGTGTTCTCGACGACGGCGGTCAGCCGCAGGGCCCGGTAGGGGCCGTCGAGTTCGCGGGCGGACAGCCGCACCGTCCCGCTGACCGCCTCGCACCGTCGCAGCAGCCGGCCGACGGTACGGCCGGCCGCGTCGAGGACCGGGGCGGTGTCCTCCCTGGCCGGGAGGCGGAAGGGGTGGGTGACGCCGTCGCCGAGGAGTGCGTCCACCGGCGCGATCACCTCGACGCGTTCCTCGAACCCCTCGTCCCAGGGCACCAGCACCCGGTCGTCGAGGTCGAGTTCGGTGACGGTGTCGAAGCCGCCGTCCGGGCGGACCCGCTGTACCGTGCGCCGTCGGGCATGCAGGAAACGCACCTCGACCGAGAGGGTCGCGCCCTCCTTCGGTTCCATCAGGCACTCGGTGTGCTGGAAGTCGTGCTCCTCGCACTCGGCGCCCCAGCCGGGCGGCACGAGCACCCCGAACTGCCAGCGCAGCCGGTTCTTGGCCGACGAGGCGCGGTACGGGTACAGGACGTAGCCCTCGAAGAGGACGGCGTCGGCCACCTGGCGCGCGAGGGCGAACCGCTCCTCGGTCTCGGCGGCGAACGCGGTCAGGGTCACGGGTCGGTCCTTCCGGTGGTGCCGGTGAGCGCGCGCAGCGGGTCGCTCGCGGGCGGCTCGGCGGCGGCGCCTTCGTCGAGGAGGGCCTTGAGGGTCGCCTCCCAGGAGGCCAGCGCGTGCCGGGAGCGGTAGGCGAGGAGGGCGTCCATCGTGTCGCGGGGCAGCCGGATCCAGCCGCAGCCGGGGAAGTGTTGCTCGACCATCTCCCGCCAGACTCCGACCGGCATCCGGAAGGGCGCCTCCCGGTCCCAGGGGACGGGTTCGACGCGAAAGCCGCCCGCTCCGGTGAACGCCGTACCGGAGAAGAGCATGAGCAGGGGGACCTCGCCCTCGGTGAGGGCGGTGAGGTAGCGGGTGGCGGCGATCTCCATGTCGTAGGTGCAGGGCACGACGACGTCGGTCTCGATCTCTCCGGTGAAGCTGGGGACCATGACCGACACCTGGGCGAACTGCACCGGCTGGAGGGTGCTGCCCCAGCGGGAGCGGTCGCCGAAGAGGTCCGTCAGACCGTCGGCCTCGGCGGGCTCGTAGCCGCGGCGGGCGGGTTCGATGCGGATCTGGCAGCGCAGGGCGACCGCGTGCACGGGGGCGTTGTCGGCGGCGGTGACGCGCAGCCGGAAGACGAGGGTGGGTCCGGCGGCGTACCGGTCGGCGCGGACTCCGGTGCAGGCGAAGGAGAACTCCGTCACGGCCGCACCCCCGTCCCCGCCGGACGCGGCGGCTCGCAGGCCTTGTCCCGCAGGTCGTCCACGGGCCGGGCGCGGCGCGTGACGTCCGCGAAGAACGCCTCCAGGGCGGTGCGGGCCTCCGCTCCGCCGTCGAAGCCCTGCCACGACAGGCGCATACGGCCGACGAGTTCGTAGCAGATGTCGATCGGCACGAGGTGGGTCTCGCACCGGCCGTCGGTGCGGCGCAGCAACAGTGCCTCCACGTCGGGTTCGAGGAGTGCGGCGAGACGGCTCTCGCCGAGGACGGCCGCCCAGGTGTCCGGTTCGAGTTCGCTCTCGGTGGCTCCGGCCGGGCTCGGGTAGAGGGCGACCAGCCGGTCGAGCGCGGCGTTGCGGAAGAGGAAGGCGACGCCGACCGGGATCTGCAGCGCCTCCCACGCGCTGTCGTCGAGGCGGTGGCCGGGGTCGGTGAGATAGCGGGCCGGGACCGTGCGGAAGCGGCCCGCGGCGGCGCCCGGCTGTTCCATCAGCAGGGCGCAGGGGGCGCAGGCGCAGACGAGGGCGCGTTTCTCGGTGTCGACGAGGTGACGGTGGTCGCCGGGGACCTCCGCCGCGCACAGTTCGCACCGCTCCGCCTGCGGTGGGCGTTCCGCCAGGAACCTCTTCAGACCGGTGGCGGTCGCCGTCATCGGGACCCCGTAGGTGCCGTGCTGATCTGCAGGAGGGTGGGGCCGGCGGGTTCGGTCCGGACGTCGACGGCCCTGACCTCGGGTGCGAAGCAGGCGAGTGCCGCCTCGGCGGCCTGCCGGGCGTCCGCGCCGGAGCCGCAGCCGCAGCCGCCGCCCGCCCGGGCACGCACCCGCAGCGTGCCGGTCTCCTCGTCGAAGTCCACGACGTCCAGGGTGTGTTCGCGGACGCTGTCGAGGGCGCGGGCGATGCGGGTGTCGCGGTCCTCGGGGTGCAGGTCGTGCAGGACCAGCAGGCTCGCGACCACCTCGTCACCGAGGAGGCCTTGCGACGGTTCACCGGGCGCGGAGGACAGCAGGTGGAGGATGCGGGCCAGACCGGCCCCGTAGAAGTCCATGAGGGAGCGCACGAGTTCCTCGGCGGCCGCGGCGGCGGCCTGGTCGCCGCCCGAGGTGAGCCGGTCCAGCACCTCCTCGACGCGGCGTCCGGTCCGCTCGGCGTCGACGGGCCGGGCCGTCGTCGGCGCGCTCATCCGCCCAGTCCGCTCAGGCCGGTGGGCACGTGCATGGACTTCACGGTCTTGCCGCCGCCGACGTACATGTGGACGCCGCAGGGCAGACAGGGGTCGAAGCTGCGGACGGCGCGCATGATGTCGATGCCCTTGAAGTTCTCCGGGGTGTTCTCCTCGAAGATGGGCGTGTTCTGCACGGCGTCCTCGTACGGGCCCGGTGTGCCGAAGGTGTCCCGGGTACTGGCGTTCCACGGGGTCGGCGGATACGGGTGGTAGTTGGCGATCTTGCCGTCGCGGATCACCATGTGGTGGGAGAGGACGCCGCGGACGGCCTCGGTGAAGCCGACGCCGATGCCCTCGTCCGGGACCTCGAACTTCTCCCAGGTCTGGGTGCGTCCGGCGCGGACCTCCGCGAGGCCCTTCTCCGCGCAGTGCAGGGCGACGGCGGCGGCGTACGCCTGGAAGTACGTGCGGGCACGGTTGCGCTCCAGCGCGTTGGACCACTTCGGGATCTTCCACTCGAAGGTGGTCTCCGGCTTGGTCATGGTGCGCGGCAGGTTGATGACCACGCTGTGGCCGGTGGCCTTGATGTAGCCGATGTCGACGAGGCCGGACAGGGCGGTGGACCACAGTCGGGCGATGGGGCCGCCGCCGGTGTCCAGGGCGAGGTGGTCCTTGCCGTCGAACCAGCGCGGGGACATGACCCAGCTGTACTTGTCGTCGAAGTTCCGCTTCTGCGGGGCGGGGATGGTGTGCTGGTTCCACGGGTGGCGCGGGTCCACCGGGTTGCCGAGCGGGTCGTGGGTGACGAACTGCTCCTGCCCCTGCCAGTCCTCGTAGTAGGAGCTGCCCAGCAGGATGCGGATGCCGAGGTTGATCTCGGTGAGGTCGTTGGTGACGAGTTTGCCGTCGACGACGACGCCCGGGGTGACGAACATCTTCCGTCCCCAGTCGGTCATGTTGGCGTAGGTGAAGTCGCAGTACTCGGGGTCGTTGAGCGCGCCCCAGCAGCCGAGCATGACCCGGCGGCGGCCCACTTCCTCGTACCCGGGCAGGGCCTCGTAGAAGAAGTCGAACAGGTCGTCGTGCAGGGGGACGACGCGCTTCATGAACTCGACGTACCGCATGAGGCGGCTCATGTAGTCCGTGAAGAGCTGGACGGAGGCGATGGTGCCGACGCCGCCCGGGTAGAGCGTGGAGGGGTGCACATGACGGCCCTCCATCAGGCAGAACATCTCGCGTGTGTAGCGGCTCACTTGGAGGGCTTCGCGGTAGAACTCGCCCTCCAGCGGGTTGAGCGAGCGCATGATGTCGGCGATGGTGCGGTAGCCGTGCTCGGCGGCGTGCGGGGCCTCGGTGCGTTCGGCGAGTTCGAGGACGCCGGGGTTGGTCTCCTTGACCATTTTCTCGCAGTAGTCGACCCCGACCAGGTTCTCCTGGAAGATGTTGTGGTCGAACATGTACTCCGCCGACTCACCGAGGTTGATGATCCACTCGCCGAGGTGCGGGGGCTTCACGCCGTACGCCATGTTCTGCGCGTACACCGAGCAGGTGGCGTGGTTGTCGCCGCAGATGCCGCAGATGCGGCTGGTGATGAAGTGGGCGTCGCGGGGGTCCTTGCCGCGCATGAAGACGCTGTAGCCGCGGAAGACCGACGACGTGCTGTAGCACTCGGCGACCCGCTTCTGCTTGAAGTCGATCTTCGTGTGGATGCCCAGGGAGCCCACGATCCGGGTGATCGGGTCCCAGGCCATCTCCACCAGGCCACTGCCGTCGCCGGCCGTCTTCGTCTTCGGTGCCATCTGTGTGCCGTGCCCTTCGTTGCGCGGGAGGTTGGTGTGGGGGGGGTGCACGAAGCGGGGAGCGGACTACGCGTGGCGGGTCCTCACCACGGTGGCCGGTAGCCGGTGGTGATCTTTTCTCCGGCGCGGCGCCACTTGGGCTCCTTGTCCACGGTCCTGGCGGTGATCGACCGCAGCTTGCGGACCACGGCGCCGTACGCTCCGCTGGCGTTGCTGGACAGCTTGGCGCCGGGGGGTTCGTCCATGAACGGCATGAACTTGTCGGGGAACCCGGGCATGGTGCAGGCGATGCAGATGCCGCCGACGTTGGGGCAGCCGCCGATCCCGTTCATCCAGCCGCGCTTGGGCACGTTGCACTTGACGACGGGGCCCCAGCAGCCGAGCTTGACCAGGCAGGTCGGCGAGTCGTACGACAGGGCGAACTGGCCCTGTTCGTAGTAGCCCGCGCGGTCGCAGCCCTCGTGCACGGTGGCCCCGAACAGCCAGGTGGGACGCAGTTTGTCGTCCAGCGGGATCATCGGGGCGGAGCCGGCCGCCTGGTAGAGCAGGTAGGTGAGCGTCTCGGAGAAGTTGTCGGGCTGGATGGGGCAGCCCGGGACGCACACGATGGGGATGCCGGCGTGGGACTTCCAGTCCCAGCCGAGGTAGTCCGGCACGCCCATCGCGCCGGTGGGGTTGCCGGCCATGGCGTGGATGCCGCCGTAGGTGGCGCAGGTGCCGATGGCGACGACCGCGAGCGCCTTCGGGGCGAGCCGGTCGATCCACTCGCTGGTGGTGATCGGCTGGCCGGTCTCGGGGTTGTCGCCGAAGCCGCACCAGTAGCCCTCGGGCTTGATCGCCTCGTTGGGGATGGAGCCCTCGACGACCAGGACGAACGGGTCGATCTCGCCCCGTTCCCCCTTGAAGAACCACTCGATGAACGTGTCCGAGCCGCCGATAGGACCGCACTCGAAGTCGATGAGCGGCCAGTGGACGGCGACCTTCGGCAGCCCTGGCAGCACACCGAGCACGATCTCCTCGATGCTGGGCTGCATGGCCGCCGTCAGCGCGACCGAGTCACCGTCGCAGCTCAGGCCCGCGTTGATCCAGAGAATGTGGATCGTGGGCGCCTCGTCGGCGGGCGCGCCGCCCGCGCTCGTGGCCTCGACCGTTGCCGGCGTCGCCTCAGTCATGGGACCGCCTCCTGGGGAGGTAAGGGATGAAAGCCTCTTTTTCGGCCTTCGCTCTTCTTCGTAGCAGCCATGCGGCCGCGATGGGACGCCGACGGGGGCCGATCCGGTGACGCCGGCGCCCCTGCCGATCGGGCCGGTTCACGCAACCGGGGCGGGACCGAGGTGCGGCGGGGTGCACGCCGGCCGCACCTTGTGGACGAAGGCGCGGCGCAGCGCGTGGTACGGGGCGTCCGGGTCGTCGAAGGTCCGGCGCATCCGGGCCAGCTCCTGTGCTCGGAATCCGGCCAGCGGGGTCGTGCTCTCCAGCCGGTCCAGCTCCGTCTTCTTCGCGGTGATCCGGGACGCCGTGGCCGGAAGCGACGCCAGACGCGCCGACAACGCGGCCACCTCCCCCGCGAATCCGCCGGGACCGCTGTCGACGACCCGGTCGACGAGCCCGAGCCGCAGCGCGCTCGCCGAGCCGACCGGCAGCGCCTCCCGCATGAGCCGTTCGGCCGTCGCGGAACCCACCCGGCGCGGCAGCGTGTACGTCCAGTACTCCGAGCCGTACAGGCCCATCAGCCGGTAGTGCGGGTTCAGCACGGTTCCCGAGCGGTACCACACCTCGTCGGCGGCCAGGGCGAGGGGCACGCCGCCCGCCGCGGCGTTGCCCGCGACGGCCGCGACCACCAGGCGGTCGGTCGTGGTCAGAACCGCCTCGACCAGGTCGTCGATGGCGTTGATGTTCGCCCAGGACTCGGCGGCGGGGTCGTCGGCCGCCTCGATGACGTTCAGGTGGATCCCGTTGGAGAAGAAGTCCCGCTCGCCGCCCAGCACCAGCACCGACGTGGGCCGCGCGCACGCTTCCCGGTAGGCGTCCAGCAGCCGCCGGCACTGCTCCGTGCTCATGGCCCCGCCGGGGAAGGAGAACGACAGGAAGCCGACGTGCCCCTCCTCCCGGTAGCGAATGTCCGCCCAGGTCAGGTCGCGTACCTCGGGGAGCCGGGGCAGGGCGTGTTCGGGCAGCGGCGGCAGCCGGTCGCCCAGCGCCGACACGGCGGGGAGCTTGAAGGTGGGCGGCTGTCCCGGCCCGCGCCGGGGCCGCAGCTCGGGGATCCACACCGCGCCGTCCGTGGTGGCCCGGCAGACCGCGCCGGCCCGGGTGGCCAGCAGCTCGCCCGGACGGCCGCGCAGCTCGCCCTCGGGGTGACCGCCGTGCAGATACCACTCGCCGCCGAGCAGCTCGTCCAGCACCCCGGGCTGCGAGTCGGCCGCGCGCAGCTTGCGCACGACGTCCCGGGTGGAGTCACCGGCCCAGTCGATCCGCCGGACGCTCTGGTCGAGGTACGGACGTGTGCGCGGCCGTGAGCGGGCGCCGGGCGCCTCGGAGTGGGCGGCGGTCGTGCCGGCCGCGTCCTGCGCGCGCGGCGTGTAGGTGCCCCCGGCGAAGCGCTCCACCGCGAGCATGACGGCCTCGATCGCGGCATCGGCGATCTCGCCCCGGTACAGCTCGCTCTTGGACACCTGCGGAACGCGGCACGCCACGCAGGCCCACACGTCACCGGCGTCCATCTCCCCGTCGGCCTGCAGGACGGTGACACCCCACTCGCCCACGCCGTCGTGGATGGCCCAGTCCAGGGAGGACGGTCCCCGGTCGCCCACGGGTCCGGGATGGACGATCAGGCAGGTGTGGGCCGACCACACCTCCTCGGGGATCGCCGTTCTCAGCATCGGCGCGATGATGAGCTGCGGCGCGTGCCGTCGCACGACGTCGGCCGACGGGCTGTCCGGCAGGGCGAGTTCGACGGCCACGGTGTGGCCGCGGTCGCGCAGTTCGGCGTGGGTGCGCTGGGTGAGGCTGTTGAACGCGCTGGCTAGGAGCAGGATGTGCACGGCTGCCTCCGGGCGGACGAACGGCAGCACGGATGACCGCCGACCGAGATCCTCGGCCCTGGCGGCCCGCCGCCCCCGGCGACAGACGGTGAGGTCATCCGAAATGCGGGCGCCCATCGGCCGTCCGGCCTCACCGGCACCGGCCCGCGACGGCTCGGCGGGCCCGGCTCACCGAGCCGGCCGCCGCCCGCGCACGATCAGTGTCGGCGCAGGCCGCTGGTGATGCGCTCCCACGGGGAGCGGGTGGCGCCGAAATGGGTCTCGTGGGTCCAGATGTGGGTGCACGAACGGCACTGCAGATGGAGCAGGCTGCCGACGTTCGACAGCAGATAGCGCCAGTGCTCGGAGCAGGTGCGGCCCTGCTCACAGATGCCGCATCCGCGCCGGTCGTCGCAGTTGGGGCAGGCCACCCAGGCGCGCCGACCGATGTCGGCCTGTGGGTCAAGCGGCAGCATGGCCGTCGCCTCTCCGCGGCAGGACACCGGCCGCGACCAGGTCGTCGTACACGCGCTGCTGCTCCGCGTCGAGACCGGAGTACAGCAGTGCGTACGCCGCTTCCTCGCCGCGCAGCGCGGCGACGGGGTCCCAGTCGGCGCCGAGGGCGTCCAGGACGTGCGCGCGCCGGAGCATCTCGTGTGCGCTCAGGTCGATGACCAGATCGGTCGTCGGAAAGGCGTGGGGACGTTCCGCGGCGGGATCGTTCGCTGCGGCGGGATCGTCCGGTTCGCCGGGAAGGGCGCGGCCGTGGTGGGACATGCGACCGAACGTAGGTAAGCGTTCCCGGCCCCGGCAAGAGCAGGTGGGAGAAGTCACAGGTCGGCGAAGAGGTCGTCCAGTGGGGCGGGCACCTGCTCGGGGGTGAGGGCTTCGACGAGGAGGCGGCCGTAGCGGATCTTGCGGCCCTTCTTCGTGCCGAGGAAGCGGCGCAGTTGCCGGTGCCGGGAGCGGCCGTGCTGGGCGGGCTGCCGGACGAAGGTCTGCCAGGCACGCAGTTCGTCCTCGGCCTCGACGATCTGCTCGACGCGCGCGGTGCCCAGCGCACGGATCAGCTCGTCCTCCAGGTCCGCCGCGCAGACGTGGACGCTCGGGCGGGGTGTCCAGGCCGGGTCGAGGCCCCGGTCGTAGAAGGGTTTCTCGCGCTCGTCGCACAGGCCGACCAGGCGCAGGCCGAGGCCCGGCGCTCCGAGGAGCCCCGCATAGCGTCCGACGCTCATCGCTCCGCCCATCGACACCACGCTCACTCCCTCACCGGCCAGGTCACGACCCCGGCGGTCGGCCAGTGCCTGGACGGCCGCGAGGTCGCTCAGCCCTTCCAGCAGGACCGCCGTGTGCACCCCCAGGAGTTCCGCCAGCTCCCTCGCCGGCCCGCCGGAGCCACCGGCCGCCCAGCTCGCGACCTCGTCCCGGAACATGCGCATGTCGACCATGCCGAGGAGTCTCCTCCGTACGCCGACGGCCGCGCACCCGAATTCCACACGGGGAGAACCCGCACCGCCGGCGGCTCTGAGCACCTTCCCGGGCGACGTCGGACCACGGGAAGCGGCGGTGCGGGGACTCTGGGCGGTCGAGCTGCAGGGTCAGCGGACCTCGGTGGTCCGGTGCTCCTTCAGGGACGCGCAGTTGGAGTTCTCCACGTTCACGTACACGTTGGCGATGTTGCCGCCCCAGCTCACGCAGTAGCCCTTGCCGTAGACGTAGGCCGGTCCGGCGAACGACGTGTAGTTGCCGTAGTCGTCGTCGTACTCGTCGGTGGCGGGGACGTAGATGTACGTGGACATGTTCTTGGCCGTGCCCGGGTTGGCGCGGATCGTCGCGACGCAGTTCTTGCCGTTCTTGGCGTTGTACGTCAGGTAGACGGTGCCCAGCGTCCCGACGGGCGCGGAGTTGACCGTCTTGTAGGCGCTGCCGCAGACGCCCTGCGGGGTGACGTTGGGTGCGGCGGACGCGGTCGTGCTGAACGCGGTCCCGGCGCCGACCGCCAGTGCCGCTAAGGCACCGACAGTCGCGACATGACGCATCTTTCGCATATTTCCCCCTTGGGTCCTTGGGAGCCCTTTGCTCCCACTTGATGTGACCCTCGGGCGGGACGGATGGTTGCCCCGGGTTTGCCAGGAATTTTTTGACGGCCGCGGACGGACACCGCGCACGGCCGCGCGCCTCCCGCATCACCGCACCCGGCACCATCGGCGCCCTGATTCAGACATACGCACATGCCATCCCAGCGCCTTGCATATCTCGCTCATGCGAAGCTACAGGCGCTATCACCATTGCATCTGCGGCAGAATAGGGAATCCGTCTGGAGCTGAGGAAATGGACCCGTGATGACCCGAACCGCGCGCCGGACCCGCCGATCGACGCGGGCGGCCGCCCTGGGGGCGACCGCGCTGCTCGCGCTCAGCGCATGCTCGTCGCCCGACGACTCCACCACCGCGACGTCGGGCTCCTCCTCCGCCTCGTCGACGGACGAGGTGCGCGGGACGGTGACCGTGTTCGCGGCCGCGTCACTGAAGGAGAGCTTCACGACACTGGGGAAGCGCTTCGAGGAGGAGCACCCGGGCACGAAGGTCACCTTCAGCTTCGGCGGCAGTGACTCCCTCGCCGCGAGCATCACCGGCGGTGCTCCGGCGGACGTGTTCGCCTCGGCCAGCCCGAAGACGATGGCGATCGTGACGGACGCGGGGGACGCGTCGGGGACGCCCACGACCTTCGTCCGCAACCAGCTGGAGATCGCCACCACGCCGGGCAACCCCGACAGGATCGACTCCCTCGAAGACCTCACCGGGTCGGACCTGAAGGTCGTGCTCTGCGACAAGGCGGTGCCCTGCGGTGCCGCCGCCCGGAAAGCCCTGGACGCCGCCGGCCTGAAGCTCACCCCCGTCTCCTACGAACAGGACGTCAAGGCCGCGCTGACGAAGGTGGAGCTGAGGGAGGCCGACGCCGCCGTCGTCTACAAGACCGATGTGCGCGCGGCAGATGGCAAGGTGGAGGGTGTGGAGTTCCCCGAGTCCGCCGACGCCGTCAACGACTACCCGATCGTCCGGCTCAAGGACGCCCCGAACGCCGAGGCCGCCGAGGCCTTCATCG
Organism: Streptomyces sp. NPDC002324; assembly: GCF_053593335.1. Taxonomy (NCBI): domain Bacteria; kingdom Bacillati; phylum Actinomycetota; class Actinomycetes; order Kitasatosporales; family Streptomycetaceae; genus Streptomyces; species Streptomyces sp. NPDC002324. The sequence continues at coordinate 79,375 of NZ_JBSFCF010000039.1, forward strand.
CGTTGGTGCGGTCCGCCGAGGGCCGCCGGGTCCTGACCGGGGCGGGGTTCCTCAAGCCGTGACCCTCCCGACCGGCAGGTCCGACGCCGCGGCCGACACCCTCCGGGACGGGCCGCGGCGTCGGCGCGTCCGCACCGGCGAAGGCGGCCGAGGCGTGCCCCTGCCGCTGCTGGTGCCCGCGCTGATCGGCCTGGCCTTTCTGATCGTGCCTCTGGTCGCGTTGCTCGTACGGGCCCCGTGGCGCAGCCTGCCCGCGCTGCTGACCAGCGCCGAGGTGTGGCAGGCGCTGCGCCTGTCCCTGGTGTGCGCCACCGCCGCCACCGTGGTGAGCCTGGTCATCGGTGTGCCGCTGGCCTGGCTGCTGGCCCGCGTCGAGTTCCCCGGACGCGGCATCGTCCGGGCGCTCGTCACCCTGCCGCTCGTGCTGCCGCCGGTGGTCGGCGGTGTGGCGCTGCTGATGGCGCTCGGCCGCAACGGCATCGTCGGGCGGTGGCTGGACTCCTGGTTCGGGATCACGCTGCCGTTCACCACGGCGGGGGTGGTGGTCGCGGAGGCGTTCGTCGCGATGCCCTTCCTCGTCATCAGCGTCGAGGGCACGCTGCGGGCCGCCGACCCGCGTTTCGAGGAGGCGGCCGCCACGCTCGGCGCCTCCCGCTTCACGGCCTTCCGCCGGGTCACGCTGCCGCTGATCGCGCCGGGCATCGCGGCGGGCGCCGTGCTGGCCTGGGCGCGGGCGCTGGGCGAGTTCGGCGCGACGATCACCTTCGCCGGCAACTTCCCCGGCCGAACCCAGACCATGCCGCTGGCCGTGTACCTGGCCCTGCAGAGCGACCCGGAGGCCGCCATCGCCCTCAGTCTGGTCCTGCTCGCCGTCTCCGTCGCGGTGCTGGCGGGCCTGCGCGACCGCTGGATGACAGCGAGATGACCGAGCCCCGTCCCATGCCGGACTCCCCCGCCCACGGCCCACGAGCCGACGCCTGCGGGCAGGGCCTGGACGCCCACCTCGTCGTCGAGCGCGGAGCGTTCCGCCTCGACATCGCGCTGAGTGTCGCCCCCGGTGAAGTCGTCGCCCTGCTGGGCCCGAACGGCGCCGGGAAGACCACCGCCCTGCGCGCCCTGGCGGGCCTCACCCCGCTCACCGGCGGCCGTCTGCGACTGGACGGCACGGCGTTGGAGCGTACGCCGCCGGAGTCCCGGCCGGTCGGCGTCGTCTTCCAGGACTACCTGCTGTTCCCCCACCTGACCGCACTGGACAACGTGGCCTTCGGACCGCGCTGCCAGGGGGCGGGCAAGGCGGCGGCCCGGGCCACCGCCGCCGCGTGGCTGGACCGCCTGGGGCTCGCCGACCACGCCGGTACCAGGCCACGCAAGCTGTCCGGCGGGCAGGCCCAGCGTGTCGCCCTGGCCCGCGCGCTGGCCACCCGCCCCCGTCTGCTGCTGCTGGACGAGCCGCTGGCGGCGCTGGACGCGCGCACCCGTCTGGAGGTCCGCTCCCGACTCCGGCGGCATCTGGCCGAGTTCGAGGCCGTCGCCGTCCTGGTCACGCACGACCCGCTCGACGCGATGGTGCTGGCGGACCGACTGGTCGTCGTCGAGGAGGGCCGGGTCGTCCAGGAGGGCGCCCCGTCCCACATCGCCCGTCACCCCCGCACGGACTACGTCGCCCAGCTGGTCGGCCTGAACCTCTACCGGGGCGAGGCCGACGGTCACACCGTCCGCCTCGGCACCGGCCCCTCCATCACCACCACGGAAGTGCTGTCCGGCCCGGCCTTCGTGGCGTTCCCGCCGAGCGCGGTCACCCTGTACCGGGACCGCCCGACCGGCGCCAGCGCCCGCAACCTCTGGCGCTGCGCGGTCGCGGGCCTGGAGACCCACGGCGACCGGATCCGCGCCGACCTCACGGGAGAGCTGCCGCTCGCCGCGGACCTGACCACCGTCGCCGCCGCCGAACTCGGCCTCCACCCGGGCGCGGAGGTGTGGGCGGCGGTGAAAGCTATGCAGACGCACGCCTATCCCGTGTGACACCGCGTACGGGCGGGTGGGCACCGTGGCGGAAGCGTCGGAGCGCGTGCACCGCGTTGGCGCGCCGGGTGAATCTCGGCGGCGGGCGAGGTTACCTTCGGCGGTATGGACGGTGATCCTGGACGCTGGCGCCGGTGCCTGCTCGGCGGGGCGGTGTTCGCCGTCTGTATGGCCGGCACGACCCTGCCGACCCCCCTCTACGGCCTCTATCAGGAGAAGTTCGGCTTCTCCGAGCTGACGGTCACCGTGGTCTACGCCGTCTACGCCTTCGGGGTCATCGGGGTGCTGCTGCTGGCGGGCAACGCCTCGGACTCCGTGGGCAGGCGTCCGGTGCTGCTGTGGGGCCTGGGATTCGCGGCCGCGAGCGCCGTCTGCTTCCTCTGCGCGTCCGCGCTGGGCTGGCTGTACGCCGGGCGGCTGCTGTCGGGGCTGTCCGCAGGTCTGTTCACCGGGGCCGCGACGGCGTACGTGATGGAGTTGGCGCCGCCCGGCGGGGCCTCGCGGGCCACGTTCGTGGCCACCGCCGCGAACATGGGCGGGCTCGGCTGCGGCCCGCTGCTCGCCGGGGTGCTCGCGCAGTACGCCGCCCAGCCGCTGTATCTGCCGTTCGCCGTCCACCTCGCGCTGGTCGCCTGCTCGGCCGTCGTGCTGCTGCGGCTTCCGGAGACCGTACGGGAGATCCGGCCGCTGAGCGCCGTACGGCCGCAACGGCCCAGCCTGTCCCCTCGGGTACGGGCGGTCTTCGGGCCGGCTGCCGCCGCCTCCTTCGTCGGCTTCGCCCTGTTCGGGGTGTTCACCTCGGTCAGCCCGGCCTTCCTGGCCCAGTCCCTGGACGTCCACGACCACGCGGTGAGCGGACTGGTCGTCGCCCTGGCCTTCTTCTCCTCGACCGCCGGACAGCTGGCCGTCGGCCGGGTCGGCATGAGCCGGTCCCTGCCGCTGGGCTGCGCCGGGCTCCTCGCCGGGCTGGCGCTGCTGGCCGGCGCTCTGCGATGGGACCTGCTGCCGCTGGTGGTGCTGAGCGCCGTCGTCGGCGGGGTGGGCCAGGGGCTGGCGTTTCGCGGTGCGCTCTCCGCCGTGGCCGCGGCCTCCGGGGCGGACCGGCGCGCGGCCGTGATCTCGGCACTGTTCGTGGTGGCCTACACGGGTATCTCGGTGCCGGTGATCGGCGTGGGACTGCTGGCGGAACCGCTGGGCCTGGAGGGAGCCGGGCTGGTGTTCATCGCGTGCATGGCGCTTCTGGTGTCGATCGCGGGCGTCTACCTGCTGCGGCGGCCGGTACCGGCGCCTTCGGAGGCCGACGGCGGGCGCTGACCGCCCTCGCCCCGGAGGCGGGGGCGAATTCTCGCCGCGGGGGGTGGCGGCGCCGCAGGCGTTCCGGCAGGAATCCGGCTTGGCAGGGATCATGCTCCGCTCGCCCCCGGACGCGGCGACCGCCGGGCCGCCGGGCCGCCGCGCACCTGTCGGGCGGGCGGACGGGATACGAGCACAGGCAGCGGGCAGCGGGCAGCGGGCAGCCGCCGACGGCAGGGCTACTCGACGCCGTTGCGGACCACCGCGGGAACTTCCCAACCGCTCCAGCCGGGAATGTCCTCGCGGGCCTCGTGCCACGACGCGGGAAGCCCACCGGTGCCGGTGCGGGACGCGACGACTCCTCCCGCGATCGCGCAGGTGGTGTCGCGGTCGCCCCACCCCGCGACGGTCTGCCACAGCGCCCCGCCCAGGTCGTCCAGATGACCCGCGGCGGACCACAGGGCGAACGGGACCGTGTCCGGGGCCGAGATCAGCGTCCCCGAACCCAGTACGGACGCCGCGTGGCGCACCGACGTACGGTCGGAGAAGTTCGCGGCGACCAGGAGCCGGGAGCGGACATCGCTGTCCGGCACGTGGTCGGCGACCTCCCGCAGGAACTCCGCGCGTGGCGGGGCGTCCGGGCTCTCGTCGGCGGCTGCCAGCGCCGCGGCGACCGCCACGGCCACGGCGCCGGCGACGGCCTCGGGGTGGGCGTGCGTGGTCAGCGCGGACAGACGGGCCTGCTCGACGGCAGCCGGCAGATCGTCCCGGAACCATGCCCCGAGGGGGGCGACCCGCATCGCGGCGCCGTTTCCGTAGGAGCCCTGACCGGCGAACTGTGCCGTGGTGACGGCCCGCCAGTCCCCGTCCTCGCGAATGCTCCGGAGCACACCGTGCATCGACGGCCCGTACTTGCGGCCGGGGTCCCTCGCGTACTCGGCGGCGAACTCGCCTGCCAAGCCGTCCGGCCGGACCTCCCCATGGGCCTTCAGGTGGGCGAACAGGACGAAGGCCATGGCGGAATCGTCCGTCCACGGCCACGGCTGCGGACGTGGGTCCCGCGCGGCCCACAGTTCCTCGGCGTTCTCGTCGGAGCGCGTGAACCAGCTGTCGCCGAAGGCATCGCCCATCACCAGCCCGTCCAGGGCGGCGTGGGCGTGGTGCGGACCGGTCATCGGATCACTCCTCGTGGTGGCGGGGTGGCCCGCGCATTCTTCCCGCTGACCGAACAGACACGCGACCGGATTGCCGACCCGGCGGCCGCGCCTCGGTGAGCGGGGCAGGTCGGCACAGCAGCAGGGGTAGGACGGAATGACGCGGCCGGCGACGCGTGGCGCCAGGCGTGGCACTCTCGGTGCCACTTGGCGCCACTTGGCGCCGCATCGCGCCATCGCAGGCGTTGGCGCGGATGTGGCATCACCGGGACCCCTTTCGACGCCGACTCGTTTTCGCAGATCAGAGGCGACTTCGCCTCCACCGGCAGGGAAAAGTCGCCAGGAGACTTGCACATGGAGCCACTGTGGCGCCATGATGGCGTCATGGACCTCACGCCCTATGTCGACACCCTCCGCCGCGAACTCGCGGTGGCCGCCGAAGCCGGCGGCGAAGAAGCACGCGAGCTGGCCGAGCGGCTCACCGCCCCCCTGGAGTCGGCGACCCGGCTGACCATGCTCAACGTGCTCTCCGCCGCGATGGACGAGATCACCCGCGAACTCGCCCCCGGCTCGGTCGACGTACGGCTGCGCGGGCTCGACCCCGACTTCGTCGTGACACCGCCGCCCGTCCACGGCGGCGTGCCCGCCGAACCGGCCGCCCCCGTGGAACCGCTGCCCGCCGCGTACCCGGCCGACGGGGACGAGGGCGGCACCGCCCGCGTCAATCTGCGCCTGCCGAGCCAGCTCAAGGCCCGCGCCGAGGAGGCCGCGAACCGCGAGGGGCTGTCGGTCAACGCGTGGCTGGTGCGCACCGTGTCCGCCGCGGTCGACGGCGGCGCACGGTCGACGCGTACGACCGAGAGGGCCCGGACCGTCGGACAGAGCTTCACGGGCTGGGTGCGCTGACCGCTCCCTCAGCCCGCACCACTTCACCTACGCCACTTCACCCACACCACGTCCCACCAGCGGGGACGACTCAAGGACCCATGAGGACGGGACAGCCATGCCTTCTTTCGACACTCCCGAACCGATCTCGGCCACGGCGCACGTGGAGGCCGGTTCCATCCAGTTCACCGCGGGCGACCGCCTCGACACCGTCGTCGAGGTGCGGCCCCGTGACCCGAAGAAGGACCTGGACGTGCGGACGGCCGACCAGACCGAGGCCACCTACGCGAGCGGTGTACTGACCGTCCGGACGCCGAAGCCCAATCTGCTCGGTCTCGGCATCGGCCGTACCGGCACCGTGGACGTGACGGTCGAACTGCCCACGGGCTCGCGCGTCGACATGACCGGCGCCTGGGTCCAGGTGCTCGGCGAAGGCCGGCTCGGCGAGGTCCGCGTGAAGACGTCCTCCGGCGACGTCCGCCTCGACACGACCGGCCCTCTGCACCTGACCGCCTCGCACGGCTCGATCACCGTGGACCGGGTGGAGGGCAGGGCCGAGATCACCACCAGCTCCGGCAGCATGCGCGTCGGCATCGTCGACGGTCCCGCCGTCCTGAAGAACTCGCACGGCACCACGACCGTCGGCGCAGCGACCGGCGAGCTGCGGGTGCGCGGCGCCAACGGCGACATCGACATCGCGCGCGCCGAGGACTCGGTCACCGCCGCCACCGCCCACGGCACTCTGCGCGTAGGCGAAGTGGCACGCGGCACGGTCCAGTTGGAGACCTCCTACGGCGCCATCGAGGTCGGTATCCGCGAGGGCACTGCCGCCTGGCTCGACGTCAGCTCGAACTCCGGCCAGGTACGCAACACCCTCACCTCGTCCGAGACCCCGGACGGGACGGGGGACACCGTCGAGGTCCGCGCCCGCACCCGGTACGGAAACATCGACATCCGCCGCGCCAAGGTCTGACCCTCGGCGGCTTCGGCCGCGACCCTCACACACCCCACACCACTTCAGCCTTCGAACGGGAGGGCGCCATGCCTTCATCTGTCATGCCCACATCCAAAAATGAGGACGGTCGGGACGGTTCCCGGACGTCCACCGTCCCCTCCGCGGCCGTCTCCGCCCTCGGTCTGCGCAAGTCCTACGGTGACAAGACCGTCCTCGACGGCATCGATCTGCGTATCCCGGCCGGGTCCGTGTTCGCCCTGCTGGGGCAGAACGGTGCCGGCAAGACCACCGCCGT
>NZ_JBSFCF010000040.1:0-83499 GCF_053593335.1 Streptomyces sp. NPDC002324
CCGCACGATTCGTGCGGGAGCCCCTCTCGTCCGTGCCGGGCCGGGTCTACGGCCTGCGCGCCGAGGTCACCCGGTACACGTCGTAGACGCCCTCGACACCGCGTACGGCCTTCAGGACGTGGCCCAGGTGCTTCGGGTCGCCCATCTCGAAGGTGAACCGGGAGGTGGCGACGCGGTCGCGGGAGGTCTGGACGGCGGCGGAGAGGATGTTGACGTGCTGGTCGGACAGGACGCGGGTGACGTCCGAGAGCAGCCTGCTGCGGTCCAGGGCCTCGACCTGTATGGCCACGAGGAAGACCGAGGACTGGGTGGGCGCCCACTCGACTTCGAGGATCCGCTCGGGTTCGCGTGAGAGCGACTCGATGTTGACGCAGTCGTTGCGGTGCACCGACACGCCGCTGCCGCGGGTGACGAAGCCGATGATGGGGTCGCCGGGGACGGGGGTGCAACAGCGGGCGAGCTTGACCCAGACGTCGTCGACGCCCTTGACCACGACACCGGGGTCGTTGCTGCCGCGGCGCTTGCGGCTGCGGCCGTGGGTGGGCGGTACCGACTCGTCGATCTCCTCGGTGGCCGCCTCCTCGCCGCCGAGTGCCTGGACGAGCTTCTGCACGACGCTCTGGGCGGAGACATGGCCCTCGCCGATGGCCGCGTAGAGGGCGGAGATGTCCGGGTAGCGCATCTCATGGGCGAGGGTGACGAGCGAGTCTCCGGTGAGGATGCGCTGGATCGGCAGGTTCTGCTTGCGCATGGCGCGGACGATGGCGTCCTTGCCCTGCTCGATGGCCTCGTCGCGCCGCTCCTTGGAGAACCAGCCGCGGATCTTGTTGCGGGCCCTCGGGGACTTGACGAAGTTCAGCCAGTCCCGGGACGGTCCGGCTCCGGCCGCCTTGGACGTGAAGACCTCCACGAGGTCGCCGTTGTCCAGGGTCGATTCCAGCGGGACGAGACGTCCGTTGACGCGGGCCCCTATGGTGCGGTGGCCCACCTCGGTGTGCACCGCGTACGAGAAGTCCACCGGTGTCGCGCCGGCCGGCAGCGCTATCACGTCGCCCTTGGGCGTGAAGACGAAGACCTCGTTGCGGGACAGGTCGAAGCGCAGGGACTCCAGGAACTCGCCGGGGTCCTCGGTCTCCTTCTGCCAGTCCAGCAGCTGCCGCAGCCAGGCCATGTCGTTGAGGTGGTCGTCCTTGCCGGTGGTCCGCGGCTGGTCCGAGCGCACCTTGGAGGCACCGGCGACGGCCTCCTGCTTGTACTTCCAGTGCGCGGCGATGCCGTACTCGGCGCGGCGGTGCATGTCGAACGTCCGGATCTGGAGTTCGACCGGCTTGCCGTTGGGTCCGATGACCGTCGTGTGCAGCGACTGGTACATGTTGAACTTGGGCATCGCGATGTAGTCCTTGAACCGCCCCGGAACCGGGTTCCAGCGGGCGTGGACGGTGCCCAGGGCCGCGTAGCAGTCGCGGACCGTGTCCACCAAAACGCGAATGCCGACCAGGTCGTAGATCTCCGCGAAGTCGCGACCGCGGACGATCATCTTCTGGTAGACGCTGTAGTAGTGCTTGGGGCGGCCGGTGACGGTCGCCTTGATGCGGGCGGCCCGCAGGTCCTGCTGGACCTCGTCGGTCACTATGGCCAGGTACTCGTCACGCTTCGGTGCCCGCTCGGCCACCAGGCGGACGATCTCGTCGTACATCTTGGGGTAGAGGATCGCGAAGGCGAGGTCCTCCAGCTCCCACTTGATGGTGTTCATGCCCAGGCGGTGGGCGAGGGGCGCGTAGATCTCCAGGGTCTCGCGCGCCTTCTTCTCCTGCTTCTCGCGCTTGAGGTAGCGCATGGTGCGCATGTTGTGCAGGCGGTCGGCGAGCTTGATGACCAGGACGCGGGGGTCCTTGGCCATGGCGACGACCATCTTGCGCACGGTCTCGGCCTGGGCGGCCTCGCCGAACTTGACCTTGTCCAGCTTGGTGACGCCGTCGACGAGGAGACCGACGGAGTCGCCGAAGTCGCGGCGGAGCTGGTCGAGGCCGTACTCGGTGTCCTCGACCGTGTCGTGCAGCAGACCGGCCATCAGAGTGGCCGGATCCATACCCAGCTCGGCGAGGATCGTGGTCACCGCGAGGGGGTGCGTGATGTACGGGTCGCCGCTCTTGCGCTTCTGGCCGCGGTGCCAGCGCTCGGCGACCTGGTAGGCCTTCTCGATCTGGCGCAGCGTCGCCGTCTCGATCTTCGGGTCGTTGCCGCGCACGATCCGCAGCAGCGGCTCCAGGACCGGGTTGTACGGGTTGGAGCGCTGCACGCCGAGACGGGCGAGGCGGGCGCGCACGCGGTTGGAGGAGCCGGAGCGCGCGGGCTGGCCCGTGGCCGCGGGGCGGGGTGCGGGCGCGGGAGCGGTGCTGTCGGCCGGGTCCGGCTTGGGGCGCGAGGAGCCCGCGGCCTTGTCGGCGGGCGCGGACTGGGCGTGCTCGACCGGGCTCTGCGCGGACTTCGCCGTCGCGGGGTTCGCGGGCTTCGTCTCGTCCTGCGCGGGCTTGGCCGCGGGGCCCGAGGCGGACTCGGGCTTGGCGGCGGTCAGGTGCTGGGCCTCGTCTGCCAAGAGGGCTCCTCGTGCGCGATCCGGGTCCCCCGGTCAGGCTCCGGAGCACCCATGGTAGCGATCCCGCGTCCCAGGATCGCCTTCAGGCCACTGTGAGGGACGTCTACCCCTGCAACACGAGGGGCGGCCTGCGGATTCCTGGGAGCCGCCCATCCCTTCGGATGCGGGGGCGTCGGACGGCGAAGGGCGCCCCGGGAAACGTCCCGGGGCGCCCTCGGCGCGGTCGTCGGCTGTGCTCAGACGGTGATCAGGGCCTCCAGCGGCGCCCCGGCCAGCGCGGACTCCAGACGCCGCCGGCCCGCCAGGAAGGACAGCTCCATCAGCACCGCGACACCCGCGACCTCGGCGCCCGCGCGGCGGATCAGCTGGAGGGAGGCCTCGGCGGTGCCACCGGTGGCGAGGACGTCGTCGATGACCATGACGCGGTCGCCCGCGGCCAGGTCCTCGGCGTGCACCTCGATCTCGGCAGAGCCGTACTCCAGGTCGTAGGCCTGGCTGAGCGTGGCTCCGGGGAGCTTGCCCGCCTTGCGTACGGGGATGAAGCCGACGCCCGCGCGGACGGCGGCCGGGGCGCCCAGGATGAAGCCCCGGGCCTCCAGGCCGACGATCTTCGTGGCGCCGTGCCGCACGGTCAGCTCCGCCAGCGCGTCCGTCAGGGCGGTGAACGCCGTCGGGTCGGCCAGCAGCGGGGTGATGTCCTTGAACATCACGCCCGGCTCCGGGTGGTCGGCGACGTCCCGGATGCGGCTGAGCAGCAGCGTCGTGACTTCCGCGAGCTCGGTCATCGTCGCTTCCCGCCCCGGCCGCGGCTGCGGCTCCCGGACTGGGCCCGGGGGCCCACCACCGCGGGGGTGGCGTCCGTCGGCTCGTCGTCGTACGCGTCGTCGTCCGCCGGGTCCGCGCCGCCGTGCTCGGCCTGGGCCCGCTTGGCGAGGACGCGCTTCTTGAGGGCCTTCAGCTGCGGCTCGCGCTCCTTGAGGTCGGCGACGAGCGGCGTGGCGATGAAGATCGACGAGTACGCACCGGCCGCGAGGCCGACGAAGAGCGACAGCGAGATGTCGTTGAGCATGCCGGCGCCGAGGACACCGCCACCGATGAACAGCAGACCGGCGACCGGCAGCAGCGCGACCACGGTGGTGTTGATCGACCGCACCAGGGTGCTGTTGATCGAACGGTTGGCGATCTCGGCGTACGTCCAGCGGTTCTGCTTGGTGATGTCCTTCGTCTGCTCCTTGAGGCTGTCGAAGACGACGACGGTGTCGTACAGCGAGTAACCGAGGATCGTGAGCAGACCGATCACCGTGCCCGGCGTCACCTCGAAGCCGACGAGGGCGTAGATACCGATCGTGATCGTGATGTCGTGGATCAGGGCGACGAACGCGGCGATGGCCATCCGGAACTCGAACGCGATCGCCAGGTAGATCACCACGAGGACCAGGAAGATCGCGAGGCCCTGCCAGGCCTTGGTGGCGATCTGCTCACCCCAACTGGGGCCGACCAGGTCGGCGTTGATCGTGTCCGCGTCGACCTTGAGGTCCTTGGCGAGCTCTTTCTGGATCTCGTCGGACTTGGCCGTGTCCACGCCGGAGATCTGGATGCGCAGGGTGTCGTTGCCGAGCTTCTGCACGATCGCGTCGTGGCCGGAGGCCTCCTCCGCGTACTTCTCGGCCTGGGCGACCGAGACGCTCGTCCGCTCCGTGGTGAAGACGGCGCCGCCCTGGAATTCGATGCCCATGCTCAGGCCGCGCACCGCCAGGCCGACGATGGCCGTGATGGTGATCAGGATCGAGACGCCGTACCAGATCTTGCGGTTGCCGACGAAGTCGTAACCGACCTCGCCGCGGTGGAGTCGGGCTCCGAGGTCACCGAGCTTCGACATCTCAGGCCTCCTTCGGGTCGGCGGGGACGGCGGGACGGCGGGTGCGGCGCAGCGGCGGCCGGGCTCCCAGCCGCTTGGGGTCGAGCCCGGACCAGCTGTGGCCGTTGCCGAAGAACTTGGTGCGGGCCAGCAGCGTCAGGAGCGGCTTCGTGAAGAAGAAGACGACGACGACGTCGAGCACGGTCGTCAGACCGAGCGTGAACGCGAAGCCCTGGACCTTTCCGACGGTGACGACGAAGAGCACCGCGGCGGAGAGGAACGACACGAAGTCGGAGACCAGGATGGTGCGCCGGGCGCGCGGCCATGCCCGCTCGACGGCGGGGCGCAGCGTGCGGCCCTCGCGGATCTCGTCCCGTACGCGTTCGAAGTACACGATGAACGAGTCCGCCGTGATACCGATCGCGACGATCGCACCGCAGACCGCCGGGAGGTTCAGCGCGAAGCCGATGGCCGGACCGAGCAGCGCCATGAGCACGTAGGTCAGGGCCGCCGACATCAGCAGCGAGGCGATGGCGATCAGCGACAGACCGCGGTAGTAGGCGATCAGGTAGACCATGACCAGGGCCAGACCGATCGCGCCGGCGATCAGACCGGCGTGCAGCTGGTCACCGCCGAGCGCGGGGCTGACGGTGGTGACGCTGGACTCCTTGAAGGTCAGCGGGAGCGCGCCGTAGGACAGCATGTTGGCGAGGTTCTGGGCCTCCTCCTGCGTGAAGCTGCCGGAGATCTCGGCGTTGCCGCCGGTGACCGCCGCGCGCACGTAGGGGTGGGAGACGACCTCGTCGTCCAGGACGATCGCGAACTCGTTCTGCGGGGAGGTCTGGGTCGCCAGCTGGCCGGTGATGTCGGCGAACTTCTTCGCTCCCTTGGAGTCGAAGTCCATGACGACCTGCCAGCCGGTGCCGTTCTGCGTGTCGAGCAGCGCCTTGGCCTTGTCGACCTCGGTGCCGTCGACCCCGACCGGGCCGAGCACGAACTTGCTCCAGGCACCGTTGTCCTGGCCGCAGGCCACGACGACGTCGGTGGTCTTGCCCTTGCCGGCCTTGGCACGCTGCTTGGGGTCGTTGCAGTCCAGGGCGGCGAACTTGGCCTGGAGCGCCTGGGTCTCCGGGTCGACGCTGGGGCTCGCCGACGGCGAGGCGCTGCCGGTGGCCTTGGCGGACGCGGACCCGCTGCCGGAGGGCGTGGGGTCGGCCTTCAGCGCGTCGGTGACCGCACGGCCCTGGGACGTGGCGGAGGACGACGGGCTGGCGGAGTCACCGGCCCCGGGCTCGGTGGCCTCGTCCTTGCCGTCGGACTTCGACGGGCTCGGCGAGCCGCTGCCACTGGCGCCTGTGCTCGGCGAGCCGCTCGGAGTCTGGGTCGCGCCGGAGCCGATCTGGCTCTGGAGAACCGGGCGGAAGTACAGCTTCGCGGTGGTGCCGACCTGGTCCCTGGCCTCTTCGGAATCCGTGCCCTTGGGAATGTTGACAATGATGTTGTCGCTGCCCTGGGTCTGGACCTCGGCTTCCGACACACCCAGACCGTTGACACGGCGGTTCATGATCTCGACCGCGGTGTCCATGTTGGTCTTGTTGATCGCGTTGGGCTCGCCCGGCTCGTTGACCGCCGTCAGTGTGATGCTCGTACCACCGGCGAGGTCGATGCCGAGACGCGGCTTGGTGTGTCCGGAGGCGAACATTCCCCCGGTGAGCGCCACAAGGGCGATCAGGATGAGGGCCAGCGCGCGCCCAGGCTTGCTCTGGGCACTCGCGCTCCGGCCCTTCTTCGGTGCTGCCACCTTCTCGTACTCCCTCTCGGGCCGCCGGGCGGGGTCAGCGCGGGGGCGGCCATGACTGGTGTCGGGAATCCGGGCGAAAACGGCACGTTCCCGGGGCGCGGGCGGTTCTCGCTCGCACTCCCGGGACGTGACTACTTCGCGTCGGACTCGCCGTCGGTCTTCTTCGGCTCTGCTTCGACGGACTTGGTGTCGTCGTCCTTCGCCTCGGCGGTCTCGTCGGTCACGTCGTCGGACGCGTCCTTCTTGCCGAGGTCGATGGGCTTGTCGTCGGAAGCGGCGGAAGCGTCGTCGGAGGGCTCGTCGGTCTCGGTGAGGGCGGAGGCGTCGTCGGGGACGACATCGGACTTCAGGTCGTGCTCGATGCCGTGGACGATCCGGTTGTACTCCTCGTCGCTGAGGACGGCACCGATGGCGTTCTTGGCGAACAGCAGCTCGACGCCCGGCCCGGCGTCGAGGAGGAGAGTGTCCTCGCTGACCTCCTTGACGGTCGCGTACATGCCCCCGATCGTGCGGACGCCGGAACCGGGCTGCAACTGGTTCCGCATGTCGACGGCCTGCTGCTGCTTCTTCTTGGCCGATCGGGTCATCAGGATCATGGCCCCGATGAGCACGATGAACGGGAGGAGGGTCACGAGACTCACGGGTCGGAACTTCCTTCACACGACCGCGATGGCGAGCGGCCTGATGGTTGGGGGTGTGTGCGCTGCCGACAGGGGCGGCATCGGCGGAGTCTAAGCGAGTCCGCCGTGATGGAACAACGCACAGCATGTCACCGGGGTTCCATGCCGGGCGAGTACCGCGCCGTCACGAGAGGGTCACGCCCCGAACAGGTCCTGTTGTCCGTTTCCGCCGGTCGTGCCGCGTGGCGGGGTGAGTCCGAGGTGGGCCCAGGCGGCGGGGGTCGCCACCCGGCCGCGGGGGGTCCGGGCGAGCAGTCCCTCACGGACGAGGAAGGGCTCGGCGACCTCCTCGACGGTCTCGCGCTCCTCCCCCACGGCGACGGCGAGGGTGGACAGGCCGACGGGTCCGCCGCCGAACAGCTTGAGCAGCGCTTCGAGGACGCCCCGGTCGAGGCGGTCGAGGCCGCGGCCGTCCACCTCGTAGACGGCGAGGGCGGCCCCGGCGATGTCGCGCGTGATGAAGCCGTCCGCCTTGACCTGCGCGTAGTCCCGGACGCGGCGCAGCAGGCGGTTGGCGATACGGGGGGTGCCGCGCGAGCGGCCCGCGATCTCCGCGGCACCGGCCGGGTCGATCTCGACGTCGAGGAGGCTCGCCGAGCGGTGGATGACCCGCTCCAGCTCGGCGGGCTCGTAGAACTCCATGTGCGCGGTGAAGCCGAAGCGGTCGCGCAGCGGCGGCGGCAGCAGTCCCGCGCGCGTGGTGGCGCCGACCAGGGTGAAGGGCGGCAGTTCGAGGGGGATCGCGGTGGCGCCGGGGCCCTTGCCGACGATCACGTCGACGCGGAAGTCCTCCATCGCCATGTACAGCATCTCCTCGGCGGGCCGGGACATGCGGTGGATCTCGTCGAGGAAGAGGACCTCGCCCTCCTGCAGGGAGGAGAGGATCGCGGCGAGGTCGCCGGCGTGCTGGATGGCGGGGCCGGAGGTGATCCGGATGGGGGCGCCCATCTCGGCCGCGATGATCATCGAGAGGGTGGTCTTGCCGAGGCCGGGGGCGCCGGAGAGCAGCACGTGGTCGGCCGTGGCCCCGCGCGCGCGTGCGGCACGCAGGACGAGGTCGAGCTGTTCACGGACCTTCTCCTGACCGATGAACTCGTCCAGGTCCTTGGGGCGCAGGGCGGCCTCGACGGCCTGGTCCTCACGGTCGGCGACAGAGCCCACCAGCCGCTCGGCGGCGGTGTCGTCGGTCGTGTCGTCCCAGTTCATTGCGTGTGCCTCGCGGTCGCGGTCGGAGGGAGCGGGTGGGCCGTACCGGTCGTGCGGGACGGGTACGAGGCCTCGAACAGGCCGGTCAGCGCGCTCTGTTGAGGGTCTGGAGTGCCGCCTTCAGCAACTGGCCGACCTGGGGCGTGCCTTCGGCGGCCTCGGCCTGGGGGGCGACGGCCGCCACGGCCTCGTCGGCCTCGCGGGTGGCGTACCCGAGGCCGATCAGGGCGGCGTGCAACTGGTCGCGCCAGCCCTGGGTGACCGGGGCGCCGATCGCGGGGGCGCCGATGGGCTCGCCGAGGCGGTCCTTCAGTTCGAGCAGCAGCTTCTGGGCGCCCTTCCTGCCGATGCCGGGGACGGCGATCAGCGCCTTCTCGTCACCGGTGGCCACGGCTCGGCGCAGTGCGTCGGGGGTGTGCACCCCGAGCATCGCCTGGGCCAGGCGCGGGCCGACCCCGCTCGCGGTCTGCAGCAGTTGGAAGACCTGGCGTTCGTCGTCGTCCACGAATCCGTACAGGGTGAGCGAGTCCTCCCGTACGACGAGGGAGGTGGCGAGCTTGGCCGGCTGTCCGAGCCGCAGGGTGGACAGGGTGTTCGGCGTGCACTGCAGGGCCATGCCGACCCCGCCCACCTCGATCACGGCGGTGTCGGGGGCGAGTGCGGCGACCGTGCCGCTGACGAAGGCGATCATGCCGTACGGCCTTTCAGTGCGTTCGGTGCCGCCTTCGCCGCACGCTGCGCGTTCGACGCGTTCGACGTCTTGGTCGCGTGCAGGGCGACGGCCTGCTGGAGGCGGTTCTGTGCGGGGGCCCGCCAGATGTGGCAGATGGCGAGGGCGAGGGCGTCGGCGGCGTCCGCGGGCTTCGGGGGTGCGTCGAGCCGGAGGAGGCGGGTGACCATGGCCCCGACCTGGGCCTTGTCGGCGCGGCCGCTGCCGGTGACGGCGGCCTTGACCTCGCTCGGGGTGTGCAGGGCGACGGGGATGCCGCGGCGGGCGGCGCAGAGCATCGCGACGGCGCTGGCCTGGGCGGTGCCCATGACCGTGCGTACGTTGTGCTGGCTGAACACCCGTTCCACGGCGACGCATTCGGGGCGGTGCTCGTCGAGCCACTGCTCGATGCCCTGCTCGATCGCGACGAGACGGTGCCCCAACTCCGCGTCCGCGGGCGTGCGGACGACACCGACGCCGAGCATGGTGAGCGGCCGCCCGGCGACGCCTTCCACGACCCCGACACCGCAACGGGTCAGCCCCGGGTCCACCCCCAGTACGCGCACGCGCCCCTCCCATCGACCACCTGTTTGTGCAGGCTATCGGGTGCCACTGACAACGGCCGACAGCGCGACGGGCCGACGGGGTGTGTCCCGTCGGCCCGTCGAGGCCCTGCGGCCCCGGAGTTCGTCCGGCTCCTGGCGGAGACCTACGCGTCGACCTTGGCCATGACGTCGTCGCTCACGTCGAAGTTGGCGAAGACGTTCTGCACGTCGTCGCTGTCCTCCAGGGCGTCGATCAGCTTGAAGATCTTCCTGGCGCCCTCCTCGTCCAGCTCGACCTGCATGGTCGGGACGAAGTTGGCCTCGGCGGAGTCGTAGTCGATCCCGGCTTCCTGGAGGGAGGTGCGGACCGCGACCATGTCGGTGGCCTCGCTGAGCACCTCGAACGCCTCGCCCAGGTCGTTGACCTCCTCGGCGCCCGCGTCGAGCACGACCTCCAGGACGTCGTCCTCGGACAGCTCGCCCTTGGGGACGATGACGACGCCCTTGCGGTTGAAGAGGTACGACACGGAGCCCGGGTCGGCCATCGAGCCGCCGTTGCGGGTCATGGCGACACGGACGTCGGAGGCGGCGCGGTTGCGGTTGTCGGTGAGGCACTCGATGAGCACCGCGACACCGTTCGGCCCGTAGCCCTCGTACATGATCGTCTCGTAGTCGGCGCCGCCGGCCTCGAGGCCGCCACCGCGCTTGACCGCGGAGTCGATGTTCTTGTTGGGGACCGACTGCTTCTTCGCCTTCTGGATGGCGTCGTACAGGGTCGGGTTGCCCTCGATGTCGACGCCGCCCATCCGGGCCGCGACCTCGATGTTCTTGATCAGCTTCGCGAAGAGCTTGCCGCGCTTGGCATCGATCACGGCCTTCTTGTGCTTCGTCGTAGCCCATTTAGAGTGGCCGGACATCTGCCTGTCTCCTTCGCGTAACCCATCTCTGCAACGAACCCCAGAGATCCTACAAGGACTCCGCCGCCCTGTTCGCGCGCACCATCTCGACGAACAGCGCGTGCAGCCGGTGGTCGCCGGTCAGCTCCGGGTGGAACGACGTGGCGAGGGCGTTGCCCTGACGTACGGCGACGATGTGGCCCTCGTGCTCGGCCAGCACCTCCGTCCGGGCGCCCACGGACTCGACCCAGGGGGCACGGATGAAGACGCCCTCGACGGGGGCGCCCTCGACGCCCCTGACGTCGACCGCCGCCTCGAAGGACTCGTTCTGCCGGCCGAAGGCGTTGCGGCGCACGATCATGTCGATGCCGCCGATCGTCTCCTGGCCCGAACGCGGGTCGAGGATCTTGTCGGCGAGCATGATCAGTCCGGCGCAGGTGCCGTAGACGGGCAGGCCTTCGCGCACGCGCGCGCGGAGGGGCTCCATCACGCCGAAGAGCACGGCCAGCTTGGAGATGGTGGTGGACTCGCCGCCGGGGATGACGAGGCCGTCCACCTCGGCGAGTTCCTCGGGGCGCCGCACCGGCCTGGCCACGGCGTCGGCCGCGGCCAGGGCGACGAGGTGCTCCCGCACGTCGCCCTGGAGGGCCAGGACGCCTATGACGGGGGTGTCGCTCATGGGTGCTTACCAGCCCCGGTTCGCGTAGCGCTCGGACTCGGGGAGGGTGTCGCAGTTGATGCCGACCATGGCCTCGCCCAGGTTGCGGGAGGCGTCCGCGATGATCTTCGGGTCGTCGTAGAAGGTGGTGGCCTTCACGATGGCGGCGGCGCGCTTGGCCGGGTCGCCGGACTTGAAGATGCCGGAGCCGACGAAGACGCCCTCGGCACCGAGCTGGCGCATCAGCGCGGCGTCGGCGGGGGTCGCCACGCCACCGGCGGAGAAGAGGACCACCGGGAGCTTGCCCAGCTCGGAGACCTCCTTGACCAGCTCGTACGGGGCGCGCAGCTCCTTGGCGGCGGCGTACAGCTCGTTGTTGTCGTAGCCGCGCAGGCGGGCGATCTCGTTCTTGATCTGGCGCAGGTGGCGGACGGCCTCGACGACGTTGCCGGTGCCGGCCTCGCCCTTGGAACGGATCATCGCGGCGCCCTCGGCGATGCGGCGCAGGGCCTCGCCCAGGTTGGTGGCGCCGCAGACGAACGGGGTCGTGAACGCGAACTTGTCGCTGTGGTTGACCTCGTCGGCCGGGGTGAGGACCTCGGACTCGTCGATGTAGTCCACGCCGAGGGACTGCAGGACCTGGGCCTCGACGAAGTGGCCGATGCGGGACTTGGCCATGACCGGGATGGAGACGGCCTCGATGATGCCCTCGATCATGTCCGGGTCGGACATCCGGGCCACGCCGCCGTCCTTGCGGATGTCGGCGGGGACCCGCTCCAGGGCCATGACGGCGACGGCGCCCGCGTCCTCGGCGATCTTGGCCTGCTCGGGGGTGACGACGTCCATGATCACACCGCCCTTGAGCTGCTCGGCCATGCCGCGCTTCACGCGGGCGGTGCCGGTCTCGGGGGTCTGGGCGGAGGGGGAGAGCGTGCTGGACACGGGTTGACCTCGCTCGGGGGAAGCTCGGGGAAGAGGGTTGCTGCAATCTCTGCAGTCACCGAGGAAACGCGAGGAGTGCAGTCCACTGCAAGGGCCAATGGGGAGGCGGTGGATCGTTTTGTGGAGGCGCCTTGTCGGGTGCGCCGACGAACCACGCACCCCCACCCCCTCAGGCGCCCGAAGACCTCACGCGGTCGCCCGGTCGGCCAACGCCGTCGGCGGCTCGTCGTCCATCTCGAAGGCGAGCGGGAACGGGGCGTGCCCGGCGAGCCGGAACCACCGCACCGTGCGATGCCGCCGCAGCGCACGCGCCGCCCGCACCGCGTCGTTGTGGAAACGCCGGGCCATCGGCACCCGGCGCACGGCCTGCGCCAGCTCGTTCGCGGCGTCCTCCCCGCCCGGCGCCTCCCGTACCACCTCCACCTGCTGCGCTTCCGCGAGCACGGCCCGCAACGCCTGGCTCAGCTCGCTCTCGGCGACCTCGCGCTGCTCCTCCTCGGCCTGCCGCGCCGCGTGGGCCGCCTCGTAGAGGACGATCGAGGCGGCCGGGTCCAGCACCCCGGAGGTGGCCAGTTCCTGGGCGACCGACGCCCGGCGCAGCAGTTGCGCGTCGAGCGCGGCGCGGGCGGCGTCGATGCGCGCGTGCAGTCGGTCGAGGCGTCCCGCGGTCCAGCTCAGATACAGACCGATCGCGAAGAGGACGACAGCGATCCAGATGAGTGTGGAAGTCACGGGCGGCAAGGCTACTACCGGTGCCCATCAACGCCGCATACGAGGTGAAAGCCGCCCGAGGGGCCCCCGCGACCGCCGCGTACTCAGTCCCGGGCCAGCCCCAACCGGGCCCGCAGCCCCACCCGTTCGTCCGCCGCCACCGAGGCCGCCCCCTCCGTGACCGTCTCGTAGACGCCGAGGATGTCGGCGCCGACGGTCGACCAGTCGAAACGCCGGACGTGCGCGCTGCCACGGGCGCGGAGTTCGGCGCGCCGGTCCGGGTCGCCGAGCAGGCGTACGGCGGCCGTCGCCAGGGCGTCCGCGTCCTCGTTGGCGAACAGCTCGCCCGCGCTGCCCTGGTCGAGGACCTGGGCGAAGGCGTCGAGGTCGGAGGCGAGGACGGGGGCGCCCGCGGACATGGCCTCGACGAGGATGATGCCGAAGCTCTCGCCGCCGGTGTTGGGGGCGACGTAGAGGTCGACGCTGCGCAGGAAGCGGGCCTTGTCCTCGTCGCTGACCATGCCGAGGAACTCCACGCGGGAGCGCAGTTCCTTGGGCAGCGTCGCCACCGCCTCCTCCTCGTCACCGCGCCCGGCGACCAGCAGCCGGGTCCGGGGGCGCTCGGCGAAGATCCTGGGGAGGGCCTTCATCAGCACCGGGAGCCCCTTGCGGGGTTCGTCGATGCGGCCGACGAAGCCGAGGGTGTCGCCCTGCCAGTCGGGGTGGGGCTTGGCGCGGGCGAAGAAGTCGACGTCGACGCCGTTCGGGATGACGACCGCGTCGCCGCCCAGGTGTTCGACCAGGGTGCGGCGGGCGTACTCGCTCACGGCGATCCGCGCGCTGATCTTCTCCAGCGCGGGCTGCAGGATCGGGTACGCGGCGATCATCGCCCGGGAGCGCGGGTTGGAGGTGTGGAAGGTGGCGACGATCGGTCCCTGGGCGGCCCAGCAGGCCAGCAGGCCGAGCGAGGGGGAGGCCGGCTCATGGATGTGGATCACGTCGAACGTGCCGTCGTGCAGCCAGCGCCGCACCCGGGCCGCCGACAGGAAGCCGAAGTTCAGGCGGGCCACCGAGCCGTTGTAGGGCACCGGGACCGCGCGGCCCGCCGAGACGACGTACGGCGGCAGCGGCGTGTCGTCGTCGGCGGGGGCGAGGACCGAGACCTCGTGGCCGAGGCGGACGAGGTGGTCGGCCAGGTCGCGAATGTGGAACTGGACTCCCCCGGGCACGTCCCAGGAGTACGGGCAGACGATCCCGATCTTCACGCGTGTCCCTTCCCGGAACCGCTCTCGACGTCCGGCGCGGCGCCCCGCCCGGGACCCGGCGCGGGGTCCGGCGCGGGGTCCGGCGCCGCTTTCCCTGGGCCGTCGGGGCGTTTCGCGGGGTCCAGGTCCGCGAGCCACAAGCGCTGGAGCATGTGCCAGTCCTCCGGGTGGTCGGCGATGCCGGTGGCGAAGGCGTCCGCCAGCGCCTGTGTCATGACGGACGTCTTCTCGGCTCGGGTACCTGTCCCGGGTACCTCGATCGGGGCGTGCACGCGTCCTCGCATCACGGGCGAGTCGTCGTACCAGAGGGTCACCGGCAGCAGCAGCGCGCCGGTCTGCTGGGCGAGGAGGGCCGGTCCGGCGGGCATCCGGGTGGGCTCGCCGAAGAAGTCGACCTCCACGCCGGACGCGGACAGGTCACGGTCGGCGACCAGGCAGACCAGCCCGCCGTCGCGCAGCCGCCGCGCGAGGGTGCCGAAGGTGGAGCCGCCGGTGTGCGGGAGAACCTCCATGCCGAGGCCCTCGCGGTAGGCGACGAAGCGGTCGTAGAGCGTCTCGGGCTTGAGGCGTTCGGCGACCGTCGTGAACGGGGTCTTCAGCTCGGTGGTGACCCAGGCGCCCGCGAGGTCCCAGTTGGCGAGGTGCGGCAGGGCGAGGACGACGCCCCGGCCGGCGGCGAGGCCGTCGGTGAGGCGGTGCACGTCCTTGACGGTGACGCCGGTCCTTATGCGCTCCTCGCTCCATGCGGGAAGGCGGAAGGACTCCATCCAGTAGCGCAGGTAGGAGCGCATTCCGGCCCGGGACAGCTCGGCGAGGCGCTCGGGGCTCGCGCCGGGCACCACGCGCGCGTAGTTGGATTCCAGGCGGCGTACGAGAGGGCCGCGCCGCTTCCAGGTGGCGTCGGCGATCGTCCGGCCGAGGCGTACGGCGACGGGCTCCGGGAGTTTCCTGACGGTGGCCCAGCCGAGGCCGTACAGCCCGTCGGCCGCCCGCTCCCGCAGAGCGCTCACGGGGTCGCCTCGCTGTTCCTGGCGCTGTCCGGCGTCTCCTGCGCGGTCGCGGCGGCCGCCTCCGCCTCCGCCTCGGCGGACTCGCGACGGACGGTGACGACACGCTGGATCAGGGTGACGAGACTGCCGACGGCGACGATCCACAGGGCGATCGGCAGCAGGACGTCGATGCCCGGCACACCGAACGCGTGCAGACCGGAGAGACCGGCCGCCACCAGCGAGATCACCAGTCGCTCTGCACGCTCCACGAGTCCGTTGACCGCCACCGGCAGACCGATCGACTCACCGCGCGCCTTGGTGTAGGACACGACCTGGCCGCTCGCCAGGCAGAAGATCGACACGGCGCACAGGGCGAGGTCGTCGCCCTTGCCCGCGTACCAGAGGGCGAAGCCGCCGAAGATCGCGCCGTCGGCGACCCGGTCGAGCGTGGAGTCGAGGAAGGCACCCCACCGGCTGGAACGGCCCATCTGACGGGCCATGTTGCCGTCGACGAGGTCCGAGAAGACGAAGAGCGTGATGACGATCGTGCCCCAGAAGAACTCGCCCCGGGGGTAGAAGACCAACGCGCCCGCGATCACTCCGGCGGTGCCGATGAGGGTGACCGTGTCGGGGCTGACCCCCCTGCGGATCAGAAACGCGGCGAACGGTGTGAGGACACGCGTGAAGAATGCACGCGCGTACTTGTTCAGCATGGCCTTCCCGAGGGTCGGTGTCGCCGCGTGGCCCCTGTTGGCCATCCGGCTGGCCCATCGTAGCCACGCGCGCGCGTGTACGACCGTCGGGCACCAGCCCGCCGTGTCCCCGGGCCGTGGGGAGCGATCCCGTCCCTCGTATGGACGCGCGGTGACGCGAGTGGAAAGCTCGAAAGACACCGCGGGCGTCACCGGAGTCGACACCGCTGGGGGTCCCCCCGGACGGAGTGTGGGGGAGGATCCGCGTGTCCGCGCCCACAGTGACCTCACCGTGCACGGGAGGCAGGACCATGGGCGACAAGGCGAACGCACATCCCGGAGCCGCCGGCAGGGCTACGGCGGCCGACCATCCCGCGTCCGTACGGAATGTGGTGCTGGTCGGCCACTCCGGATCGGGCAAGACGACCCTGGTGGAGGCTCTCGCGCTGACGGCGGGAGCGGTGAACCGGGCGGGCCGTGTGGAGGACGGCGGCACCGTCTCCGACTACGACGAGATCGAACACCGTCAGCAACGCTCGGTGCAGCTCTCCCTCGTCCCCGTCGAATGGGGCGAGTACAAGATCAATCTGCTGGACACCCCCGGATACGCCGACTTCGTCGGGGAACTCAGGGCCGGTCTGCGAGCGGCGGACGCGGCCCTTTTCGTCGTCTCGGCCTCGGACGGCGTCGACGGCTCGACCCGCATGGTGTGGGAGGAGTGCGCGGCGGTCGGCATGCCCCGGGCGATCGTGGTGACGCATCTGGAGGCCGCGCGGGCGGACTTCGAGGAGATGACCCGCACGTGCGCGCAGACGTTCGGCGGGGACGACCCCGACGCCGTACTGCCGCTCTATCTGCCGCTGCGCGGCCCGCAGGGTCCGGACGGGCACGCCCCCGTGACCGGGCTGACCGGGCTGCTGTCGCGGAAGCTGTTCGACTACTCCTCCGGCGAGCGCAAGGAGTCCGAGCCGGGCCCCGAGCAGCTGCCGGCGATCGAGGAGGCCCGGAACCGGCTCATCGAGGGGATCATCGCGGAGAGCGAGGACGAGACCCTCATGGACCGCTATCTCGGCGGTGAGGAGATCGACGTCACGACCCTCGTCGACGACCTGGAACGGGCCGTCGCCCGCGGGGTCTTCCACCCCGTGCTGGCCGCCGCCCCCGCCGCCGACGGCGCGAAGCAGGGCCTCGGCACGGTCGAGCTCCTCGAACTGATCACCGGCGGCTTCCCCACCCCCCTGGAGCGCGAGACGCCCGCCGTCACCACGCCCGAGGGGACGCCCCGTGAGATCAAGGCGACCTGCGACCCCGACGGACCGCTGGTCGCCGAGGTCGTCAAGACCGCCAGTGACCCCTACGTGGGCCGTATCTCGCTGGTACGGGTCTTCTCCGGCACGTTGCGTCCCGACGCGACGGTGCACGTGTCCGGGCACGGCCTCGCCGACCGGGGGCACGAGGATCATGACGTGGACGAGCGGATCGGCGCCCTGTCCACGCCCTTCGGCAAGCAGCAGCGGACGCTCACGCACTGCATCGCGGGCGACCTGGCCTGTGTCGCGAAGCTGAGCCGCGCGGAGACCGGGGACACTCTTTCGGCCAAGGACGACCCGCTGCTCATGGAGCCGTGGGAGATGCCCGACCCGCTGCTCCCTCTCGCCATCCAGGCGCACAGCAAGGCCGACGAGGACAAGCTCTCCCAGGGGCTGGCCCGGCTGGTCGCCGAGGACCCGACCATGCGGCTCGAACAGAACCAGGACACCCACCAGGTCGTCCTGTGGTGCCTGGGCGAGGCGCACGCGGACGTGGCCCTGGAACGGCTGCGCAGCCGGTACGGGGTCCAGGTCGACGTCGTAGCGCACCGGGTCTCCCTGCGGGAGACGTTCGCCGACAGGTCGGCCGGGCGCGGCCGGCATGTGAAGCAGTCCGGCGGGCACGGGCAGTACGCGATCTGCGAGATCGAGGTGGAGCCGCTGCCCGGCGGCTCCGGCATCGAGTTCGTCGACAAGGTCGTCGGCGGAGCCGTCCCGAGGCAGTTCATCCCGTCCGTCGAGAAGGGGGTGCGGGCCCAGGCCGCCAAGGGCGTCGCGGCCGGCTATCCGCTCATCGACGTACGGATCACGCTGCGGGACGGCAAGGCGCACTCGGTGGACTCCTCGGACGCCGCGTTCCAGACCGCGGGCGCGCTGGCGCTGCGCGAGGCCGCGACGGACGCGAAGATCCACCTCCTGGAGCCGGTGGCCGAGGTGTCGGTCCTGGTCGGCGACTCGTACGTGGGCCCCGTGATGAGCGATCTGTCCGGGCGGCGCGGCCGGGTCGTCGGGACCGAGCAGGCGGGCGGCGGGCGCACCCTGGTCCGCGCGGAGGTGCCGGAGATCGAGATCGACCGGTACGCCGTCGATCTGCGTTCCCTCTCCCACGGCACCGCGCGCTTCGGCCGCCGGTACACACGGCACGAGCCGATGCCCTCCCATGTGGCCGACAAGGTCCGCGAACAGATCAAGGAGCACTGACGGTTCGGGGCCGGAGCGAGGTTCCGGCGCTCTGTCGGCGAACGGCCCCGGCCGTTCGCCGAGGGGCCGCGGGCGGGGCAACGCCGTCGCACGGCCGGTGGGTTCCGTGAATGTCCGTTCTTCGCACCGCGCGGTGTCCGCCGCTGCGGATACGCTGATCACCTGATCGACAGGTATGGCTCGATCGGGCCCGGATCGGGTTATGACCTGATCAACAGGTGTGCGGAGCACGGAAGTCGGGAAGAGCCGCAGGAGCGAGTGTGCGGCGATGGGGGCGGCGGCGGTGGCGGACAATTTCGATTTCACTCCCGGGGCACAGGTGCCGCTGATGGGCACCGCGGGCCAGACGGCGGCGACGTACGCCCTGGCGTCCGCGGCCTACCGGGACAACGAGATCGCGGAGATCCTCAAGACCAACAACGACTGGCACAAGTCGGCGGTGAAACCCGGCCGCAAGTGGGCGACCATCTTCCGGCCGAACCTCGGGGAGGCGTTCTCCCTCGCGGTGCGGGACCGGATGGTCGGCGCGGGCCGCAAACCCCTCATCCAGTCCTTCGGCATGGAACCGCAGGTCGTCGTCGAGCACTGCCTCGCGGCGAACAACATCCGCCGGGAGCGCGACAACTGGCTCTCGGCGGTGATGGTCCTGTGCGGCCTGCTCTTCCTGCCCGGCCTGCTGCTGTGGCTGCTCGTCTTCCAGATCCGCACGACGGTCGCCAAGCGTGACAAGCGTGCCGGCGTCCTCGGCACCACCCTGCTGTTCGCCGTGGGCGCCCTCGCCGTGATCTTCCTGCTCAGGACGCCGTTCGAGGGCATCTGGGCCTGGTACGCACGCGCCTGCGTCGTGCTGCCCGTGGTCGGGTGGTTCTGGGCGAAGCAGATCTGTGAGCGCGCCGCCGCGGACCTGCGGGACCGCTGGTCCGGCCTGCTGGCCGGCGGTGGCGTCGGTGCCAAGATCCCCGAGGCCGTGCCCGGCAGCCCGAACGAGACCAAGGCCGAGCAGCTGCGCAAGGAACTGGCCCGGCTCAGCGCCGAGCAGCGCTCCAACCTCGTCTTCTACGCCGGCCCCAAGGGCATCCTCGGCATGGGCACCCGCTGGGGTGCCTGGCAGCTCGCGGAGGACCTCGTGCCGGCCGAGGCGGGCAAGGAGATCCACCCGTTCCGCAGCTGGGACGTCATACGCGCCATCCACGACCAGCTGCGCATGCTGGAGCGCACCCCCCTCAACACCGGTGGTTTCACGGCGCCCTCCATCAAGCACTGGATCGTCAGCCCCATCGGCGAGGGCGCCGGCGCCGTGGCCCGCCCCGAGAGCACCGACGTGGACGCCTACCAGTTCAAGTCGCACGCGATACAGGAGATCTGCAACAAGCAGCACTTCGGCAGCGGCAACCGGCACTACCTGGGGGTCCAGTGGACGCTCTGGGACGGCCAGTTGATCATCACCATGATGGTCACGGTCACCGTGCTGCACCAGACGCTCCGCATCGAGGTGACCGGACACGCCCTGGGCCCGGTGCACGGACTGTTCACGACCGGGCCGGCGGCCAAGGAGAAGGAAGTCCAGAAGTCGCTGAGGTTCTGGGAGACCCGCAAGGTGAAGCTCCCCCTCGTCGACGCGGACGAGGTCGTACGGCTCGCCGCGCGTGCCCCGCTGACCTGGTACCCGCCGCTGCTCAACTGGCTCGGCGGTTCCATCGGCCTGCCCGAGCCGTTCGGTCTGCGGCACGCCTGGGCCGACCAGCCCTGGCGGCACCGCTTCATGGCCGACGACGCGCTGCGCGCCGCCACACCCGTGCTCCGCGTGGTGCACAACGCCGCGATCAAGGTCCTCAAGGACAACGGCGTGGACACCGAGAAGTTCGGCTCCCGGGCCGGGTTCCTCAGCGGGGCGGTACAGGACGTGTCGCCGCGGAAGGCGGACCTCTACGACGCGTGAGCGCTGCGCCGGCTCGGGCCGGGGGGTGCGTGGGGGTGGGGGTGCGTTGTCGGGTGCGGTCCGGTGGGGCTTCTCGCGCAGTTCCCCGCGCCCCTGAGAAGCAGGGGCTGCGCCCCTTGCTTTTCAGGCCCTACCCCTTGGCGGCTACGCCGTCGGCCACGCCTCCGCCAGCATCTTCCTTGTGTCGGCCAGGAGTTGGGGCAGGATCCGGGTGTGGCCGACGACCGGCATGAAGTTGGTGTCGCCGCCCCAGCGGGGGACGATGTGCTGGTGGAGGTGGGCCGCGATGCCGGCGCCCGCGACCGTGCCCTGGTTCATGCCGATGTTGAAGCCGTGCGCGCCGGAGGCGGTGCGCAGGGCGGTCATGGACTGCTTGGTCAGCTCGGCCAGCTCGGCGGTCTCCGGCCCGGTGAGGTCCGTGTAGTCGGCGACGTGCCGGTAGGGCACGACCATGAGGTGGCCGCCGTTGTACGGGTAGAGGTTGAGCACCGCGTACACATGCTCGCCGCGCCTGATGACCAGGCCGTCCTCATCCGACTTCGCCGGGATCGAGCAGAACGGACAGCCGTCGCCGGCCCCGGGACCGGTCGGCTTGTTCTCGCCCTGGATGTACGCCATCCGGTGGGGCGTCCACAGGCGCTGGAACGCGTCCTGCGTTCCCACTCCGATCTGCTGCTCCGGCTCACTCGTCATGCAGTGCAGCATATTGCTTCGCCCGTTCGCGGCGTGTCGGCGGGTACCCGGGCAGGACCGGCGGGGCCAAGCTGAGGCGATGGACCTCGACAGCCGCACGCTCCGCTGGGAGCAGCGCACCGGACGCGTCCTCGCCGGAGCGTCGGCCCTCTTCCTCGCCTCGTACGCGGTACGGGTGCTCGCCCACGGCCTCCCCCAGGTCTGGCTCGACCTGTGCCTCGCGGTGACCATGGCGTGCTGGGCGATCTTCGTCCTCGACTACGCGGTGCGCTGGCGGCTGAGCGGGCTGGGCCCGAGGTTCGTGCGTGTCCACTGGCTGGACACCATCGTGCTCGTGCTGCCGCTGCTGCGCCCCCTGCGGGTGGTGCAGATCCACGATGCCGTGCAGCGCCGCCACGAACGGCCCCGGCTCTCCCTGCACGCGCGCGTGGCCGTCTACGCGGGCCTGTCCGTGACCCTGCTCGGCTTCACCGGCGCCCTCGCCGTCTACCAGCAGGAACACGACGCACCGGACGCGACGATCCTGACGTTCGGGGACTCCGTGTGGTGGACCTGCGCCACGCTCGCCACGGTGGGGTACGGGGACGTCACCCCCGTGACGCCGCTGGGCCGGACGATCGCCGTGTTCCTGATGGCCTGCGGTCTCGCCCTGCTCGGCACGGTGACGGGTTCGTTCGGGACGTGGCTGCTCCAGGTGTTCGCGCGGGAGGACGAGGAGAGGCCCCCGGAGAGCTGAACTCTCCGGGGGCCTCGCCCCGGCCTCGGCGCGGGTGCGCCTCAGATCTGGACGCGGTCCGCCACGACCTGCGCGATCTTCGCGATGGCCTCCTCGACGGGGATGCCGTTCTCCTGCGAGCCGTCGCGGTAGCGGAAGGAGACCGCTCCGGCCGCCATGTCCTCATCACCGGCGATGACCATGAACGGCACCTTGGACTTCTGGGCGTTGCGGATCTTCTTCTGCATGCGGTCGGAGGAGGCGTCGACGTCGACGCGCAGCCCCTTCTTCTTCGCTTCGGCGGCGAACGTCTGCAGGTACTCCACGTGCGCGTCGCCGATCGGGATACCGACCGCCTGGACGGGCGCCAGCCAGGCCGGGAACGCGCCCGCGTAGTGCTCCAGGAGCACCGCGAAGAACCGCTCGATCGAGCCGAACAGCGCGCGGTGGATCATGACCGGGCGCTGCTTGGCACCGTCCGGACCGGTGTACTCCAGGTCGAAGCGCTCCGGCAGGTTGAAGTCGAGCTGCACGGTCGACATCTGCCAGGTACGGCCGATCGCGTCCTTGGTCTGGACGGAGATCTTCGGCCCGTAGAAGGCGGCGCCGCCCGGGTCCGGGACCAGCGGGAGGCCCTGCTTCTCGGCGACCTGCCGCAGCGTCTCGGTGGCCTCCTCCCACACCTCGTCGGAGCCGACGAACTTCTCCGGGTCCTTGGTGGACAGCTCCAGGTAGAAGTCGGTCAGACCGTAGTCGCGCAGCAGGTTCAGTACGAAGGTGAGCGTCTTGTCGAGCTCGTCCGCCATCTGCTCGCGGGTGCAGTAGATGTGCGCGTCGTCCTGGGTGAAACCGCGCGCACGGGTCAGGCCGTGCACGACACCGGACTTCTCGTACCGGTACACGGTCCCGAACTCGAAGAGACGCAGCGGCAGTTCGCGGTACGAGCGGCCGCGCGCGTCGAAGATCAGGTTGTGCATCGGGCAGTTCATGGGCTTGAGGTAGTAGTCCACGCCCTCGTCGAGCTGCATGGGCGGGTACATGCCGTCGGCGTACCAGTCCAGGTGGCCCGAGGTCTCGAAGAGCTTCCCCTTCGTCGCGTGCGGGGTGTAGACGAACTCGTAGCCCTCCTCCTCGTGGCGGCGGCGCGAGTAGTCCTCCATGACCCGGCGGACGACGCCGCCCTTGGGGTGGAAGACGGCGAGGCCGGAGCCGATCTGCTCCGGGATGGAGAACAGGTCCAGCTCGCTGCCCAGCTTGCGATGGTCGCGCTTCTCGGCCTCGGCGAGGAAGTCGAGGTGGGCCTTCAGCTCCTCCTTGGAGGGCCAGGCGGTGCCGTAGATGCGCTGGAGCATGGGGTTCTTCTCGCTGCCGCGCCAGTAGGCGGCCGCGTTGCGCATCAGCTTGAACGCCGGGATGTTGCGGGTGGTGGGCAGGTGGGGACCGCGGCAGAGGTCCTTCCAGCACAGGTCACCGGTCTTGGCGTCCAGGTTGTCGTAGATCGTCAGCTCGCCGGCGCCGACCTCGACGTCCGCGCCGTCGGCGCCATCCTGGACAGCGGCCGAGCCCTTGAGGCCGATCAGCTCCAGCTTGTACGGCTCGTCCGCCAGCTCCTCGCGGGCGGCCTCGTCGGTGACGACGCGGCGCGAGAAGCGCTGGCCGCGCTTCTGGATCTCCTGCATCTTCTTCTCGACGGCCTTGAGGTCCTCGGGCGTGAAGGGCTTCTCCACGTCGAAGTCGTAGTAGAAGCCGTCCCGCACCGGCGGGCCGATGCCCAGCTTCGCCTCCGGGAACAGCTCCTGCACCGCCTGCGCCATGACGTGCGCGGTGGAGTGGCGCAGGATGTTGAGGCCGTCCTCGGAGGAGATCTCCACGGCCTCGACGGTCTCGCCGTCGCGCACCTCGTACGCGAGGTCCTTCAGCTCTCCGGCCACGCGGGCGGCGACGACGGTGCGCTCGCCGGCGAAGAGGTCGGCGGCCGTAGTGCCCGTCGTCACCACGCGCTCGTCCCGCTCGGAATCGCGTTGGATGATCACACGGACGTCGGACACCGGTTTCTCCTACCTGAAGGGCGGCCCGGTCGGTCTGCTGCGCCTGGGCCATTGGGAAGGATCGTACCGAGCCCGGGGTGCTCCTCGCGAAACAGATACCTCAGTCCCCTCCGCAGGCCTCCTCGAAGAAGGCCGTGATCTCCGCGGTCTCCTGCAGCGACTTCATCAGCCGGTCCCGCTCCGCCTCGTCGACCTGCACGGGCGCGATGCCGTCGGCGTCCGTGAGGCGCCGGAACCCGCCGCGGCTCTCCAGCCTCCCGCGCACCCGGACCGGCAGTCCCACGAGGTGTGCCTGGCCCGCGATCCGGTACGACTCCTCGTCCAGGGTCATGCGCACATGCGGAACCTCGGCGCCGCCGAGGACCCGCAGCCGTACGGTGCCCTCGCCGCGCCCCGCGGACCGGCGCATCCGGACCACGGCCCCCGTGATCCGCACCGGGATCGAGGGCTCCTCGCGCAGATAGCGGGCGCCGGCCTCGCGCAGCACGGGCAGGTCGCCCGGGGAGAACTCGACGGGCTCGGACGGTGTCGCGCCGCCCTCGGGGACCCCGGCGGCGGGCGCCCAGTCCACGGCGACCCGGGCGCCCTCGGTGCCGCGGACGAGGGCGACGAGCGCCTCGGTCAGCTCGTGGCTGACCCCGGCCTCGACAGCGCCGTCGAAGGCCTCCATGCCGCCGGTGGCCCGCTGGTAGTCGATGGCCTCGCGGGCGGCGTAGAGGGCCTGGTGCAGGCGCAGGGCGAGGGGGCGGCCGGTGGCCACGGGGACGAAGGCGGTGAGGCGGCGGCCGCCGGGGGCGGCGCCGACGAGGACGCTGTCCAGACAGGCGGCTGCGGGCAGGCGGTGCCGGGCGCCGTAGTAGCCGGCACGCGCGCGAGTGGCCAGCGCCGCCGCGAGGAGCATCTGGCGGGCGGCCGAGCGCAGTTGGTCCTCGACGCCCCAGGAGGCGGTGCCCAGCGGGCCGGTGGGCACGTCCCGCCACCAGTGGATCTCGTCGCTGGGCACGGTGAGCGCGACCAGCACGTCCCGCGCGGCGGGCGAGCCGCTCCGGGACAGGGCCGTGAGGGCTTCGCCGAGCAGGTCGTCGCTGTCGGGGAAGGCCCGGTTCTCGGGCACGAGCAGGCTCATGCCCCGCCCGGCCGGCCCCGGCGGGGTCCAGCGGCCGTACCGCCCGGCGGCTCCGCCGCGCCGCTGCCAGCCGTGCCGTCGCAGCAGGGCACCGAGAACCGCGGGGTCGACCTGGTCGGGGTCGGGCGGCCGGGTCCAGGTGGGCTCGACGGGGTGGGACCGTACCGGGCGTACGGGCTCCCCGATGGGACGGCGTACGGCCGCGCCCTGCGCGTCGGGTCGCGGCGCCCGGCCGTCCTCGCCACCTGGACGGCTCGACGTCCCGTCCTCGGCGTAGGGGCGCCGGTCCGAGGTGTCCGCACGTCGCGGGCGTCGGGCGGACGCGTCGTCGTAGGGCCGTCGGCCGGGTCCCTCGTCGTAGTGGCGCGTGCCGGAGCCGTCGTCGTCGATGGGGCCGTGGGTCACGGTCTGCCTCCCGTTCCGACCCGCGTCATGATCTCGCAGAGCGCTCGGTCGTCGAAGATGCGCGAGGTCGGTATGCGCACGGTGGTGCGGTGCCTACCGGTGATCGGGTGTCCGGCGAGGTTGATCCAGTAGCAGCAGTGCCGCAGATCCAAGCGGTCGTGGCCGGCCCGCAGCCACTGCTCCTGCGAGCGGGGGACGATCATCACGACCAGGATCTTGTGCACCGACACGGGGGTGCGGGCCAGCTTCGCCAGGTGCTGGTTGTCGAGGGTGAAGGAGAAGGACCGGCCGGCCGGGTTCGGCGCGAGCTGGTAGGTGGCCTTGAGCTGCACCTTGATGGTGACCTCGTCGTCGACCGTGTGACCGGGCGAGCCGTGGCTGACGTGCCAGTCGATTCCGTTGTCCGGAAAGGGCTGGGAGAGCGAGCAGCCGGCCGCGGCGGCCACCGCGTGCAGATAACCCACCTGCAGGGTCTCCATGCAGGCGGTGGTGGCGAGGGAGCCGCGGAGCGGTGCCGCGTGCTCGGGCAGCAGCCCGCCCCGCTCGGGCTGCGCTATGGCCATGACCAACAGCCTTCCAGTGCTGGTGTTTCCCCGTACCGAGCCGCTGAACTGCGCAGACCCGTACTTCTGTTGTCTCCTTCCGGCGTACGGCGCAAACAGCCCGGGTATCACCAAACTGGCAGAAGACGGGACGTCAGCTGCCGTGGGTGAACGAGGAGTTGTGGACACATGACGTGTTGGTACGAGGGGCCCTTGGCGGCGTTCGACACGGAGACCACGGGTGTGGACGTCGAGACCGACCGGATCGTGTCGGCGGCCGTGGTCGTCCAGGACGCGCCCGGCACCCACCCCCGGGTGACCCGGTGGCTGGTGAACCCGGGCGTGCCGGTGCCCGCCGCGGCGACGGCGGTGCACGGGCTGACGGACGAACAGTTGCAGCGCGACGGCCGCTGGCCGGCGCCGGTGATGGAGGAGATAGCCAGGGCGCTGGCGGAGCAGGCGGTGCGCGGCCGCCCGCTGGTCGTCATGAACGCGCCGTTCGATCTGACGCTGCTGGACCGTGAGTTGCGGCGGCACCGCGCCTCGTCGCTGGACCACTGGTTCGAGGTGACGCCTTTGCGGGTCCTGGACCCTCGCGTCCTGGACAAGCACCTGGACCGCTACCGCAAGGGCCGGCGCACGCTCACCG
This sequence comes from Streptomyces sp. NPDC002324, assembly GCF_053593335.1. Classification (NCBI taxonomy): domain Bacteria; kingdom Bacillati; phylum Actinomycetota; class Actinomycetes; order Kitasatosporales; family Streptomycetaceae; genus Streptomyces; species Streptomyces sp. NPDC002324. The sequence continues at coordinate 26,176 of NZ_JBSFCF010000040.1, forward strand.
ACCTGTGCGCGCACTACGAGGTCGTACTGGACGGCGCGCACGACGCGGGAGCCGACGCGCAGGCGGCGATGGACGTCGTCCGCGCGGTGGGGCGCCGTTTCGCGACCCGGCTGGCGCGTCTCTCCCCGGCCGAACTGCACACGCTGCAGGCCGTGTGGCACGCGGCGCAGGCGCGCGGGCTGCAGGCCTGGTTCGCGCGCAGCGGCACGGACGAGGCGGTGGACCCGGCGTGGCCGTTGCGTCCGGACATGCCCGCGGCGGCATGAAAGAAGCCGGTCCGCGTGTGCGGACCGGCTCTACCCGGTGGGCGATACTGGGTTCGAACCAGTGACCTCTTCGGTGTGAACGAAGCGCTCTCCCACTGAGCTAATCGCCCGGGAACGGACTGAACAATACAGGTCCCGACGGGTCTGGTTCAAACCGCTTGGCCAGGTTCCGTGAGGTACGCGAGGAGTCCTCGTCGTCCTGCCCGCATCATCAGGGCGTGGTTGGCGCGGAACACGAGCCGTCCCGGTACGGCCAGCCGTCTCAGCAGGGGCTTGGTGACGTCGACTTCCTGGTCGTAGCGGGCGAGGGTGCCGGGCCCGTCGGCGCCGACCTTCCAGCGGGCCCAGCCGTTCAGGTCACCGGTCATCTCGATCTCCAGGACGCCGGCCGCCGCGTCGCGCCGCACCGCCCGCGCGGTGAGGACGATGTCGTACGGCACGACCGAGCGGATCCGGAGGGTGCCGGTGGTGTCGTCGATCCGGGTCACCTCGCGGACCTGCGGCCACCAGCGCGGATAGTCCTCCGGCCGCTGGAGCACGTCGTACACGGCGGCGGGCGGCGCGGGCAAATTCCAGTGGCTGCGGAAGCGGTAGTGGCACCAGTCCATGGTCGAATTGTGCCTGCACCGGGGCTTGTGGCGCGGGATCTGAGTACCACCTGAGTACCCGCACTCATGCCCCGCGGCGTGACGCCGACCACACTCCGTGGCATGACGCACTTTCCGTCCCCGGCCGAGGAGTTGCGGGCCCTCGACTCCGAACTGCGGCAGCTCGACGCCCGCCGCACGTTCCTGCTGACGCGCCGCGCCTGGCTGGTCGACGCCCTGTACGCGGCGGCGCCCGCACCCGGCGCGCCCGCCGCCGCGCCCGCGCGGCGCCCCGAGACGACGGCGCCGAACGTCCAGAACGTGCTGCTGGTCCTCGGGGGCGTCCTGCTGACCGTCGCGGCGATCGCGTTCACGCTGGTCAGTTGGGGACACATCGGAATCGGCGGCCGGGCCCTGGTCCTCGCCGGGGTGACCGTGGCCGCGCTGGGCGCGCCGCCGGCACTCCTCCGCCGCGGCCTGCGCTCGACCGCCGAGGCGGTGTCGGGCCTCGGCCTCGCCCTGACCGTCCTCGACGCGTATGCCCTGCACGAGGTCGCGCTCACCGGGGCGGACGGCACGGGGTACGCGGCGGTCGCGGCGGCGGTGCTCGCGGTGATGTGGGCGGCGTACGGTCTGGTCCTGCGCGCTCCGGCGACCGGCACCGGCAAGGCGACGCCCGCCCGCGGGACTCTGGTCCTGCCCCTCCCCCTCGCGCTGGTCGCCGCTCAACTCCCCCTCTTCCTCTGGTCGTTCGCGGCGGAAGCGGGCGTGGAGACGGTGACGGCCGTGCTGCTGGTGACAGCGGCGGCCGACACCGCGATCGCGCTCCGGGTGTCCCTCAGGCCGGTACGGATCGTGGCCGTTGTGGGCGCGTTCGGCTGGGGTGCCTGGGGTGTACTGGCGGCCGGGTGGCTCTCGTGGGCCGCCGCCGGCCCGAGCGCCGCCGCCCGTGCGGCGGCGCTCCTCGCCCTCGGCGCGGCGATCGCCCTGACCGCCGCCCGGGTCACCCCGAAGCGGGCCCTGGCCCTCGGGACCGCGCTCACCGGCGGGCTCCTCGTGGTCGTCGGCGCCGGCGGCATCGCCCGCGCGGTCCTGCCCGAGGTGTGGACGGTCCCGGCCCATCTCCTGTGCGGAATCGCTTTGCCGGCGGCCGTACGCACGCGGGCCCCCGAGCCCGTACGGCGGGGCCTCGGGCACGCGTCCTCCGTGGTCCAGGGCCTCGCCGTGGCCACCGCGCTGCCGACCTTGGCCATCGTGCTGCTCAGTCCGATCGGCTGGATCGAGCGGGTCTGGTCGGGTGCGCCCGTGGACGCCCGCGCGGCGGTGACACTCGACGCGCCCTGGCCGCCGAACACGGCCACCGTGCCTCTGGTGCTCGCCGTCGTCGCCGGTGTGCTGACCGTGGCCGCGCGGACCGTGACGTGGCGGACCCCGGCCCTGATCGGCGCTCTCGTCCTCACCTGGGCCACGGTCCTGGTGCTCCCCCCGATCCTCGAACTGCCGTTCACGGCCGGGTTGGTGGTGCACGGCCTCCTGGTCGTGGCCGCACTGGGCTTCGCCGTGTTCATGCGGCCGGCGGAACCCGGGCGCCTCCAGGCACCGATACCCCTCACCAGCGCCGCCCTGGCCCTCGTCACCGCCCTGGGCCTGGCCCTGCACTCCCTGGCCACCGAGCCGACCACCCTCACCGTCCTCGCCGCCTCGACCGTCGTGTTCGCGGCGGCGGCCGCCCGGCGCACCGACGTGGGCGCCCTCACCGCCCCCGTCTCCCTCGCCCACGCCACCATCCTGACCTGCGCGATCGGCGCCTCCGCCGACTGGCAGCCGCAGCACACGGCGCTGCTCGTCCTCACCGTCCCGGCCGTCGCGGCCCTGCTCGCGGCCCGCCTCGGCGACTCACCCCTGACGATCCCGGTGGAGGCGACCGGCGCCGCGGCCGGCCTCCTGGCCCTCGCCCTCTCCGCCGCGCACCCGCCCCTGCTCGCCCTGACCCTCGCGCTCTGCGGTGTCATCACCATGGGCACAGCCGTACGACCGGACCGCCGCCGACTCGGCTACGCGGCCACCGTCCTGTTCGTCCTGGCCTCCTGGGTACGGCTGGCGGTCTGGGACGTCGGCTCCCCCGAGGCGTACACCCTGCCGGTGACCGTCCCGGCCCTGCTCGTCGGCCATCTGCGCCGACGCCGGGACCCGACCGCCTCGTCCTGGACGGCGTACGGCCCGGGACTCGCCGCCACGCTCGTCCCGAGCCTCGTCGCGGCCTGGAGCGACGCGCACTGGCTCCGCCCCCTGCTGCTGGGCGCCGCCGCCCTGCTGATCACGCTCCTGGGCGCCCGCCACCGCCTCCAGGCTCCCCTGCTCCTCGGCGGCGGCACGCTCACCCTGGTCACCCTCCACGAACTCGCGCCGTACATCGCCCAGGTCGTGGACGCCCTCCCCCGCTGGGCGCCCCCCGCCCTGGCGGGCCTGCTCCTGCTCGCGGCGGGAGCCACCTACGAACAACGCCTGCGCGACGCACGGCGCGTACGGGACGCACTGGGCAGACTGACCTGAGGCGCGCCCCGTCAGGGGCGCGGGGAACTGCGCGACCAGTCACGACGATCCCGCAGTTCCCCACCCACCCCAGCCACCCCGAGCCCCCCGCCCGACCCAGCGGAGCGCTACGGCATCTTGTCGCCCACCAACGCCAGGTTCTGGATCGCCGCCAACCCGTACAGCGCGGTCGCGTTGGTCGACACCCACGCCGCCTCGCTGCCCGGCACGAGCGCCGTCGGCCCCTCGATCTTCTTGGTGGTCCAGTCGGTCGACTCCTTGTAGTCCCAGGTGTCGGCGCTGTTGTAGAACTGCCGCCAGGCACGGGCCGCGAGCTTGTCGTCCTTCAACTGCACGGCGGCGTAGGCGTCCTGTCGCGAATGGCCCTGGAAGAGCAGCAGGGTGCCGAAGTTGGAGCCGTAGCGCGCGGCCTGTTCGGCCTTCGTCGCGTTGAAGTAGCGGCAGTAGTCGAGCCAGGCCTCCTTGAACTTGGGCATCTCGATCTGGTCGAGGAGTTCCGCGCACATCTCGACCAGACCGAACATGGCCGACAGATGCGAGACCCCTACCACCGGCTTGTCCGCGACGGCGAACTTCCCGGTGTCCAGGTCGTACAGCCCGGTGCCCTGGACGAAGCCGTTGGGCTGGGCGGCGATCGTCTCCATGGTCGACAGGACGCGCGCCCTGGCCTTCTCCCACTTGGGGCCGCGCCGCTCCCACTCGGTCAGCCACGCCGACACGAGCCCGGACCAGTCGGTGCCGAAGCCGATCGACAGCGCGTTGCGGTCGGGGGTGTAGGGCTCGGTGCGGATCTTGCGGATGGGGTCGAGGACGAGGAACGTCTCGTCGGAGTCGACGTTGGCGTGCATGAGGTCGCCGACGCGTTCGTCGGCGGTGAGGAAGTAGTAGTAGCGGCGGTAGGTGGTGTTGGCGATCCGCTGCTGCTTGGCGCTGTCGGCGTAGTGCTGGACGCCGTGTCGGGTGCCGAGGCCGGCCCATTTGCCGAGGTGGTAGACGTCGACCTCGCCGGTGTGGCGGGTCATGGCCTCGGCGAAGCGGAAGATGTCCGCGCGGCCGGAGCGCATGTACGCGAACCAGAGCCACAGGTCCGGCGAGAGTTCGGAGTTGTCCCAGGCGTAGCCACCGATGTCGTAGCACCACTGGTGACGGCTGGGGTCGTAGGTGTGCATGATGTCGCCGTAGTCCCAGAAGCCGTACCACCGGCGCATCTCCACCTGGTCCTTGTAGTAGGTGAAGAGGAAGTCCAGGTGGTTCTCGATCTTCGCCTTGGCGGCGGTGGAGCGGTCCGGCTCGGCGAACAGCCGGCCGAAGACGCCCGCCTTGACGAGCTGCTTGGGCGGGGCGGCGAGCTGCGGGGGCGTGCGGACGGCCTCGACCTGCTTGGCCATGTCCTCGGCGCCCGGGGTGGACTCATGGGCCCAGAAGAGGAGTTCGCTGGTGCGGGCGATGCCGTAGGGGGTGCCGAACCCGGGCTCATAGTCCTCGTAGGTGATGTTGAGGCCTTCGAGCTGCTCGGGGAAGGTGTCCTGGCCCATGCCGTCGTGGTAGAAGCGCAGGTCCATGGGGCGCGCCTCGGGCGACCAGAGCCAGAGGGTGACCTCGGCGGTGTCGGTCTGCGCGTCTCGGATGTCGAGCTGGGCGGGGAACTTCTCCCAGAAGTCCCGCAGGCCGAAGGCGAACCCGCCGGACGCGCCACCGACGTACCCGAAGCCGCTGGCACGCCGGCCACCGCCGGCCGGGATCCAGCCGTGACCCTTCTTGGTGCGCTTGCGGACACCGAAGCCGTCGGCGGACAGCTGCGAGAGCGTGTAGTCGCCCCACTCGGGGATGTACTGCAGGCGGGTCGTGACGCGCTGGTCCCAGGTGGACGGGTCGGGCAGCTTCTTCCCCTCGAACTGGGCGGTGCGCACCGCCGTCCCCGGGTCGCGCCGCAGGCCCGTGACGCCCTTGACCGCCTCGCGCAGCAGACCCGTGCCCTCGCCGCCGATCCGGATGTGGCGGTCGTACGCGGCGTCGCGCATCGGCACCTCGAAGCGGACGCCGATGCCGCGGACGAAGTCGCCGCCGGCCTTTCCGGGCTCCTGGTTGCCGTCGAAGGTGATGGTGTGCACCATGCGGAACGACTCGGCGCCCGCGTAGAAGTAGAGGCGGATCGAGAAGGGCAGCCAGCTGTGGCTTCCCTTGCGGTGCTTGCCGTCGATGCGGACCACGGCACGCACCGGGCCCTCCTGCTCGACCTCGACCTCGTCGATGAGGCTCTCGTAACGCTGGAACTTCTCCGTGCCCTGGTCGCCGTCCTCGATCTCGGGCTGGCGCAGCAGCACCAGATGGCCGCTGTGGGCGATCTCGGTGGAGCCGCGGAGCACGGACTTCACGAGCGTGGAGCCGGACTTGCATATCTTGGCGGTGATGACACCGGTCGACACGTCGATGGTGGTGCCGCGCTTGTCGACGGTGACCTTCTTCTCCGGCGCGGCCGGTGTGCCCGCCGCGAGGGTGAGCTTGCCGGAGCCGGCGCCCGCGCCCACCGCGTGCGCGGTCCACTTCAGGGAGCCGTCGGGCCAGTAGCCGATCGGCCAGGACTGCACGGCCACGGCCTTGCCGTCACCGTCGGTCAAGGAAAACGACTGTTCTTTTTCGTACGCGCCCTTCGGCCACGGCACACCCACGGTCGAACCGGGAGCGGCGCCGAGTCCGCCGTCCTCCAGCCAGTCCAGGGTGACCGGATCCGCCTCCGCCGCTTCGGCCAGGGGCGCGGCCTGCGCGTTCGAACTCCCGAGAGCCCAGCTGACCTGCGCTGCGGCTCCTGCGACGGCGGCCGCCTTGAGAAGGGACCTGCGGTCGATGGGGGACATGGCCTTTCCTTTCCGTACGGGAAGTCTTGCGTGCTGATAGTCAGGGGCATGACAGAGAGAGGCGCGACGCCTCCGGGGCGTCGACCCGAACGGACGGCACCGCCCGCCGCCGTCAGCGGCGGCGGTACCGCTCCTCCACGGCGACGGCCGCCGCCGCGACGGCCCCGAGCACCGGGATCGCCAGCGGCGCGACGAACCAGGCGGAACAGACCACGACGGCCAGTCCACCGACGAGCAGAAACGACCCGGCGGGGTCGAGCACGGTCCGCCGCCCGGCCGCGCCGAGCAACGCCCGCCAGGTGGCGCCGGGCCGCCACACCGCCGCCGCGCGCAGTCCGGCGACCACGGCCCCGATCAGCGCGAGGACACCGACCGCGCCGACCAGCGGCCCGCCCGGAATCCCGGCGCGTACGGCCTGGACGTCCACCCACACCGCCGCGAGCGCCGCCCATCCCGCGAGCCCGACGAGCCAGCCGCCGCGCACCGCCGTCCGGACGTCGGCCCAGAACTCCCGCCAGCCGCCGCCCTCATGGGCCGTGCGGCGCCTCAGGTGCCGGGAGCCGGCGGCGAACGCGGCGGGGTAGGTCACCAACGGCAGCGAGGCCAGCGCGACCCACACCCCGGTGAGCAGACACTCGGCGAACAGCGCGAACCGTTCGGCGAGCACGGACTCCCCGCGGGGCGCGGCGGTCTTCGCACGGGCACGGGCCTGGGCCATGGTCAGCTCACCTCAGCCCTTCAGTCCCGAGGTGGCCATGCCGTCGATGAGATAACGCTGGAAGGCGAGGAAGAAGGCGAGCACCGGCAGCAGCGCCACCAGCGACATCGCGATCATGCCGCCGTAGTTGGCGACCCCGTCCTGGTCCACGAACATCTTCAGCCCGAGCGAGACCGTGTACTTGTCGGGCTCGTTCAGATAGATCAGCGGGCCCATGAAGTCGTTCCAGGAGTTGATGAACGTGAAGATCGCGCTGGTGATGAGCGCGGGCCGGCACAGCGGCAGCACGATCGACCAGTAGATCCGGAAGTGCCCGCAGCCGTCGAGCCGCGCCGCCTCGTCGAGCTCCTTGGGCAGGTTCCGCATGAACTGCACCATCAGGAAGACGAAGAACGCCTCCGTGGCCAGGTACTTCGGCAGCAGCAGCGGGGTGTAGGTGTTGATCAGTTCCATGTTGCGGAACAACACGTACTGCGGGATCAGCAGCACGTGGTACGGCAGCAGGAGCGTGCCGATCATCAGCGTGAAGAGCAGATTGCGGCCGGCGAACTTGATCTTCGAGAAGGCGTACGCCGTCAGCGAGCAGGACACCAGGATCCCGACCACCGAACCCACGGCGAGCGTGAGCGAGTTGAGGAAGAAGGTCGAGATCGGGATGTCGGCGATGCCGTCGGAGAGCCGGGTGTAGTTCGCGATGATCGGGTCGGTCGGCAGCAGGTCCAGACTGCCGACGATGTCCTCACTCTTCTTGAACGAGCCGCCGACGACCCAGATCACCGGGTAGAGGATCACCGCGAGGATCGCGAGCGACCCGATGTGCCAGGCGAGCGAGCCGGGCAGCCTGCGACGCAGGGCCCCCGCTCTCGGGGAGGGTCCCGGGGCCGGGGTGATCTCGGTGGCCGATGGGCGTACCCCCGGGTCGAGCGAAGTCGAGAGATTGGGGGAGCTCATCAGGCACCCTCCTCGTAGTGCACCCAGCGCTTCTGGGACCAGAACAGCACCGCCGTCACCAGGGCGACCGCGACCAGCAGCAGCCAGGCCATGGCGGAGGCCAGACCCATCCGGCTGTTCTCGAAGCCCTGGACGTACAGATAACAGGTGTAGACCATGGAGCCGTCGGCCGGACCGCAGGCGTTGCCTCCGGCGCCACCGCCGACGATGTACGCCGAGCTGAAGATCTGGAACGAGTGGATCGTCTCCAGCAGGACGTTGAAGAAGAGGACCGGGGAGATCATCGGCAGGGTGATGTTCCAGAAGCGCCGCCAGGGGCCCGCCCCGTCGACCTCGGCGGCCTCGTACAGCTCACGCGGGACCTGCTTGAGACCGGCGAGGAAGATGACCATGGGGGCGCCGAACTGCCAGACGGTGAGCGCCACCAGGCTGTAGATGATCATTTCCGGGTCGCCGGTCCAGCCGCCGACGTCGATGCCGAAGATCTGCTGCGTACGGTCGACGATCGCGTCGTCGGAGAAGATGGCCTTCCAGACGATCGCGATGGAGACGCTGGCGCCGATCAGCGACGGCGCGTAGAAGGCGGCCCGGTAGAAGGCCTGCCCACGCCGTTTCTGGGCCAGGAGCAGCGCCACGCCGAGGGCCGCGATCAGCTTCAGGGGCGTGCCGACGACGACGTACCAGACGGTGACCCGCACCGAGTGGCGCCAGCGCGGGTCGGCGAACATCTCGGAGAAGTTGTCGAGGCCGATCCACCTGGGCGCGTCGAACAGGTTGTAGTCGGTGAAGGCGAAGTAGAGCGAGGCGATCATCGGGCCTGCCGTCAGCAGCAGGAAACCGGCGATCCAGGGGGACATGAAGAGGTAGCCGGCCAGGTTCTCCCGGCGGCCCCGCCGCTTGAGTGCGGCGGGGCGGGGAGCCTTGGCCGGACGGTGCCGCGGCTCGGAGTCCTGGGTCAGGTCCTCCGTCGCAGGGGCGTGTGTCACGGCGGTTCCCATCAGCTGCCGAGAGCCGTCTTCGACTCGGTGAAGAACTGCTTGACGGCGTCGTCCACCGAGCGCGTGCCCAGACCGAGTTCCTCGCCGATGCGCAGGAACGCGGCCTCACAGATATCCGCGCCGTTCGGGTGCGGCGTGATGGGCTCCAGGACGCCGGACGCGACGAGGGACTCCTCGTACGCGGCGATCGCCTTGTTGACCGGGTCGGTCGGCTTGAACGCGTCGTACTGGGCCTGGGTCGCGGGAACCCCGCGGTCGTAGCCCATGATCTTGGCGACCTCGGGCTCGTGCACCATGAAGTCGATGAACTGGGCGACTTCCTTGGGGTGCTGCGTGCGCTTGGACGCGCTGAGCATGAGGGAGCCGAGGTACTGGCCGGTCTTCTTGCCGTCGGTGGTGGGGATGGGGGCCAGGCCGTACTCGCTCTTGCCCTCGGCGGTGTAACGGACGGTGAAGTTGTCCCAGGTGAACTCGCCGGCGGCGAGTTCCGCGGCGACAGCCGACTTGGGCTTGATCTGGGCGACCTTCTTCGGGTCGGCGTAGAGGCCCTCCTCGATACCCTTCCTGGCCTTCGTCCACCACTGCTTCAGATCCGCCTCGGTGAAGCCGAGCCCGTCCTCGGTGAAGAACGCCTTGCCGTTCTGGCGCAGGTAGAGGTCGTAGAGGTACATCACGCCGTACATGCCGCTGTCGCCGGCGCGCCCCGTCTTGTCGCGGATCTTCTTCATCCCCGCGTCGAAGTCGTCCCAGGTCCAGCCCTGCTCCGGCTTCACCCCGGACTTGGTGTAGACGGGCTTGTCGATCACCAGGGCCATCGAGTTGGACCCGACCGGCACTCCGAGCAGCTTTCCGTCGACCTCGCCGAACTTCTCCAGGCCCGCTCTGAAGCCTTCCAACGACAGGTGGCCCGCCTCGACCTGGGGGCCGAGATCGAGCAGCACATTCTTCGCGTCGTATTTCCGGAGGAAACCGACGGCATTCTGGAACACGTCCGGCGGATTTCCACCGGAGGCCTGGGTGTTGAACTTCTTCCAGAAGTCGAGATAGGGCTGGAAGTCGGTCTTGACCTTGATCTTCGGGTACTTCTTCTCGAAAAGCGCGATCGTCTTCTTGATGCGCTCCGCGCGGTCCTCGGCACCCCACCAGGCGTAACGGATCGTCACCGTCCCGTCTCCCGCGCCACTGCCGCCGCCACAGGCCGTGGCGGTCGCCCCCAGCCCCGCGACGGCCAGTGAGGCTCCGGCCGCCTTGAGGACCGTCCGCCTCTCAACGTTCCTGTTCTGCTGCATGGTTGAGCCTCCCCGCGACGTTGCGTCCGCGCCATGAATCGTTTCAAGTAAGCGCTTGCTGGCACAAGGTACGGAGAGCCTCAGGAGACGTCAATGATTCGGACAGGAATTGATGGAAAGCGGTCTCGCCCCCGCACCCGGGGCGCCGACGTCGCAGGTGACGGTCGGTCAACCGTAAGCGCAGGTCGGAGAGTTGTGATCGACGGGCCGAACGTGACGGGCACCGAGGAGCGGTGAACCGGAGAGACTGAAAGGAGTCAGTGGGGCGACCCCGGGCGTTTCCCGCCCAACCCACCCCGGACCATGTCGGACCGGCCGGGCACCGCCCCCGGCCAAGGACGAGGAGGAACTGGATCCGGCCAAATCCGAGCTCCGCCGAGGGCGCCACCGCGGCCGCCCCGACCCGTCGGACGGCCCGCACCGGCCCCCGGCCCTCCACCATCCCTACGGCTCGCACATGCCGACAGGCGTGCGCACCGACGACGAAAAGCGGCCCGGTCCATGTTTTCCATGGACCGGGCCGCCATCATCCGGTGGGCGATACTGGGTTCGAACCAGTGACCTCTTCGGTGTGAACGAAGCGCTCTCCCACTGAGCTAATCGCCCGGACGCAGGAAGAACATTACCCCATGTCAGCGGGTGCCTCCGACCACGCTCCCCGCCACCGCGCCGACCCGCCGCCGATCACTGGTCCTTGATGTTCCAGGGCATCTCGAAACCGAACTTCCAGCCATAGAAACCGACCAGCACGGCCACGATCACCAGGCCGATCGACGTGAGAATGATGTTGCGGCGCCGGACCCTGGGGTCGAGGGCGCGTTGGGTGGCTTCGGAGACCTTCCGCTTGGTCCAGCGGAGCACCAGCTGGGCCCAGACGAACTCCGTCGCCCAGATCGCCATGCCTCCGAAGATCACGAGCCAGCCGGGGCCGGGCAGCGGAAGCATGATCACTCCCGCCACGACCACCGCGAGGCCGACGACGAAGACAGCCACCTGCCAGCTCATGTGCAGCATCCGCCGCGCCTTGACGAATTCCGGCGCACGAGATCCGAGCGGCGCTTCATTCTTGGCCACATCGGCCTCACAGTTCGCTACGTCCGTGTCACTCTTCGTTCCGTCGGCCGCCACACCGGCCTCCCCCGTTCCGTGACTCCCCGTGTCCATACGGCCAAACCCTACCGGAGAGAAACCGGTCACCGGAATGGTCGTACCCACCGAAGACGGTCTCGGCCGGATGAGCTACCAAAAGCAACGCAAAACTCCCAGAGGGGTTTACAACGGCACCGTAGGTGGCATGTCGATTTCGCCGACGTGCGAATCCCCGAGCGCACACTGAGCGAAAGGCCATGGCGCTTATGAACACCACGGTCAGCTGCGAGCTGCACCTGCGCCTCGTTGTGTCGAGCGAGTCCTCACTGCCTGTTCCCGCGGGACTGCGGTATGACACGGCCGATCCCTACGCCGTGCACGCCACCTTCCACACCGGAGCAGAGGAAACGGTCGAGTGGGTGTTCGCCCGCGACCTCCTCGCCGAGGGCCTGCACCGGCCCACCGGCACCGGCGACGTCCGTGTCTGGCCGTCCCGCAGCCACGGCCAGGGCGTCGTGTGCATCGCCCTGAGCTCCCCGGAGGGCGAAGCCCTCCTCGAAGCCCCGGCGCGAGCCCTGGAGTCCTTCCTGAAGCGCACAGACGCCGCCGTGCCACCCGGCACGGAGCACCGGCACTTCGACCTCGATCAGGAGCTCTCGCACATCCTGGCCGAAAGCTAGGGCGAGGCCCCACAGAGCCGCCCGGCGCCGTCCACTCGGGGAGACGGCTCGGGCCAGAACAACCGAATACGGCTTCAGGCCGACCCAACGACGCCGTCGTCGCGGACCTCCGCGCGGCGGCGTCCTGGTGTCGTCACCGAGCGTGACGAGACCCGGGCACCAATCGGCACCCTGGCCCGTTCCGCTCGTACCGGGGTGCTCCGGGCCGGTTCGCACCGGCCCACCGCCTCGCCGAGCGATTACCATCGGCCAGCATCGGCGGGCGCCCGCCCGACCCACGCAGGCCAGGGAGCGAAACGTGCTGATCACCCACGACACCCGGTGTTCCCTCGATGCCGTGGTGGATCTGGTGAACACCGCGCCGGACGACGAGACGGCGACCGACGAACTCGCGACCGTAGCGGCGCTCGCCGACTTCGTTGGAAAGCACGACATCAGCGACGTCGGGGTACTGTCCGAGTTCGACCTCGCGGCCGTGCGCCGGGTCCGTGGCCGGTTCGCGGAGATCTTCGCGGCAGCCGACGCGCCCTCGGCCGCCTCGGTCATCAACGAGCTGATCGCCGCGGCGGGCACCACACCCCGCCTCACCGACCACGACGGCTACGACTGGCATGTGCACTACTTCGCGCCCGGCGCGTCGCTCGCCGACCATCTCTCCGCCGACTGCGGCATGGCGCTGGCCTTCTTCGTGGTCGCCGGGGAGCAGGAGCGGCTGCGTCGCTGTGAGGCCCCCGACTGCCGGCGCGCCTTCGTCGACCTCTCCCGCAACCGCTCGCGCCGCTACTGCGACAGCCGCACCTGCGGAAACCGCCTGCATGTGGCCGCCTACCGGGCTCGCCGCAAGGAGGCGGCCGGCTGATCGACGGCCTGCCACCAACGCCGGGATCGACACGGACACCAGGGTCCAGCACGGGAACGGGGACGGGGACGGATACTGACGGAGCCCTCGACGGATGACGCCAGGGGCTCCGTTTACGGCTCAGAGCATCAGCAGGTCGTGCAGTGATGCCATGAGCAGCAGGCAGCCGATCACCGCTAGGAAGATCATCAGCGGTGGCTGGGAGAGCGCGAAGAGACAACCTCGCCGCTCCTTGGGTGGGGCGACCGTGTCGCTCTGTGTTGTGTCCAGCATCTCGCCGCGATGATGACGCAGTGGAGACCCTCCGCGCGATCAACCGACCCGGAATGATGGAGAGTTCGCCCATATCCACAACGTACGGAACGAACGTGATCACTTCGGGGTCGCCGCCCGACCTACTGTGTCGTTTCAGTCCGGAGCCCCTCGGTTCGTTCCGGAGTCCCTTCGGTGGCCGGACGCCACACTCCCCCGGGTCAGATGCCGTGCTTCTTCAGGATCGCCTCGATGTCGCTGAAGTCGTCCCCCGCCGCCGCACCCGAGCCGCCGGCCCGGGGCCCCGCCGCCGGACGTGCCGCCGGCCGTGACCCCTGCCCCAGCGAGGGCGCCGAGGCCGCCGGGGCTATCGCTCCCGTGCGGGACGCCTTGGCCTCCTTGCGTTCCTTCCCGGGACCCTGGCGACGCCGCTCCACGGCGCGGGTGGTCATGAACAGGAACCAGGCGGCGCCGAGCACTCCGAAACCGGCCCACGCGGTCGGGCTGAACGCGGTGTCGGCCAGCCACTCGACGACCCCCGTCATCACCAGACCGAGGGGCACGAGGGAGTAGGCGGCGATACGGGCCGCTCTGAGGAAACGCTTCCGGTACGCCGTGATCGCGGCGATGCCCAGGCCTGCCGCGGAGACGGCGGCACAGACGGTCTCGGCAATCATCCGGTCCTCCAGGCGGTGCGCGGTCGGTCGGTCTCGTTGCGTCCCTTCCATCCTGCACCGCCACGCGTCCGATATGCCATGGTCCGGGGAGACCTCAGGGACATCTCCGGGTCCCCTCGGGGTCGGCCCAGGCTCCGGGCAGCTGGAAGACTGATCTCCATGAGCGACTCCTCCCCCCTGCCGACCGCCGTCGTCCTGGACGTCTGGTGCGAACTCCAGTGTTCCGACTGCCGCGGCGCCCTCGACGACATCCGCGCCCTGCGGGCCCGCTACGGCGACCGGCTCGACGTGCGGCTGCGGCACTTCCCTCTGGAGAAGCACAAGCACGCCTTCGCCGCCGCGCAGGCCGCCGAGGAGGCCGCGGAGCAGGGGCGGGCGTGGCCGTACGTCGAGGCCGTGCTCGGGCGGGTCGAGGAGCTGGACCGGACCGGAGAGCCGTTCCTCGTCGAGGTCGCCCGGGAACTCGGCCTGGACGCCGAGGAGTTCGACACCGCGCTCATCGACGGCCGGCACATCCTGATCGTCGACGCCGACCAGGCCGAGGGCAAGGCGATCGGTGTGACGGGCACCCCCACGTACGTCATCGCCGGCGAGCGCCTCGACGGCGGCAAGAGTCAGGCCGGGCTGCGCGAGCGGATCGAGGAGATCGCCGACCGGCTGCTGGCCGGGGACGCCTGACCCCGTCCCGCCGCCAGGGCCCCCGCGAGGATCCGGCGGCGCCCTTCCCTGTCCGCCGACGCCCCTGCCGCCACGCGCCCGCGTCGCACGGCCGTCAGAGCAGGGGCTTGGACAGGTGGTGGGCCGTCGTCTCGTAGCCGAGGGAGTCATAGAGGCATTCGGCCCGGGCGTTGCCCGCGAAGACGTTGAGTGCGATGGCGGTCTTCCCGGCGGCCACGGCCTGTGCCTCGGCCAGCAGCATGAGCGAGCGGCCGTGGCCGCGGCCCCGGTGCGCGGCGTCCGCCTCCACGTCGTACACGAAGGCGGCGTCGTCGGCCAGCCACAGCCACAGCGTGCCGACCCTCGTGCCCTCGTGCTCCAGCACGCTGCACAGGTTGTGCGCGGAGGTCACTCCGTGCGGCAGGCACCGCACGTAGTCCTCGGCTGCCCTGGCGTACGCCTCCGCCTCGGGCACACCACGGGTGATCAGGTCCTGTGCGTAGCCCTCCAGCCCGGCCTCCTTCCAGGGTTCGTACTCGGCCTCGGTCATGGGCCGCCCCCGGCTGCCCGCGGGCAGTGCGGGCGGGGTGCCGTCGAGGGGCTTGCGCATGCTGCGGTTGCGCAGGACGTAGCCGAGCGCCTGGGTCAGGCGCAGCGCGGGCTCGGCGTCCGCCGGGACGGACGCCTCGATCCGCCGGCAGCCCCAGCCCCGGGCCACCTCCTCGGCGGCGAGCGCGGCCACCGTGGCCCGGCCGCGCCGCCGGTCCGGTTCGTCGATGCGCAGATCCAGGATCCGGGCGGCCGAGGAGCCGGGTCCGGGGCGCGTACCGAGGTGGATCTCGCCTGCGGGACGGCTGTTCACGCACACCTGGTAGCGGCGCGAACGGGATCCGTCGGCGGCGTGCTGAAGCGGCTCGATGGGCCGCAGGGTGGTGGTCATCAGGGGTGTTCTACCCGCCACGGCGCGTGGAGTCCGCCGAATATCCGCGGCCGTCACGGATCGAGGTCGTCGCCGGACCGTTCGTCGAAGACCCGCATCGCCTTGGCCGTCACCGGGCCCGGGGTGGGGGAGAGTTCACGGGCGTCGACGCGGTGCACGGACTGCACGTCGCGCAGGCTCGACGTCAGGAACACCTCGTCGGCGCGGTCGAGGACGTCCAGCGGCAGGTCGGTCTCGCGGGCGCCGGTCCACTCGACGACGAGGGCGCGGGTGATGCCCGCGAGACAGCCGGAGGCGACCGGCGGGGTGTGGATCTCGCCGTCGAGGACGACGAAGACGTTGGAGCCCGTGCCCTCGCAGAGCCGGCCCACCGTGTTGGCGAACAGCGCCTCGGTCGCGCCCTGTTCGTGGGCGCGGGCCAGGGCGACGACGTTCTCCGCGTACGAGGTGGTCTTCAGGCCGGTGAGGGCGCCGCGCTCGTTGCGGGTCCAGGGGACGGTGATCGCGGCGGTGGAGTCGGCGCGCCGGGCGGTCTCGGCGAGGGCGACGACAAGGGTCGGGCCGTGGTCGCCCCGGTCGGAGCCGAGCGGGGAGACACCGCCGGTGTAGGTGATGCGGAGCCGGCCGAGTGCCACGGGGTTGGCCTCGATCACGGCCGAGCAGGCGCGGCGCACCTCGTCGAGGTCGGGTTCGGCCAGACCGAGTCCGCGTGCCGAGCGGGCCAGGCGGTCGAGATGGCGGGTCAGCGCGAACGGCCGCCCGTCTACCGTCTTCGCGGTCTCGAAGACGCCGTCGCCCACGGTCAGTCCGTGGTCGAGGACGGAGACACGGGCGGAGTCGATGTCCTGCAGTCCGCCGTCGAGCCAGATCTTCACGTAAGGGTCCTCCCACTCGCCTCGTACGTTCCCGACGCTACCGCGAGCAGCCTGGCGGCCTTCAGCTCGGTCTCCCGCCACTCCGCCTCGGGGTCCGACCCCCAGGTGATGCCCGCGCCCGTGCCGAAGCGCAGTTCGCCCGCGGCCCGGTCGATCCAGAAGGTACGGATCCCGACCGCCAGCTCGCCCGTGCCCCGGTCGGCGTCGACCCAGCCGATGCCGCCGGTGTACGGGCCGCGCGGCGCGGTCTCCAGGGCGTCGATGATGCGCAGGGCGCTCGACTTCGGGGCGCCGGTGACGGAGCCGGGCGGGAAGGCGGCGGCGAGCAGCTCCGGCCAGCCGGCGCCGTCGCGCAGTTCGCCGCGCACCATCGACACGAGGTGCACGAGGCCCGGATGCTTCTCGACGACGCACAGGTCGGGCACGGTCACCGACCCGGTGGCGCAGACCTGCCCGATGTCGTTGCGGACCAGGTCGACGATCATGACGTTCTCGGCGTAGTCCTTCTCCAGGAGGTCCGCCTCGGTGCGTCCGGTGCCCTTGATCGGGCCCGACTCGACGACCCGGCCGTCGCGGCGCAGGAAGAGTTCGGGTGAGGCGGTGGCGATCTCGACGCCGTGCCCCGGGAGGCGAATCGTTCCTGCAAAAGGTGCCGGATTGCCGCGGGCCAGCAGCGCGGTCAGGGCGTCCACATCGGCTTCGGGGGCGACGGGCGCGGACAGCACCCGGCAGAGGTTCGCCTGGTACACCTCGCCGGCGGCGATGTGCTCGCGGATGCGACGGACGCCCGCCGTGTACCCGGCGCGGTCGAGGGACGACGTCCAGTCGCCGACGCCCGGCCCGTGCCACTTCCCCGGCACCGGGGCGGGCGCGGGTTCGCGACGTACGTCACTGAAGCGCGCGCACACCGGATCGCCCTCGTAGTCCGCGCACACGGCCCAGAACCCGGAGGAGTCCAGGGCGGCGGCGTCGCTGGTCACATCGGTGAGACCGGTGGCGACGAGGTTGCCGAAGCGGGCGAGGGGAGGGAGGTCGGGCACACGGTCGAGTCTAGGGCGGGTGCCCCGCGGGCGGACCCGGACGGGTCTCGGACTGGACGCAACGCAGCACGCTGCACAAACGCGTTTTTGTGCTGGCCCCGGAATCCGCTAGAGTTCAACTCGTCGCCGGGTCGCGCAAGCGGTCCGGAAACGACAAGCGGACGTAGCTCAGTTGGTAGAGCGCAACCTTGCCAAGGTTGAGGTCGCCAGTTCGAACCTGGTCGTCCGCTCGCAGGAACGTGGGGGATCTTCCCGAACTCCCGCACTCCTGGTGGAGTGGCCGAGAGGCGAGGCAACGGCCTGCAAAGCCGTCTACACGGGTTCAAATCCCGTCTCCACCTCCAAGGACGATTAGCTCAGCGGGAGAGCGCTTCCCTGACACGGAAGAGGTCACTGGTTCAATCCCAGTATCGTCCACTGAGGCCTGAGGGCTTCCGGAGCCGCGAGGCTTCGACCCCCGCGCGATTAGCTCAGCGGGAGAGCGCTTCCCTGACACGGAAGAGGTCACTGGTTCAATCCCAGTATCGCGCACGCAGGATCAGCACCCGTGGTGCTGTGATCCCGAGGACGATTAGCTCAGCGGGAGAGCGCTTCCCTGACACGGAAGAGGTCACTGGTTCAATCCCAGTATCGTCCACACGCACCGAGCCCCCGGCCGTCTCGTACGGCCGGGGGCTTCGTCGTGCGCAGGGCGCGGACGCACCCTGCGCGCGGCTCAGCTGGAGAACAGCATGTGACCGAAGCCGCGGTTGTGGTGGCCGTGACCCCCGTGGTGGCCGCCGTGGTGACCACCGTGCGGGGCGCCCCAGGCGGGAGCGTTGTGACCGCCGCCCGAGGGGTACTGCGGAGCCGCCGGCGGCGGGGGAACGGCCGGGCCGCCGCCCCACTGGCCCTCCATGCGGGTCAGTGCCTCCAGCTCGCCGTAGTCGAGGAAGATCCCCCGGCAGCCGCTGCACTGCTCGATCTGGACGCCACTGCGGTTGTAGGTGTGCATCGGCGCATGGCACTTGGGACACTGCATGTGCATGGTTCGGATCAACTCCTCGGCGTTCGGTCCTGCTTCGCGTTACGCCTGGACAGACACTGTCCGGCCGCGGTCGGTTGCACCCTACTTCGGGAAACGGCCGTCCAACTCCGGCGGGATGCCACTCATTCGGTCACATGCGTCCACAACGGACCGCTGCGCGTCGTCGAGGGGCCGGCCGGCCGCCGTGCACTTCGCCAGCGCCAGGGCCGCGGTCTGCACGGTGAGTGCGCGGGCCGGCACGTCCAGTACCGGCCAGGGGTCGCCGTGCGCGGGGACCGCCGGGCCGTCGGCCCCCTGGTAGGCGCTCAGGAAACGGGTCCACTCCTCGGGCAGGAGGAGGCCGCAGGCGTACCAGGCGGCTGGTCGGGCGAGGTCCCAGGCGGGGACGCCCACCCCTAGGTCGTCGACGTCGATGAGCCGCCAGGGGCCCGTGCCCGCCGGATGCCGGACGAGCTGGCCGAGGTGCAGATCGCCGTGGCAGAGGGTGCCCGTGCCGGGCATGGGGGCCTCCGCCCTGGCCCAGGCGGGGAGGGTGTCCCAGGCGCGCAGTACCGAGGGCGTGGCGGGGTGGTGCGGTGCTGCGGCTCGGAGGCGGGCGACGGCCTGGGCGGCCTTGGCCGGGCCGCGCATGGGCGGCAGGCCCGGGGGCGGTGGCTGCCGGTGGAGGCGGGCGAGGAGGATGCCCGCCGCCTCCCAGGGAGCGGCCTCCGGGGCCTCGGGGTCGACCGGGGTGCCGTACGGCCAGAACGTGACGAGGCGGTCGTGGAGGGCGGCCGGGGTCGGGCGGAGGGGGGCGAGGAGGGTGTCCGGGTGGGACGCGGCGACGGTCAGGCGGAGGGTCAGGTGGGCGGGGTCGGTGCCGGGGGCGTGCGCCTTGGCCACGGTGTCGGCGTGCCGGACGACCGTGCCGTCGGGGCGTTCCGCGAGGACCGAGTCCGGGTGGGAACAGGGGGCCAACCCGGGGTGGGCCGTGCTGCGCACCCTGGCCCTGAGGGCGGGGAGCACGCCGGCGTCGGCTGTGGTCGTCATGGGGTCCCCCTGCTCGGCTACGGCGCTGCACGTGAGCCTACGGTCCCGGTGCGCCCGGCCGGAGGGCTCGGAAGGATTCCGGGCTCGGCGATCACGGGGAGCCGTCGTGCCCGCCCTCCCCCTTCGGCACGAGCGCCCTCGGTGGGGAGGATCCGGAAAACGGCAACGCCCGCGCAGCTCCCCAGCTGCGCGGGCGTCTTCTGCCGTCCGCCGCACCCCCGTCCCCACGGGGTTTCATGGATGGATGTCCCCGCCCGGACCGCTCTTCCGGGCCTGGGGTCGCCGCTCAGCGCCCCAGCATCACACCCACGGACGACGCTTGTGTGACCACTGCTTCCCAGCCGCCGAAGGCGTACACGAGCAGGGCCGCCAGAGGGAGGACCATCGCGGTCGCCACCAAGGGGTGACGACGGCCCGGACGGCGGTCGGCGGTGAACGTCCTGCGCTCCCGTGTGCGGATCGCGGTCCGCGGTGCCGTGTGGGCCATGGTCCCTCCTCTGACCTTCTCGTCGATGTTGCTTGTGGTTGGCAGCGGCGGGTGTCTGACCTCGGGGGACGAGTGCTGCACCCGCCGCTTGACCTCAAATCTAGGCGGGTGGCGGATCGGGGTCGTCATGCCCTCGTACCGATTGCCGGGCCTCCCGGAGGATGAGCGAGGACCCTCGGTGTACTCCCCAGGGTGGAGACGGGGTCCCAGGTCTCGGGGTCTTCCCGGAGGGGACGTCCGGTCTGCCCCAGCTGTTACCCGTTCCGCTCCGAGCCGTCCTCGCGGGGCACCGGCTGCTCGACCAGCGCGAGGACCCGGTTCGCCATGAACCTGGCCGTCCGCACCACGGAGCCGTTCCGGGTGACTTCGCTCACTTCCACCACGCCCCGTCGCACCGCCGTCTCCACCCGGCGGCCCGCCCTGCTCGCGATCACCTCGTACGTGCGCGTCGTGTCCCCGGCGTCCACGACTATCTCCACTCGGTCACCCTTCACGGGTTCAATCCCCCTTCTGCGGTGGCTGGTTGGGATCAAGGGGAGTCCAACAACGCCCCGAACTCCTGTTCCCTGACTCCTCTTCAAGTTTCCCATCCGGCACTGACAATCCGTCGGGTCGTGAGGGCGCGGCCTCTGCGCACGCCCGGCCGTGGAAACGTAAGCTGTGGCTCGTCAGACGGAACGGGCAGCGGGGATGAACATGGCGATGATGCGCCTGAGGCGCGAGGACCCGCGCGTCGTCGGCTCGTTCAGGATCCACAGACGGCTCGGCGCGGGGGGAATGGGCGTCGTCTACCTGGGCTCCGACCGGCGCGGACAGCGTGTCGCGCTCAAGGTCATCCGGCCGGACCTGGCGGAGGATCAGGAGTTCCGGTCCCGGTTCGCGCGCGAGGTGTCGGCGGCTCGGCGGATCAGGGGCGGGTGCACGGCCCGGCTGGTCGCCGCGGATCTGGACGCGGACCGGCCGTGGTTCGCCACGCAGTACGTGCCGGGGCCCTCGCTGCACGACAAGGTCGCCGAGGAGGGGCCCATGTCGGCCGCCGACGTGGCCGCCGTCGGCGCCGCCCTCTCCGAGGGGCTCGTGGCCGTGCACGAGGCCGGTGTCGTACACCGTGATCTCAAGCCTTCCAACATCCTGCTGTCCCCCAAGGGGCCGCGGATCATCGACTTCGGTATCGCGTGGGCGACCGGGGCCTCGACCCTGACCCACGTCGGTACGGCCGTGGGGTCGCCCGGCTTCCTGGCGCCCGAACAGGTGCGCGGGGCCGCCGTCACGCCGGCCACCGACGTCTTCTCCCTCGGCGCCACGCTCGCCTACGCGGCGACCTCCGACTCCCCCTTCGGACACGGCAGTTCGGAGGTCATGCTCTACCGCGTGGTGCACGAGGAGGCGCAGCTGCGCGGGGTGCCCGACGCTCTCGCCCCCCTCGTCCGCGCCTGCCTGGCGAAGGACCCGGAGGAGCGGCCCAGCACACTGCAACTGTCGCTGCGGCTCAAGGAGATCGCCGCCCGTGAGGCGCAGGGCCTGTCCGACATGCGGCCGCCCGCACCACGTACGGATCCGGACCGCTCCTCGGGGCGGCTCGCGGAGCAGTACGTCGAGCAGCGCACCCTGCGACAGCCGCCGGAGCCGCGCGGGACACAGCCCGGCAGGCCGGGCACGGCCGGCACACCGGCGTCCCGGACCGGGGGCGGTTCCCGGACGGGCGGGAGCGGGGCGCGGACGGGGGCCGGCGGCGCGCGTTCGGGGGCTCGTCCCCTGCCACCGCGCAACACCACGGGATCCGGGAAGCGGCCCGCTCCGCGCAGTGGCGCGGGGCGGCCGGGTCCCCGGACCAACGGGACCGGGCGACGGCCCGCCAATCCGCGGCTGCTTCGGCAGCGGCTCTTCGTGTTCGTCGTGGTGACGTTGCTCGCCGCGCTCGGGATCGCGACGGCGCAGGGGTGCCAGGGGCCGTCCCGCGGGCTCGGTGACGGCGTCCGCCAGGAGCAGCCGGTCATGGAGCGGGACGCCGAGGGTTCGGCGGGGTCGGCCCTGGTCCCCTAGGACCCCGCCCGGGGCTCTAGTTCCGCGGCCGTCCCGTCGCCACCGCGTAGAAGGCCACTGCCGCCGCCGCGCCCACGTTGAGGGAGTCGACTCCGTGGGCCATGGGGATGCGGACCCATTCGTCGGCGGACATGAGGGCCTTGGTGGAGAGGCCGTCTCCCTCGGCGCCGAGCATCAGGGCGACGCGGTCCATCCGGTGCGGGGCGGTCTCGTCGAGGGACTTCGCCTTCTCGTCCGGGGTGAGGGCGAGCAGGGTGAAGCCGGCGTCGCGGACCGCGTCGAGGCCCTTGGGCCAGGTGTCGAGGCGGGCGTAGGGCACGGAGAAGACCGCTCCCATGGAGACCTTGACGCTGCGGCGGTAGAGCGGATCGGCGCAGTCCGGGGAGAGCAGGACCGCGTCCATGCCGAGGGCGGCGGCCGAGCGGAAGATCGCGCCGATATTGGTGTGGTCGTTGACCGACTCCATGATGACGACCCGGCGGGCGGCGCCCAGGAGTTGGTCGGCCGTCGGCAGGGGCCTGCGCTGCATGGAGGCGAGGGCGCCCCGGTGCACGTGATACCCGGTGACCTGTTCGGCGAGTTCGGGGCTGACCGCGTAGACGGGGGCCGGGAGTTCGTCGATGACGTCGCGCATGACGTCGACCCACTTGGCGGAGAGCAGCATCGAGCGCATCTCGTAGCCGGCTTCCTTGGCCCGTCTGATGACCTTCTCGCCCTCGGCGATGAACAGGCCCTCGGCGGGTTCGCGCCGTCGGCGCAGCTCCACGTCGGTCAGGCCGGTGTAGTCGCGCAGGCGCGGGTCGTCGGGGTCGTCAACGGTGATGAGATCGGCCACAGGGTGATACTGCCTTGTCCTGGGTGTGGTGCCAACGGCTGGGGACGGGTCGGGTTACCGGTGGTTACGGTTCCGCTCCGCACGATCCGGGGTCGCCCCCGGGTGTCATGCGTCCGTCCCGGGCCCCACCTTCACGACCTCGCCGATCACGATGACGGCCGGCGGCTTGACCCCTTGCGCCCGCACCGTCTCGGCGACCGTGGCGAGGGTGGCGTCCACCCGCCGCTGGGCGGCCGTGGTGCCCTCCTGGACCAGGGCGACCGGGGTGTGGGGAGACTTGCCGTGCGCCACCAGGGTCTCGGCGATCCGGCCGATCTTGTC
Organism: Streptomyces sp. NPDC002324; assembly: GCF_053593335.1. NCBI lineage: Bacteria > Bacillati > Actinomycetota > Actinomycetes > Kitasatosporales > Streptomycetaceae > Streptomyces > Streptomyces sp. NPDC002324. The sequence goes on from NZ_JBSFCF010000040.1 coordinate 49,204, forward strand.
GACGCCCATGAGGATCACCAGGGTGCCGGTCAGCCGGGCGAGGGCGGGCCAGTCGACGAGGGAGCGCTCGTCGTCGGGGGCCACATGCCCGCTGACCACGGTGAACTCGTGCGCGACACCCCGGTGGGTGACCGGGATGCCGGCCGCGCTCGGGACGGAGATCGAACTGGAGATGCCGGGGACGACCGTGCACGGGATGCCGGCCTCGGCGAGCGCGTGCAGCTCCTCCATGCCGCGGCCGAACACGTACGGGTCGCCGCCCTTGAGGCGCACGACCGACTTGCCCTGCTTGGCGTGCTCGATCAGCGCGTTGTTGATGGCCTCCTGGGCCATGAAGCGGCCGTACGGGATCTTCGCCGCGTCGATCACCTCGACGTGCGGCGGGAGTTCGGCGAGGAGGTCGCGGGGGCCGAGACGGTCGGCGATGACGACGTCGGCCTCGGCGAGGAGCCGGCGGCCGCGCACGGTGATCAGGTCCGGGTCGCCGGGGCCACCGCCGACGAGGGAGACACCGGGGGTGCGGGTGCGGTGGTGGGGGGCCACGAGGGTGCCGTCCCGCAGGCCCTCGACGACCGCGTCGCGGATCGCGGCGGTATGGCGGGGGTCGCGCTCCTGGGCGTTGGCGGTGAGCACGGCGACCGTGACGCCCTCGCTGTGGCCGGTCGCCGGGGTCCAGGCGGTGGCCTCCTCCGCGCTGTCGGAGCGGACGCACCAGATGCGATGGCGCTCCGCCTCGGCGGACGCGCGGGCGTTCGCCACCGGGTCGCCGGTGGCGATCAGGACGTACCAGGCCTCGGCGAGGTCTCCCTCCGCGTACCTGCGTCGCTCCCAGGTCAGCTCGCCCGCGTCCGCCATCGCCTCCACGGAGGGGGTAGCGCTCGGGGACACGAGGACGATGTCGGCGCCGGCCGCGATGAGGGCGGGGAGGCGGCGTTGGGCGACCTGGCCGCCGCCCACGACGACCACTCGGCGGCCGGTGAGGCGGAGGCCTACGGGGTAGGCGGGGTGTTCGGCCATGAGGGTGCGGCTCCTCGGGCTGGCGGCGTTCGAGGCGGGCCACTGCGGCTTTGGAGTGTGCCCTGACGTGCGGATTCTAAGGGGCGGACGAGGGGTGGGGCTCAGCAGGTTCACCGGCTGAGCCCCCGGAGCGGGATGCGGGCCGGTGGGCGCGACCGCCCACCGGGTCGGGGGCGCGCCCGGCGCCCGCTTCCCCGGCTACTTCTCGGTCACCCCCGCCGAGTCGAACGTCGCCACCTCGTGCATCGCCCTGGCCGCGCTCTGGACGACCGGGAGGGCGAGGAGGGCGCCGGTGCCCTCGCCGAGGCGGAGGTCGAGGTCGACCAGCGGGCGCAGGCCCAGTTTCTGCAGGGCGGCCACGTGGCCGGGCTCGGCACTGCGGTGGCCGGCGATGCAGGCGGCGAGGACCTCGGGGGCGATGGCGCGGGCCACCAACGCGGCGGCGCCGGCACTGACTCCGTCGAGGATCACCGGCGTACGCAGGGAGGCGCCGCCGAGGAGGAGACCGACGATGGCGGCGTGTTCGAAGCCGCCGATCGCCGCCAGGACGCCGATGGGGTCGGCCGGGTCGGGCTCGTGCAGCTCGATGGCGCGGCGTACGACGTCGGTCTTGCGGGCGAGGGTCTCGTCGTTGATGCCCGTGCCCCGGCCGGTGACCTCGGAGGGGTCGGCGCCGGTGAAGACGGAGATCAGGGCGGCGGAGGCGGTGGTGTTGGCGATGCCCATCTCGCCCGTGAGGAGCGCCTTGTTGCCGGCCGCGACCAGGTCGCGGGCCGTCTCGATGCCCACCTCGATGGCCTGCTTGGCCTCTTCGCGGGTCATCGCGGGGCCGGTGGTCATGTCGGACGTACCGGCGCGGATCTTGCGCGGCAGCAGTCCCGGGGTGGCCGGGAGGTCGCTCGCCACACCCACGTCCACGACGCAGACCTCGGCGCCCACCTGGGCGGCGAAGGCGTTGCAGACGGCTCCCCCGCCCAGGAAGTTGGCGACCATCTGGGCCGTCACCTCCTGGGGCCAGGGGGTGACGCCCTGGGCGTGGACGCCGTGGTCGCCCGCGAAGATCGCGACGGCCGCGGGCTCCGGGATGGGCGGCGGGCACTGCCGGGACAGGCCGGACAGCTGGGCGGAGATGATCTCCAGCATGCCGAGGGCGCCGGCCGGCTTGGTCATGCGCTTCTGGCGCTCCCACGCCTCGCCGAGCGCCTTGGCGTCCAGCGGGCGGATGCCGGCGACGGTCTCGGCGAGCAGGTCGTGCGGCTCGGCGCCGGGCAGGGCGCGGCGGCCGTACGTCTCCTCGTGGACGACCCAGGAGAGCGGTCGGCGCTTGGCCCAGCCCGCCTGCATCAGCTCGGGCTCCGCCGGGAACTCGTCGACGTACCCGACGCACAGGTACGCCACGACCTCCAGGTGCTCGGGCAGGCCGAGGGTGCGGACCATCTCGCGCTCGTCGAAGAAGCTGACCCAGCCGACACCGAGGCCCTCGGCGCGGGCCGCGAGCCAGAGGTTCTCGACCGCGAGGGCGGAGGAGTACGGGGCCATCTGCGGCTGGGTGTGGCGGCCCAGGGTGTGCCGGCCGCCGCGGGTCGGGTCGGCGGTGACGACGATGTTCACGGGAGTGTCGAGGATCGCCTCGATCTTCAGTTCCTTGAACTGCTTGGCCCGGCCCTTCGGCAGCGACTTCGCGTACGCCTCGCGCTGGCGCTGGGCGAGTTCGTGCATCGTGCGGCGGGTCTCCGCGGACCGGATGACGACGAAGTCCCAGGGCTGGGAGTGGCCGACGGAGGGTGCCGTGTGGGCGGCCTCCAGGACGCGGAGCAGCACGTCGTGCGGGATCGGGTCGCCGCGGAAGCCGTTGCGGATGTCGCGGCGCTCGCGCATGACCTTGAGGACGGCCTCGCGTTCGGCGTCGTCGTAGGGCGGCGCGGCCGGGCCCGTGGGCTGCCGTGCCTCCTCCCGTACGTCCGCCGGTGCGTCTTCGGCCGTCTCTTCCACCAGGGCCGTGCTCTCTTCGGCTGCCGCGTCCACTTCTTCCGCTTCGGGCGCTTCGCCGTCCTCCTGGTCGGCGGCCCGGGTGGCCAGGTCCTCGGCGCTCTGGACGACGTCCGGGTCCGCGCCGGTCGCCGCGAGCGGCTGCGGCACGAGCACCGTCTCGGCCTCGGAGGCCCGGGGCGTGGGGACCGCGGGCCCGGTCTCGGCCGCTTCCGTCTGCCCCTCGGCCGGCGGGAACTCGGCGGCTACGGGGGTCGCCCGGTCCTGCTCCGGCAGCGGCGGGACCACCATTCCGTGGGGCGGGGTCGTGGCCGGGTGCGGGGCGGTCGGCACGGAGCCGAGGAGAGGGACGAACGGGGCGGGGGTACGACCGGCGCCGGCCCCGGGTGCGGGCTCCTCGGTGGTGCCGGCGAGCGGGGTGTCCGACGCGGGCTCGGCCGGAGGCTGGAGCACCGCGCCCTGGGGGGCGTCGATCGCGGCGGCCACGGGGATCGGGGCCCCGGCCGTGGAGGGCTCGGCGGCCGGGGGGGCCGCGATCTCGGGGGCCACGGCCGCGGGGGCGGCCGGAGCTTCGACGGTCACCTCGTCCGAAGGGGCGGGCTCCTGGGAATCCGTGCTGTCGGCCGGCTGGTCCGCTGCGTTCACATCCGTGACCTCGGGCTCGACGACGGCTTCGGCGGGGACGGGTGGCTGCGTGGTCTCCGGCTGCGGAACGGTGTCGGCGGCGGCCTGTTCGGCTGCCGGCTGCTCCGCTTCCTCGTTCCGGTCCTGGTCGTCCAGCTCGCCGCGGTCCTGGGCCTCGGTCTGGTGCAGGGCGTTGTCCTGGTCCTGGTCCTGGTCCGCGACGAGTGCGACCGGCTCGGTGGCCTGCGGGTCCTGCGGTACGTACTGGGGCACGGACTGGGGTGCCGGCTGTACGGGCTCCTGTGCGGGCTCCAGCGGCTGAGGGTCCACGGCTCCGGTTTCGGGCGTGCCCTCCGCAGGGGCGTCCGGCGTCGGGACCGCCGCGGTCTCCGTGAGCAGCTGCGGCTCCTCGGCGATCTGCGGCTCCACCGCCTCCTGGGGCTCCTGCGCGGGGGCGGGCTCCGCAGCGGTGTCCGTGACGTCCTCGGCAGCGGGCTCCTGCGGGGAAGCGGAGGGCTCCTCGGCCGGTGCGGCGGGGGCCTCCTCGACATCGGCCGCGTGGGTCGGCGCCTGCTGCCCGAGGGCGGCGGGCTGCTCGGCGGGCTGCGCCTCGGTCACGTCCTGCGCCACGGCCTCGTCGGCCGGTACGGGCGCGACGGACACTGCGGGCCCGGCGGGGTCCGCCTGCGGCAGTGTCCCGGCCTCGTCGAGCGCGGCCGGAGCGGACGCGTCGACGGGCTCGGTGGCCGCCTCGGGCTCCTGCGGGACCTGAGGGAGGTCTCGGGTGTCGGCGCCGGTCCCGGCCGGGGCCGGCTCGGAGTCCTGGGTGGCCGGAGGGACGGCTGTCGCTTCCGGCATCTGCGCGGCCGGGTCGACGGGCGCGGCCTCCTCGAAGGCCTGCGCCTCGGGTGCCGCCTCCACCGGCTCGACGGCCTGCGGAGCCACCTCCTGCGGAGCCACCTCCTGCGGGTGCTCGGCACCGGACGCGATCTCGGCGACCTCGGGGGCCGGCGGCTCGCCGGTGGCCTCGGGGGCCTCTTCCTGCACGGCAGCCGGCACCTCGGCCGGTTCCGGCGCCTCGGCCGCCTCCGCCACCTCGGTCTCGACGAGGGCCGGCGCTTCGGCCGTCTCAGGGGCGTGAGCCTGCGGCTCGGGCGCCTCGGGGACCTCGGCCTGCTCGGCGGCAGGCGCCTCGGCCTCACCGGGCAACTGCTCCTCGGCGGCGACCGGCGCGTCCACGGACTCCGGGGCCTGCGGCTCGACCGCCTCCGGGGCCTGGAACTGCGCGGCGACCGGCGTCCCCACGGCCTCCGGGTTGCGGAACTGCGCGGCCGCGGCCTCCTGGGCCAGGGCGTACGCGGCGTCCTGGGCCTGGTGCAGGGCCTCGGCGTCCTGGATCTCCTCCGGCGCGTCGGCGGACTGCGGCACCTCCTCGGTCAGTGGTGTCCGCGCCACCGCCACGGAAAGCTGCGCCTCCTGCGGAACGACCGTTTCTGCGGCCGCTCCCCCGGCGGCGACCCCGGCCTGGGCAGGGGCGCCAACCCACTGCGACACGGGCTGCTGGGGCACGTCGAGGTACTCGGGGCCCATGGTGGGCGGGCCGGAGTGGCGCCCGGCGCCGGGCGGGGCGGGGGCGCCGGCCGGGCCGCGGTCGGCGAGGGAGCGGACCGGGCTGGCGGACGCGTCGGGGGTGGGCGGGCCGAGATGCAGTGGCCGACGAGCCACCGGCGGCTGCGGGACGGGAGTCGCGACGGGCGTACGGACGGCGCCGAGGTCGAGCGAGCCGCTGTCCCGGCCGGACATCTCGTGCGGGCCCGGCTCGTGGACGACGGGTTCGTGGACGACCTGGACGACGGGCTCGGGGGCGGGCGGCGGCATCTCATTGCCCCACGCGCCCTGGGCACCCGGCAGCAGAAGGTCTTCGTCCTCGGCGGCGGTCTCGGAGAGGTAGGTGTACGCACCCGGCGCAGGGACGCCCGGCTGCTCCACCATGCCTGCGCTCTCCGGCAGTCCCTCGCCCGGGACCTGGCCGGTGTCGGTCATGCGTACCCCTCGCCCATCGGTTAGTGCCTCCATGCCAGCTGGCCCGGGACGGCGCACCTACCGCCCCACTGTGAAGAACGAGCGTGCGTGCCCAGCGGCACGTGACGACCCGGCTGCATGTCGACAAAGCCATTGAAGGGCCATTGTCCCGGTCGTCCCCCCGTCGCGACAGCTTGATCCGCGCCGGTCCGCTGTGGACTGCGCCACGTTGCGCGTCCTCCCCGTTTCGCCGTACCACACACGCCCTCAAAACGGGCGTGCTTTTAGGACATTGACCGACGAAGTGCCGGATGTCGAAGTGCGGTACAACAGTCGGCCAGCTTACCGCGCCGGTACGACAACCGGATCACAGGGAACGTTCGGGCAGGGTCCCGCTGAGCAGGAAGGCGACGCTCCGTTCCCGCTCCGTCCAGGCCCTTGTATCGAGTTCCACGGACTGGACGAAGTCGCAGCGGACCTCGTACCCGTGCTCGCCCAGGTCCCGTCCCACGCGCTCGGCGGCGGGGCGGGTCAGGGCGTGGGTGACGATGCGCCGGGGGCGGCGGTCGGCGACGGCGGAGACCACTGCCGCTCCGCCGCCGCCGACGCGCACGACGTCGGGTTCGGGGAGGTTCTCCAGGACGTGCGGGGCGGCGCCGTGGACCACCTGGAGCTGGACGCCGAAGCGGCGGGCGGCCAGGGTCGTGCGGCCGCAGGCCTCGGGGTCGTGGTCGACGGCGATGACGGCGGCGCCGCAGCGCGCGGCCTCGGTGGCGAAGGCGCCGCTGCCGGAGCCGATGTCCCAGACGAGGTCGCCCACGCGCGGTCCCAGGCGGGCCAGTTGGGAGGAGCGCAGCAGTTCGCCCTCGCCCTCGCCCAGGGCGCCGCCGTAGACGGCGGAGGGCAGGGCCCAGCCGCGCGGTCCGCCGGCGGGGTCGCGCCCGGCGAGCCAGCCGCCGCCCTCGGCCGCGCTCGCGTGGCCGCCGATGACGATGACGAGGTTGGGGTCGCGCCAGGTGCGGTCGACGGCCTTGTCGGAGGTGAGGACGGTGACCCTCTCGCGTTCCGTGCCGAGTTCCTCGCAGACCACGAAGGTGCGGTGAACCCCGTCGAGGAGCAGGCCGAGTTCGGCGGGTCCGGCGCCGGGTGAGGTGAGGACGGCGACCTTGGTGTGGGCGCGGCACACGTTCACCGCGCGGCGCAGCGTACGGCGGTGGGCGACGACGACCTCCGCGTCGTCCCAGGGCATGCCCGCTCGGGCGAAGGCGGCGGCCACGGAGGAGACGCCGGGGACGACCTCGACCTCCAGGCCGAACTCGGGGGACCTGAGGGTGCGGACGACACCGAAGAAGCCCGGATCGCCGTCGGCGAGGACCACGGCGGTGCCCCGATGGCCGGCGATGCGGCGGGCGGCGAGGGCGACGCTGCCGAGACGGATGCGTTCGGCGGGCGGGGGCACCTCGGGCAGTGCGAGGTGGTGGGCCGCGCCGGCCACCAGTGTGGCGGCGGCGAGGGCGGAGCGTGCCGCGGCGGTCAGGGGGGAGCCGTCCCAGCCGATCACCGTGACCCGGTCGGCCATCGTCGTCAGTCTCCAGAGGGTCTTCGCAGGTCGTCGGGAATGCCCGCACGGGGTCCCGTGAGACTACCCGGTGACGCCGTGGGCCCCGGCGGCCGGGTTCGCGGCCGCGCGCGTGCCCGTGCGTGGTTTCAGTTCCAGTCCGAGTACGCCCCGTAGCCGCCGCTGTCGGCCAGTTCCTGGCTGACGCCCTCGATGTCCTCCGGGAGGAGGCTCCAGACGATGAAGTCCGTGCGGACCTCGGTCCAGCCGTCCTCGGCGGTGCGGGTGCGCGCTATACAGGCGTTGCGCAGGACGCCCTCGCTGATACAGCCGATCTTCTGCGCGACCTGCTGGGAGGCGGTGTTGTCGGCGGCCGTGCGCAGCTCGATGCGTTCGAACTTCTGCTCACGGAACAGCCATTGGGCGGTGGCGAGGGCGGCCTCGGAGGCGTAGCCCTCGCCGCGGGCCCAGGGGGCGACGACGTACGAGAGTTCCGTCGCACGCACGTGCCAGTCGGTTTTCGTCAACTGGATGACGCCGACCAGGCGCTGGGTGAGGAACTCGGTGACCGCGAGGTCGAGGCCGCGACCCGAGGTGCGTTCGGTGGGCGCGTACTCGGCGATCCAGGTACGCGCCTCGCGTTCGGTGAAGGGCTGCGGGACATCGGTCCAGGCCATCACCTGTTCGTCGTTCATCATCTCGGTGAACGCCTGGATGTCGTCCTCGTCGAACGGGCGCAGAACCAACCGATCCGTGTTGATGGAGATGTCGGGAAAGGTGCTCATCATGCGCCGCTCCGTAACGCTCGAAAACTTTGAGAGCCTGCCGAACTGCCCAGCATGCAGCATGTAAGCACTCAATCGCACCATGGGGCCCTCCCCCACTGCCCAAAGGGCGTGGGGGTACCCCCACCCGGTGAGGGAGCGGACCCCATGCGTGGCGATACGCCGTATACGTACCGTCGAGCCGGCCGGCGGAGCCGTCAGAAGGACGGGAGGACGGAGCCGTTGCTCCACTTGTCCTCGATGAACTTCCGTACCTCGTCGGAGGTGAGGAGTTCGGCGAGCTTCTTCACGCGCGGGTCGTCCTCGTTGCCCTCCTTGACGGCGAGGAAGTTGCCGTTCGGGTTGTCCTTGGCGGGCTCCACGGCGAGCGCGTCGTCGGCGGGCGAGAGGTCCGCTTCGAGGGCGTAGTTGCCGTTGATCACCGCGGCGTCGACGTCGTCCAGGGAGCGCGGGGTCTGGGCCGCCTCCAGTTCCTTGAACGTGAGCTTCTTCGGGTTCGCGGTGATGTCGGCGGGGGTCGCGTCGGTGCCGACCCCCTCCTTGAGCGTGATGATCCCGGCGGAGTCGAGGAGCTTGAGGGCACGCGCCTCGTTGACCGTGTCGTTGGGTACGGCGATGGTCGCGCCGCTCTTGAGGCCGTCCTTGCTCTTGACCTTGTGGGAGTAGAGGCCGAGCGGCTCCAGGTGGACCGTGACGACGGGCACGATGCTGGTGCCGTTCTTCTTGTTGTAGTCGTCGAGGTACGGCTGGTTCTGGAAGTAGTTGGCGTCGACGGACCCGTCCTGCGTCGCCGGGTTCTGCAGGACGTAGTCGCTGAACTCCTTGACTTCCAGCTCCAGGCCCGCATCCTTCGCCAGGTGGTCCTTCACGAAGCCGAGGATGTCCGCGTGCGGGGTCGGGCTGGCGGCGACCACCAGCGGCCCGCTCGTGTCGGACGCGTTGTCGTCCTTGTCCGCGCCGCAGGCGGTGAGCCCGAGGGTGAGGGCTCCGGCGGCGAGAACGGCGGTGGTGAGCTTGGCGGTGTTACGCACGAAAAGTGCCTTTCCTTTTGGGTGGAACTGTCCCGTCTTGGGTGGACGGGACGTGTGCGGTGTCCGGGGTGCGGAATCCGCGGGTCGGGTGTCCGCCGCGGCTTCAGGCCTTGGTGACCGTGCGGGCGGCGGGATCGGCCTTCAGGAGCCGGAGTACGGGCGCGGCGCCCGTGTGGCTGCCGCGCCGGTGCAGGGCACGGGCCGCGTGGTCGCCGGCGAACTGGACGGCGGAGATGACGACGGCGAGGACCGCCACGGTGATCCACATCAGTTCGGTCTCGAAGCGCTGGTAGCCGTACCGGATGGCGATGTCGCCGAGGCCGCCCGCGCCGACGGTGCCGGCCATGGCGGAGTAGCCGATGAGGGCGACGACGGTCGTGGTGGCCGAGGAGATCAGCGACGGCAGGGACTCGGGGACGAGGACCCGGCGGACGACGGTCCAGGTGTTGCCGCCCATGGCCTGCACGGCTTCGACGAGCCCGTGGTCCACTTCGCGGACGGCCGTCTCGACCAGACGCGCGAAGAACGGGATCGCGCCGATGGCGAGCGGCACGATGGCGGCCTCACGGCCGATGGTCGAGCCGGTGACCCAGCGGGTGAAGCCCATCAGCGCGACCATCAGGATGATGAAGGGCATCGAGCGGGCGACGTTCACGATCTGCCCGATGACCTTGTTGGCGAGGACGTTGCGCAGCAGCCCGTCCCGGTCCGTGAGGACGAGCAGGATGCCGAGCGGGAGTCCGCCGACGATCGCGATGAGCGTGGACCAGCCGACCATGTAGAAGGTGTCCCCACACGCCTGCTCCAGCAGGGGCCGCATCTCGTTCCAGGTCACTTGGCGCCCTCCTGCACCGGCGTGGAGGCCTGGGCGTCCCGGCCGACCACGTCGATGCGCAGGCCCTGCTCGCGCAGGAAGCCGAGGGGGACGACGTTGTCCTCGTAGCGTCCGGGCAGTTCCAGGCGCATCCGGCCGATCTGGAGGCCGCCGACGGTGTCGATGGCGGCGCCGAGGATCGAGATGTCGATGTTGTACGTGCGGGACAGGCGGGAGACGACCGGCTGGGTCGCGGCCTCGCCCTGGAAGGTGACGTCGACGACCGTGCGGTCCTCTCCGGTGGCCTCACCGCCCACCGGGAAGAGGGCGGCGGCCAGGGCGGAGCCGGGAGTGGCGAGCAGTTCGCCGACCGTGCCGGACTCGACGATCCGGCCCTTCTCCATGAGGGCGGCCGAGTCGCAGACGGTCTTGACGACGTCCATCTCGTGCGTGATGAGCAGGACGGTCAGGCCGAGCTGGCGGTTCAGGTCGCGCAGCAGGGCCAGGATCGAGCGGGTGGTCTCGGGGTCGAGGGCGCTGGTGGCCTCGTCGGAGAGGAGTACCTCGGGGTCGCCGGCCAGCGCGCGGGCGATGCCGACGCGCTGCTTCTGACCGCCGGAGAGCTGGGCCGGGTAGGCCTTGGCCTTGTCGGCCAGGCCGACGAGGTCGAGCAGTTCCAGGGCCTTGCGGGACCGCTCCTTGCCGGACCTGCCGAGGATGTCGAGCGGAAGCTCGATGTTGTCCTGGACCGTGCGGGTGGACAGCAGGTTGAAGTGCTGGAAGACCATGCCGATACGGCTGCGCGCCCGGCGGAGTTCCCGGCCGGCGCGGGGGCCGCGGCCGGCCAGGGCTGTCAGGTCCCGGCCCGCGACGCTCACGGTTCCGGAGGTGGGGCGTTCGAGGAGGTTGACGCAGCGGATCAGCGAGGACTTGCCGGCGCCGGACTGGCCGATCACGCCGTACACCTCGCCCTCGCGTACATGGAGATCGACGCCGTCGAGTGCGGTCGTCTCACGGCCGCGACCTCGGTAGACCTTGGTCAGGCCCGATGTGGTGATCACTGGATTTCCGTCACTGTCGTGTGCGGGGGCATGGGTGTGCCCGGGCACGGGTGCAGGCTGTCAGGGACGCGACACGGTTCTCGCGGTGGCGAGGGAACCGGGGGAGAACATGCGCGCGGGGGCTCGGTCCGTCACGCGCGGGGGCGTGCGGGGCCTTCTAGAAGGCGCACATTCGACACATACAACGAGCACCGGGCGTCATCGTCGCCTCGGTCGCAAGGGTGCGGCAGCTCGTCGTGGTCATGAGATCAGTAAAACAGATGCATGGGGCAGGTGAGAGCGGGCTGTCCGCAATGCGGACAGGTCTGGAAGGCATATCCGCAGGTGCGATGGGGTGGCGTCCACTCCGTGGGCAACTGCCGTTGTGGCCAAGGCCACGATGCGCGGCCGTCGGGTTTCACGGGCCGGGGCCGGGCGCGGCGGGGTTTTGGGCCGTAATAGGGTCGCGGCATGCTTGTTCCCCTGACGGTGACGACCGCCGTCGCCGCCCTTCTGCTCGCCGCCTGGTGCGGCTGGGCCGCGTACCGCGATCAGCCGACCAAGGACTGGCATTTCATCGGCATGGCCGTGGTGTCGGTGCTGGCCCTGGTGCAACTGGTCGTCGGCATCGTGCAGTTGGCACGCGGGGAGAAGCCGGAGCAGGGGACCACGATCTTCGTCTCCTATCTGCTCGGGGCGTTCGCCTGCGTCCCGGTCACCGGATTCATGTCACTGGCGGAGCGCACCCGCTGGGGCAGCGTGACCGTCGCGGCCGGCGGCGTGGTGCTCGCCGTGCTGCAGGTGCGGCTCTACGACATCTGGGGAGGCTGACGTGACCGCCACGGACGACGTGCCGCGGGACACGAAGCGGACGCGGCTCATCAGCGGGCCGGGAATGCTGCTGGTCTGGCTCTACGGCGTGATGGTCGTCGGGGCCGTGTCCCGGTCCGCCGTGCAGATCTCCACCGATTTCGAGCACGCGCCGCTCGCCTACACACTGTCCGCGGTGGCCGGGGTCGTGTACGGGTTCATCACGTACTCGCTGGTGCGGGGCGGGGAGTTCGCCCGGAGGGCCGCGCGGATCTGCTGTGCGGTCGAACTGGCCGGCGTCCTCGTCGTGGGGACGTGGACGCTGGTCGAGCCGTCGGCGTTCCCCGACAAGACCGTGTGGTCGGACTACGGGATCGGATACCTGTTCATTCCCGTGATCCTGCCGGTCACGGCGATGTACTGGCTGCGCAAAAGCGCGCGACAGGGTCAGGCCGCCTGAGGGTCTCGTCGTCAGGCGGCCGAGGTTCCGGCTCGGCTCGTCGTGCGGTTCTTCGCGCCCCGCCGGGGGCACGTGGGGCGCGTCCCCCGATCTACGCCGTCGTCGCGTACGCCGCCGCGGGCTTCTCCAGCACCACCATCGGTACGCCGTCCCGGCCCTGGCTGGTGCCCACGGTCTCGTAGCCGACCCGGCGGTACAACCGGAGGTTGCCCTCGCTGCGATGGCCCGCGCTGAGGCGGAACCTGGTGGCGCCGCGCTCCTCGGCGAGGGCCGACTCGGCGGCGCGCAGGAGCCGCGCGCCGATGCCGTGGCCCTGGAGGCGCGGGTGGACGCAGAGCTTGCCGATGGCCGCGGTGCCGTCGGCGTCGAGGGCGCCGCGCACGGAGCCGACCACTTCGTCGCCCAGTCTGGCCACGAACACACAGTCCGCGGCGACCTCCTCGCGGACGGAGTCGAGGCTCTGGACGAGCGGATCGATGCGGTAGTTGCCGTACAGGGCCGCCTCGCCCTGGAAGCACAGGTACTGCAGCCTGAAGATCTGCTCGGCGTCCTGCTCGGTCGCCACCGAGATGGTCACGCTCATGCCCATGTGTGCACGCCTCCCGCTCACCTGCTCACCCGATGTCCTTCACTCCTATCCCCGTGGTTCGTGCGCCGCAACCTCCGCGGACAGCAATCGTCGAAGACATCCCAGACATCTGGAACGTTCCGGACCCAGGCTGCCCTGTGAGATACCCAACTCGCCCGCGATCTCGCGGTAGGTGAGGTCCTTCGGGGACAGCAGGGCCGCGAGCAGCCGGGGGCACCGGCCCGGGAGCCGGCGTACGGCCGCGTACAGCGCGCGGCGGCGGGCGGCCGTCAGGGCCTGCTGTTCGGGGCCGGGGGCGTGCTCGTCGGCGGGCTCGGCGGTGTAGGGCAGTTCGCGCCGGGCCGTACGGCGGCTGAGGCGGGCCTCGAAGCGGACGGCGCTGCGCAGCCAGCCCTCGGGGTCGGCGGGCGGGCCGTCGGCGTCGAGCCGCTCCAGCAGCCGCAGCCAGACCGCCTGTTCCAGGTCCCCCGCCTCGGTGCCGGCCGCGTCGGCCTCGGCCGACACCTCCGCGACCAGCAGGGGACGGAGGGTGGTGAGCATGTCGTGTGTCATACGCCCCGGGACGACGCCGCCCCGGCGGGGGTTGCCGGGGCGGACGGGAATCACCCCGATCGGGGCCAGGGGCCCATGCGTTGACGGTCGATCCGCCGGGCGGCCGTCAGTCGCCGACGAAGTCCGCGTGGGCCAGCAGGCCGGTGTCGGCGTTGTCGGTGAAGATGCCGTCGATGCCGGTGTCGAAGTACACCTTGAACGCGCCGAAGGCGTCGCCGTACGCGTTGGGGTCCGTGCCCCTGCGGAAGTTCGCGGGGAGGAAGGTGTTCTCGTTGCGCATGGTGTAGGGGTGCAGGATCAGGTTCCTGGCGTGCGCGTCCGCGACGAGGGTGGTCGGCGTGGTCAGGTTGCCGCCCGCGTCGCGCGGGATGATCAGGTCGAGCGTGGGGCCGATGCCGTTCGCGAACGAGGCAATCCACGCGAGACCGGCCGGCTTGACCAGGTCGGCGACGGTGCGCGGGTCGCCGGCCTCGACGAAGTCCCAGGGGCGGGTGGCGGCGCCGGAGAGCAGGACGACGAGGGGGCTGTCGACCAGGTCGTTCAGGCGCTGGATGCTGCTCGGCTCGAACGACTGCAGGAAGACCGGCGCGTTCTTCTTGTGCCGGTCGTACTTGCGGAGCAGCTTGGCGAGCGGCTCCTCCAGGCCGAGGCCCAGCTTGCGGAAGTAGGTGGGGTGCTTGGTCTCGACGTGCAGCCAGATCCGTTCGCCCCGCTTCCTGCCCTCCTTGTCGGCCCAGCGCAGCACCTCTTCGAAGGTGGGGATCTCCCAGCGGCCGTCGTAGAGGGTGTTCTCCTGGCGGTTGCCCGGGATGCGCTCCTTGGCGCGCAGGGTCTTCAGCTCGGCGAGGGTGAAGTCCTCGGTGAACCAGCCGGTGTAGGTGACGCCGTCGACGACCTTCGTGGTCCTGCGGTCGGCGTACTCGGGGTGCGCCGACACGTCGGTCGTGCCGGTGATGTCGTTCTCGTGACGGCAGACGAGGTGGCCGTCCTTGGTGGGCACGAGGTCCTGCTCGATGACGTGGGCGCCCATGTCGAGGGCCAGCTGGTACGAGCCGAGGGTGTGTTCCGGGCGGTAGCCGCTGGCACCGCGGTGCGCGATGATCGTCGGCACGGGGAGTCTGCGGTACCCGCCGCCCGAATTCGCCCCCGACGCGGCCTCACCGGCCGCGGCCGTGGCCGGCAGTCCGAGGACCGCTCCGCCCGCGCCGAGCATCGCGGCGCCGAGCAGTGCCCGTCGGCCCGCTCCGCGTCCCTGCTCGTTCGAGTCCTGCGACTGCCGCGACTCCTGCGTATCCATGACCGGCTCCTCCACCGTGATGCCCTGCACCTGTCAAAGCGGGACGATCGTAGGTGTCCGGAGGTGACCGCCGGGAGACCTGGGACCGAACACGCGGAAGACGCCTTCTGTCGCGCGAGGGGCGCAATGTGACGGACCGTCCGCCAGGTGGCGCGATGTCCGTCACATGTTTCCGGCCCGTGACAGGCCGCCACCTCCGCGTCACCGCAGGTAAAACAGCGTCAACACTTGGTATCCACTCGGTGAACCCGATGTGCGCGGGCCCCGGAGCCGGGAGTATCGTCCTCACCTGCACATACTTGTACCGGAACGCTTGACATGGGAGGGCCTGTTGTCCCGCTTCGTGCTCATCAAGGCAGTGCTCGGACCGATCATGCGCCTGATGTTCCGCCCCCGGGTGGAGGGCGCCGAGCACATTCCGGGAGACGGTCCGGTGATCCTCGCCGGCAACCACCTGACCTTCATCGACTCGATGATCCTGCCGCTGGTCTGCGACCGGCAGGTCGTCTTCATCGGCAAGGACGAGTACGTCACCGGCAAGGGGCTCAAGGGCCGTCTGATGGCCTGGTTCTTCACCGGCGTCGGCATGATCCCCGTCGACCGTGACGGCGGCCGGGGCGGCGTCGCCGCGCTGATGACCGGACGGCGGGTGCTGGACGAGGGCCGGATGTTCGGCATCTACCCCGAGGGGACGCGGTCGCCCGACGGCCGTCTGTACCGGGGGCGTACGGGCATCGCCCGGCTGACGTTGATGACCGGGGCGCCGGTCGTTCCCTTCGCGATGATCGGGACGGACAAGATCCAGCCGGGTGGGGCGGGGGTGCCGCGGCCGCATCGGGTGACGGTGCGGTTCGGTGAGGCGATGGAGTTCTCCCGGTACGAGGGGATGGACCGGGATCGGTATGTGCTGCGGGCGGTGACCGATTCCGTGATGGCTGAGGTCATGCGGTTGTCGGGGCAGGAGTATGTGGATATGTACGCGTCCAAGGCCAAGGAAGCGGCGTAGCTCCGCTGGTTTGGCGGTGGGGGGTGGGGGGCTCGGGGGGTGTGTGCGGGTGCGGGTCCGTGGGGGCTTGTCGCGCCGTTCCTCGCGCCCCTGGGGTGGATCGGTCGTTCGTCCGGTGCGGGTGAGTGGGGGCTTGTCGCGCCGTTCCCCGCGCCCCTGACGGGGTGCTCGCCTCGTTGTCGGGTGCGGGTGAGTGGGGGCTTGTCGCGCCGTTCCCCGCGCCCCTGACGGGGTGCTCGCCTCGTTGTCGGGTGCGGGTGGGTGGGGGGTTTCGTGCCGTTCCCCGCGGCCCTGACGGGGGCCTGACGGGGCGGGGGGCTTTGGGGGTGGGTCGTCGGTTTAGGGGGTGTTGTCCAGGTGTTGGGTTCGTAGGAGGAACCAGGCTGTGGCTGCTGTTGCCAGGAGTACTGTCGCGCCTGCGGCTGCGGCGATGGTCAGGCCGTCGACGAAGGCGTCCTGGGCCGAGGTGAGCATGTGGTGTCCCGTGTTCGAGGGCATCGTCCGCGCCGCCTCCACCGCTCCGCCCAGGGACTCGTGGGCCTCGGCCGGGGTGCCGGGCGGGGCCGGGAAGTCGCGGTAGACGCCTGTCACGATCGAACCCAGGACGGCGATGCCGAGGGCCGCGCCCAGCTCGTACGCCGTCTCCGAGACGGCCGAGGCCGCGCCCGCCTGTTCCTTGGGGACGCTGGAGAGGATGACGTCGGCGGTGACGGTGAAGGAGAAGCCCGCGCCGACGCCGACGATCAGCAGCGCCGCCCCGATCAGCGGGTAGCCGGTGGTCCGGTCGACCAGGGTAAGCAGGGCGAGGGCCACGCCGATGGCCGCCAGGCCACCCGCGACCACCGAACGGACCGAGAAGCGGCGGGCGGCGGTTCCGGCGATCAGGCCCGCGACCACCGCACCGACGGCCGCCGGCAGCTCCGCGAGACCCGCCTCCAACGGGCCCCGGCCCTGGACGAGTTGCAGGAACTGCGAGAGGAAGAAGACCAGGCCGGAGAGGCCCAGAATGGTCAGCAGGTCGGCGAGGACCGCTCCGGAGAAACCCCGGTTGCGGAACAGGCGCATGTCCAGCAGCGGGTGCGGCAGCGTCAGCTGACGGCGTACGAAGACGAACAGTCCGGCGAGGCCGAAGAGGCCCGCGGCGAGCGCGTTGCCGTCGAGGCCGTGGGTGGCGGTCTCCTTGACCGCGTACACGACACCGATCATGCCGACCAGGGACAGGCCGACGCTGAGCATGTCCCAGGGGCCGGGGCTCGGGTGGCGGGACTCGGGGAGCAGCTTGACGCCGACGAGGACGAGGACCGCCATCACCGGCAGGTTGATCAGGAAGACCGAGCCCCACCAGAAGTGCTCCAGCAGGAAACCGCCGACGACCGGGCCGACCGCCGTGCCGGCGGACGCCGTGGCGCCCCAGATGCCGATGGCGAGGCTGCGCTCGCGCGGGTCGTGGAAGAGGTTGCGGATCAGGGCGAGGGTGGCGGGCATCAGGGTGGCGCCCGCGACACCGAGCAGGGCCCGCGCGACGATCATCATCTCCGGCGTCGTGGCATAGGCGTTGAGCACGGATATCGCGCCGAACGCCGTGGCCCCGACGAGCAGCAGCTTCTTGCGGCCGATGCGGTCGCCGAGGCTGCCGGCCGACACGAGCAGGCCCGCGATGACGAACGAGTAGACGTCACCGATCCACAGGAGCTGGGTGCCCGACGGCTGCAGGTCCTCACTGATGTAGGGGGTCGCGAGACCGAGGACGGTCGCGTCGACGGCCACCAGCAGCACGGCGAGCACGAGGACGGAGAGCGCGAGCCAGCGGCCCGGCCTCTTCTCCGCCTCCGTGGTGCGCGCCGGCCGCAGGGTGCTGGTCATGATTCCTCTCTCGGTTGTTCGGGATGACGCAGTGCGCCGCCGAGCAGCAGCTCGGCGGTCATGTAGGTGAAGTCCTTGGCGGCCACACGGCCTTCCGCGACCGCCCAGGCGCCGGAGGCCAGCAGGCCGTACAGCGCCTCGGTGAGCCAGGCCGGGGTGAGGTCGATGCGGAACTCGCCCGCCGCCTGGCCGCGCTTGAAGAGGGCCGCGATGCGGTCGTCGATCCGGGTCCAGCCCTCGTGCTGCTGCTCCCCCTCGAACAGCTGGGCCTCGGTGTAGAGGAAGGCGAGGAGGCCGGCGGCCGGTTCGATCTCCCGCACGAGCCGCCGTACGGCCTCGCGCGCCGGGCCCTCGGTCGGGCGGGCCGCGTCCAGCGCGGCCTCGCACTCCGCGATACCGAGCGCCTCCAGCGCCCGTACCAGCGCGTCGCGCCCGGCGAAGTGGCGGTGCAGCGTGGCCCGGCTGATCCCGGCGGCCTTCGCGACCTCGTCCATCGTGGCGGTGGACTTGCGGGTCAGCAGGGCGGCTGCCGAGCGCAGCACGTGTTCACGATCGACGGCCATGAGACAACCATAACCCATGTGAGACATTGATGTCTCAACACGGGCATGAGTGTCTCATGGCGCGACGGTGGTACCGCGGGGAGCCCTCAGTGCCAGGGCAGCTGTCCGCGCTTCTCCCAGTAGGTCCGCGGGTCCTCGGCCAGGTCGGCGAGGCCGGTCAGCTGTTCGTCGTCGAGGTCGACGACCGCCGCGTGCAGGTTGGAGGCGAGCTGGTTGGTGGTGGCGGCGCCGGAGAGGACGACACCGGCCCACGGCTGCCGCAGGACCACACCCAGGGCGACCGCGTCGCAGCCGAGTCCCGTCTGCTCGGCGACGGCCCTGAGCGCCTCGGGGGCGTGCGGGCCGGCCAGACGGCCGTTCGCCATGCCCTCCTTGACGATCACGGTGAGCCCCGCGTCGTGCGCCTCGGCGAGGGCGGGCGCGGCGGAGGTCTCCAGCGCGTTGTACGTCGACTGGACGGTACGGAAGAGGGGTTCGCCGTCCACGGTCACGGTGAGGGCGGTGCGGATGGCCTCCGCCTGGGCCGGGCCGCTGGTGGAGAAGCCGATGGTGACGCCCTCGGCGGCGGCCTGTGCCAGCCGGGCGTGCAGTTCCTTGTCGGTGAGGGCCGGGCTGTCCGGGGTCACCGAGTGGATCTGGTAGAGGTCGAGCCGGTCGCCGAGCAGTTCGGCGCTCTCGGCGCGCTGTCGCTCGTACGTGGGGAGGCTGTGGTCCTTGACCTCGTGCCGCTCGGCGTCCGTGGTCCAGTCGGCGGTGTAGGTGTAGCCCCATTTGCTGCCGACGACGATGTCGTCGAGGCCGGGGCGGGACTTCAGCCAGTCGGCGAGGAACTCCTCCGAGCGGCCGTACGAGCGGGCCACGTCGAAGTAGCGGACGCCCTGGGCGTAGGCGGCGTCGAGGAGTTCGTGGGTGCGGGTGCGCAGGGCGTCGACCGTGCGGTTCTCGCCGAGGTCGGCGTCGCGGCCGAGGTTGATGTAACCGGGGCGGGCGACTGCGGCGAGGCCGAGTCCGAGATGGCAGGTGGGGGTGGTCGCTGCGGCCAGTCGGGCGAAGGGCATCGCGGGCTCCGTTCGGTCGGATCCTGGGGGCTCGCGACCAACGTAACCCGCGATGGCGCTCCGCTCTGTGAGCCGGGGCGCCCAGGAGCCCGGGGTCCGGGCTCCTGGGCGGGTGCGGCCCCGTCGTGGCTCGTCGCGAGGTTCCCCGCGCCCCTGAAGAACCGGGGCGCCGGCCCTGCCTACTTGTGCTTGGCGGTCGCCCAGGCGTGCTGGGCCGTCACGTCCCGCTTGATGTCGGCCAGCTGGACCGCCACCGCGCTCGGGGCGGTGCCGCCGCGGCCGTTGCGGGAGGCGAGGGCGCCGGGGACGTTGAGGACCGTGCGGACCTCGGGGGTCAGGTGGGCGGAGATCTTGGCGAACTGGTCGTCCGTCAGATCGTTCAGCTCCTTGTTCTCCGACTCGGCGACCTTGACGCACTCGCCGGCGACCTCGTGGGCGACACGGAACGGGACGCCCTGCTTGACGAGCCACTCGGCGATGTCGGTGGCGAGGGAGAAGCCGGCGGGGGCCAGTTCCTCCATGCGCTCACGGTGGACGGTGAGCGTGGCCATCATGCCGGTGAAGGCGGGCAGGAGGATCTCCAGCTGGTCGATGGAGTCGAAGACCGGCTCCTTGTCCTCCTGGAGGTCGCGGTTGTAGGCCAGGGGCAGGGCCTTCAGCGTTGCCATCAGGCCCGTCAGGTTGCCGATCAGGCGGCCGGACTTGCCTCGGGCCAGCTCCGCGATGTCCGGGTTCTTCTTCTGCGGCATGATCGACGAGCCCGTCGAGAACGCGTCGTGGAGGGTCACGAAGGAGAACTCCTTCGTGTTCCAGATGATGACCTCCTCGGCGATCCGGGAGAGGTTCACGCCGATCATCGCGGTGATGAAGGCGAACTCGGCGACGAAGTCACGCGAGGCCGTGCCGTCGATGGAGTTCGCGGAACTGCCGTTCTCGAAGCCCAGGTCCTTGGCCACCGCCTCGGGGTCCAGACCGAGGCTGCTGCCCGCGAGGGCGCCCGAGCCGTACGGGGAGACGGCCGTGCGCTCGTCCCACTGGCGCAGCCGCTCCGCGTCCCGGGAGAGGGACTGGACGTGGGCGAGGACATGGTGGGCGAAGAGGACCGGCTGGGCGTGCTGGAGGTGCGTGCGGCCGGGCATCGCCACGTCCGGGTGGGCCTCGGCGAGGCCGATCAGCGCGTCCTGGAGGTCGGCGATCAGGCCGCCGACCGTGCGGGCGTGGTCGCGCAGGTACATCCGGAAGAGGGTCGCGACCTGGTCGTTGCGGGACCGGCCGGCGCGCAGCTTGCCGCCCAGGTCGGGGCCCAGACGCTCCAGGAGGCCGCGCTCCAGGGCGGTGTGCACGTCCTCGTCGGCGACGGTGCCCACGAAGTCACCCGACGCCACGTCCGCCTCGAGCTGGTCCAGGCCGGCGATCATCCGGGTCAGCTCGTCCTCGGTGAGCAGGCCCGCCTTGTGCAGCACGCGCGCGTGGGCGCGGGAGCCCGCGATGTCGTACGGGGCCAGGCGCCAGTCGAAGTGGACCGACGCGGACAGCTTCGCCAGGGCCTCCGCGGGACCGTCTGCGAAACGGGCGCCCCAGAGCCGTACGTCACCGCTGTTGCTGCTCACTCGCGTTGCTCCTCGATCTCCGCGCACCGTTCGCTGTCATGCATGAGTATGCAGAACTCTGCATGGATCGTCAATCTGAGAGAACTTTGGGAGATGCGGAGAAAGCTTTGAACAAATGAAACCGCTTGCTCGTAACACTCACCGAACGCAGGCGCCGCGTTAGTTCACACCGACCACACCCGACCCGAGTGAGGCATCCGCATGTCCAGGGCTCTTCCGAAGTACAACAAGCGTCGCGTAGGGATCATCGGCGGCGCCGCCGCGGTCGTGCTCTCCGGAGCGGTCATCGCGGGTTCCGCTCTCGCCGGTGAGGGTGCCAACAACGACGGGCAGGACGCCGCGGGGGCCGCTTCCCCCGGCACCATCTCCTGCCCGGCGGTCGAGGGAACCCTCCCGGCGATCCCCGCCTCCGCCAAGGCCGAGGTCGACAGCAACCTCGCCCAGCTGCAGACGCAGATCCAGGAGGCCAACAAGCGCCTCGTCGACACGGTCGGCCAGGGTGGCCCCAACTTCGTCCAGAACGCCATCCTCGGCCCGCTGGAGGACAAGCGCGTCGCCGCACTGAACCGCATCGAGACCGCGATCGGCCGCGCCGCCGCCAAGCCCGAGGGCCTGGAGAAGCTCGCCCCCTGCCAGCTCGACCAGGGTGGCGCCGCGGGCGCCGGTGACCAGGCCGGTGCGGGTGCCGGTGCGGGTGCCGAGGCCGGTGCGGGTGCGGGCGCCGAGGACGCGGGTGCCGCGGGCGCCATCTCCTGCCCGGCGGTCGAGGGAAGCCTCCCGGCGATTCCCGCCTCCGCGCAGGCCGAGGTCGACCGCAACCTCGCCCTCCTCGACACCCAGATCCAGGAAGCCAACCAGCGCCTGATCGACACGGCCGGCCAGGGCGGTGCCAACTTCGTGAACAACGCCATCCTCGGCCCGCTGGAGGACAAGCGCGTCGCCACGCTGAACCGCATCGAGACCGCGATCGGCCGCGCCGCCGCCAAGCCCGAGGGCCTGGAGAAGCTCGCCCCCTGCCAGCTCAACGAGGGCGGCGCCGCGGGCGCCGGCGAGGAAGCGGGCGCGGGCGAAGAGGCCGGAGCCGGCGCTGACGCCGGTGCGGGCGCGGGCGCGGGTGCCGAGGACGCGGGCAACGCCGGTGCCGAGGACGCGGGCAACGCGGGTGCCGCGGGCGCCATCTCCTGCCCGGCCGTCGAGGGAAGCCTCCCGGCGATCCCCGCCTCCGCGCAGGCCGAGGTCGACCGCAACCTCGCCCTCCTCGACACCCAGATCCAGGAAGCCAACCAGCGCCTGATCGACACGGCCGGCCAGGGCGGTGCCAACTTCGTGAACAACGCCATCCTCGGCCCGCTGGAGGACAAGCGCGTCGCCGCACTGAACCGCATCGAGACCGCGATCGGCCGCGCCGCCGCCAAGCCCGAGGGCCTGGAGAAGCTCGCCCCCTGCCAGCTCAACCAGTAGTCCGCACGCACTCTCACGACGACCCGGTCGTCCGACGAGTGACCTCCTGCGCCCTCTGAGGGCGACAGGGGCCGTGGCCGCCCCGCGCGCCGGCCGGGGCGGCCACGGCGAATCCGGTTCCGGGTGGATCCCAGCGAGGGGGTCCACCCGGAATTCGTGTTCCCGCACCCGCTTCTCCGGACAGCCGAATTCCTTAGACAGGCGAAGCGTTTCCGTCGATAATCGTTAGTCATGGGAAAGACCTACGAGCGCATAGACGGCCGCCTCCGTACGTTCATCGAGGCTCAGCCCCTCTTCTTCACCGCGACCGCGCCCCTGTCCGCCGACGGCACGGTCAACCTCTCCCCCAAGGGTCTGCGGGGGTCGTTCGTGATCCTCGACGAACTCACCGTCGCCTACCTGGACTTCGCGGGGTCCCACGCGGAGACGATCGCGCACCTGCGCGAGAACGGCCGGATCACCCTCATGTGGTGTGCCTTCCAGGGCCCGCCCACCATCGTGCGGGTGCACGGCACGGGCGAGGCCGTCTTCCGGGACGATCCGCGCTTCGCCGGACTCCTCGCGCGCTTCCCCGACATCGACCCCGCCCCGCACGGCCTGCGCGCCGTCATCGTGGTCCGCGCCGAGCGCATCCGCGACAGCTGCGGCTACTCCGTGCCGTTCATGGCGTACGAGGAGGACCGCGACCTGCACGGCCGGCGCTTCGCGCGCGAGGACGACGACTCGCTCAGCGCCTACTTCAGCTCCAAGGAGCACATCGCGACCAGCATGGACGGGCTCCCCGGACTGCCGCTGCCGCTGCCGCCCTCCGCCGTCTGACGCGCGGGACGCGGGACGTTCGCGCGCCACCGGTCCCTCCGTACGGCGAGTTGTTCACACGGTTGAACACACGGCACTCCCAGCACGTACGTGTGGGCCAAGGGTCCAGCCCACCACGGAGGAACCGTGTCCACGATCGCCGGAGGTCGCGCCGCGCGCCGCCAGACGATGCGCCGCATCCGACCTCGTCGTTCTCCCGCCGTCCCGTTGCTCATCGCGTTCTGGGCGGGCGCGGCCGCGGTGGTGTGGCTGTGGTGGGACAACACGCCGTCCATCGCGGACCAGGGCGGCAAGATGGTCAACGCCGGGCGGATCACGGGTCTGCTCGGCGGGTACCTGATGGCCCTGGTGGTGCTCCAGATGGCCCGGGTGCCCGCGCTGGAGAGGCGGGTCGGCTCCGACCGGGTGGCCCGCTGGCACGCGATGACCGGCCGCTACACGCTCTGCCTGGTCGTCGCGCACGTCGTCCTCACGATGTACGGGTACGCCCTCCAGGCCGGCCTCACCCACACCGCGATCCTCCAGCAGACCATCGACTCCATCAACCAGCTGCCGGACATGGGCAAGGCCGCCATCGGCACCGGCCTGCTGGTCTTCATCGGGCTCATCTCGATCGGCCCGGTGCGCAAGCGGATCCCGTACGACCTCTGGTACCACACACACCTGCTGACGTACGCGGCCACGTTCCTGACCTTCTGGCACCAGATCACCACCGGCAACGAGTTCGCCGCCACACCCGCCGCGAAGACCGGCTGGTACGCGCTGTACGGCACGGTGACCGCGCTGGTGGTCTGGTACCGGATCGTTTCTCCGATCAAGCTGAACCTGAAGCACCGACTGCGGGTCGAGGCGGTCATCGAGGAGTCCCCCGGCATCGTCTCGGTGCTGATGAGCGGGCGCAAGCTGCACCGGATGGGCGCGGAGGCCGGGCAGTTCTTCCGCTGGCGGTTCCTCGCCCCGGGCATGCGGTTCAGCTCGCACCCGTACTCGCTGTCCGCGGCGCCCCGCCCCAACATGCTGCGCATCACGGTCAAGGCGATCGGCGACCACAGCTCGGCCCTGCGCGACCTGGAGCCCGGCGTCCGGGTGTGGGCGGAGGGCCCCTACGGGGCGCTCACCGCCGGCAAGCGCAGCCGGGGCAAGGTGCTGCTGGTGGCCGGCGGTGTGGGCATCACGCCGATGCGGGCCCTGTTCGAGACGCTGCCCGGCGCGGCCGGTGACCTGACGCTGCTCTACCGGGCCAACAGCACCCAGGACCTGGCGCTGTGGGACGAGCTGGCGCAGATCGCCGAGGAGCGCGGCGCACGGCTGATGTACGCGGTGAACAGCCCGGACGGTGAGCGCCCGGACATCTCCCCGGACTCGCTGCGCCGCAAGATCCCCGACATCGAGACCCACGACGTCTTCCTGTGCGGGCCGCCCGGCTTCGCGCAGGGCGTGTACGAGGCACTGCGCGGCGCGGGCGTCCCGACCCGCCGTATCCACCACGAGTCGTTCGAGATGTGAGCGAGGGGACCGCCCGGCCCGGGTCCCGCCCGACCGGCCGTACCCGCCGGTGGTCCCCCGCACGTTCCAGCCGTAGGTCCCAGGACCGTCCCAAGCGGTAGGTCACCAGGACCTTCCCACCCCGACTTTCTGGCCATGGGTTTCCCCACGGGTTCGCCCCACGGGTCTCCCCCGCGAGACTTCACAGTTCAGGAGCTGAAGGAGCGATGAAGAAGAGCCACCCCATCCGGCGGACTCTGCTCGCCACCGCCGCCACCGTGTCCGGCATCGTGCTGCTGCTGTCGCTGAAGCCGGCCTCGGACGCCGGATCGGTGCAGGCCGGCGCGGCCGGGGGCGCACCTGCGGCACAGGGCGGGGTGGCGGCCGGCACGCAGACCCTGACGGGTTCCGCCGTCGACACCGAGTACGGCCCCGTCCAGGTCAGGATCACCGTCGACGGCGGCAAGATCACCAAGGCCGAGACCGTGCAGCAGCCGAGCGGCGGCCGCTCCACCCAGATCAGCGGCGACGCCATTCCCAAGCTCAACCAGGCGGCCGTGGCGGCGGGCAGCGCCGACATCGACGCGGTGTCCGGCGCCACCTACACCAGCGCGGGCTACAAGGAGTCCCTGCAGTCCGCCCTGGACCAGGCCGGCAAAGCGCAGGACACGGGCACCCAGGTGCTCACGGGCAGCGCCGTCCAGACCCAGTACGGGCCGGTCCAGGTGAGGATCTCCGTCAGCGGCGGCAAGATCACAGGCGCCGAGGCCGTGCAGGCGCCGAGCGGCGGCCGCTCCACCCAGATCACCGGTGACTCGGTGCCGAAGCTCAACCAGGCGGCGGTGGCGGCGGGCAGCGCCGACATCGACGCGGTGTCCGGCGCCACCTACACCAGCGCGGGCTACAAGGAGTCCCTGCAGTCCGCCCTGGACCAGGCCGGCAAAGCGCAGGACACGGGCACCGAGGTCGAGGCGGGCGGCGACGCGCAGGACACGGGCGGCGACGCCGCGGACTCCGGGGCCGGGCAGTCGACGGGCACCCAGGTGCTCACGGGCTCCGCCATCACGACGGACTACGGGCCGGTCCAGGTCCGCGTCACGGTCACCGACGGCAAGATCACAGCCGCCGAGGCGCTGCAGCAGCCCACCGGCGGCCGTTCCACCCAGATCAGCGGTACCGCCATCCCCCAGCTCAACAAGAACGCCGTCTCGGCAGGGAGCGCTGACATCGATGCTGTCTCGGGCGCCACATACACCAGCGGCGGCTACCAGCAGTCCCTCCAGTCCGCCCTGGACCAGGCCGGCTGACCCGGTGGCCGAACCCGTCGGGGCCGCCGCGCCCGCCCAGCTGCGGCACGTCGAGGAGGTCATGGGCACCGTCTTCTCCTTCGACGTCCGAGGAGGCGAGCCCGCCGCGATCAGGGCCGCGCTCGACGAGGCGGTGGCCGGGCTCCACGCCGTGGACGAGGTGTTCAGCACCTACCGCGAGCACAGTCAGATCTCCCGGCTCGCCCGGGGCGAGGTGACGATCGAGGAGTGCGCTCCCGAGGTCGGCGAGGTGCTCGACCTGTGCGCCGAGGCCGAGCGGTCGAGCGGAGGCTGGTTCAGCGCCACCTACGAAGGCCGCTTCGACCCGACCGGCCTCGTGAAGGGGTGGGCCACCGAGCGGGCCGCGCGGCTCCTGGTGGAGGCCGGGGCCACCGGGGTGAACGTGAACGGGGGCGGCGACGTCCAGTTGTGCGGTGTCCCCGGACCGGAACGGCCGTGGCGCGTGGGGGTGGCGGACCCCCTGCGACCCGGAGGGCTCGCGGCGGTCGTCACCGCCGCCGGTGCGGACCGTCTGGCGGTGGCCACGTCCGGCACGGCCGAGCGGGGCACGCACATCGTCGACCCCCGTACCGGGAAGTCCGCCGTGACCGACCTGGTCTCGGTGACGGTAGTGGCTCCCCGTCTGACCTGGGCGGACTGCTGGGCGACGGCCGCGTTCGCGATGGGTTCCCGCGAGGGCCTGGCCTGGCTGGAGTCCCTCGACGACACGGAGGCGCTCCTCATCACGGCGGGCGACGAGGTCCGCTGCACGGGAGGGCTGGCCGCGCGGCTGGGCTGAGCGGGGTGGTGCTGGGCCGGGCGGGAACCACCAAGGGCGCGCGGGGTGCCGCCGCGCCCACCCGTGCCGGCCCAGCGGCACGGCTGCCCGCGGTCGGGACGGACGGGGAAAGGGGCGGAGCCCCTTTTCAGGGGCGCGGGGAACTGCGTGACCGGCCACGACGAACCCGCGGCCGGCAACTCCCCCGGGCATCGCCTTCGGTGGCCGCTCCACCTCCGCCGACGCCCCCGGAGTCACTCCTCGGCCTTCGCCCCCTCAATGCCCGTTCTGCGCCAACCTCAGCAGATGGTCGGCCAAGGCCTGCCCGCCCACCGGGTCCCGGCTGATCAGCAGCAGCGTGTCGTCACCCGCGATCGTGCCCAGGATGTCGTGCAGCTCCGCCTGGTCGATGGCCGAGGCCAGGAACTGGGCCGCGCCCGGCGGGGTCCGGAGCACCACCAGGTTCGCCGAGGCCTCCGCGGAGATCAGCAGCTCCGCGGAGAGCCGCCGCATCCGCTCCTCCTTCGCCGACTCGCCCAGCGGTGCCCGGGGGGTCCGGAAACCCCCCTCGCTCGGCACCGCGTAGATCAGGTCGCCGTCGTTGTTGCGGATCTTCACCGCGTTCAGCTCGTCGAGGTCCCGGCTGAGGGTCGCCTGGGTGACGCTCAGCCCGTCGTCGGACAGCAGCTTCGCCAACTGGCTCTGCGACCGCACCGGTTGCCGGTTGAGGATGTCCACGATCCGCCGGTGGCGTGCGGTGCGGGTCTGCGGCACGGCGGGCCCCGCCTGGTCGTGCTCCTGCGCCTGGCTCATCGTCGTCTCATTCTCCGGCTCGTCCGTCCCCGCTGGCTTCGTGCGCCGCCCGCGCCGCGTCGAGGATGCCCGGCAGCGCCCGGAGGAGGGCGTCCACCTCCGCGTCCGCGACATTGAGCGGCGGCATCAGCCGTACGACATCGGGGGCGGGCGCGTTCACCAGGAAGCCGGCGTCCTGTGCGGCCTGTTGCGCCAGGGGCGCGAGCGGCTCGGTGAGCACGATACCCAGCAGGAGGCCCGCGCCTCTGACGTGGTCGATCATCGGGTCCCCGAGGGACTCGATTCCTTCGCGCAGTTTCTCGCTCTGCCGCTTGACGTTCTCCAGCAGGCCCTCGGCCTGGATGGTCTCCAGGACGGCGAGTCCGGCGGCGCAGGCAACCGGGTTGCCGCCGAAGGTGGTGCCGTGCCCGCCGGGCTGGAACAGGTCCGCCGCCCGGCCGAAGGCGACGGTCGCGCCGATCGGCAGTCCGCCGCCGAGGCCCTTGGCCAGGGTGACGACGTCGGGCAGGACGCCCTCGTGCGCCTGGTACTCGAACCAGTGCCCGGTGCGGCCGACGCCGGTCTGCACCTCGTCGAGGACGAGGAGCGAGCCCTTGGCGGCCGTGATGGCGCGCGCGGCTTTGAGGTAGCCGGGCGGCGGGACCACCACGCCCTTCTCGCCCTGGACGGGCTCGATGATGACGAGGGCCGTCTCCTCGGTGACCGCCGCGGCCAGGGCCTGCGCGTCGCCGTAGGGGACGTGGGTGACGTCGCCGGGCAGCGGGTGGAAGCCGGTCTGCTTTCCGGGCTGGCCGGTGAGGGCGAGCGCGCCCATGGTGCGGCCGTGGAAGCCGCCCTCGGTGGCGACCATGTGGGTCCGCCCCGTGAGCCGGCCGATCTTGAAGGCGCCCTCGTTGGCCTCGGCCCCCGAGTTGCAGAAGAAGACCTTGCCGTCGCGGCCGAAGTGCTCCAGGAGCCGTTCGGCCAGAGCGACCGGCGGTTCGGCGACGAACAGGTTGGAGACGTGGCCGAGCGAGGCGATCTGGGTGCTGACGGCCTCGACGACCGCCGGGTGGGCGTGGCCGAGCGCGTTGACCGCGATACCGCCGACGTAGTCGAGGTACTCGTTGCCGTCGGCGTCCCACACCTTGGTTCCCGCACCCCGGACGAGCGAGAGCTGCGGGGTGCCGTAGTTGTTCATGAGCGAGCCCCGCCACCGCCGGCTCAGCTCTTCGTTGGCGGTCATGCGGCGTCCCCCTCTTCCGCATCCGGCACGACCATCGTGCCGATGCCCTCGTCGGTGAAGATCTCCAGCAGGATGGAGTGCTGGACCCGGCCGTCGATGACCCGGGCGGTCTGGACGCCGTTGCGTACGGCGTGCAGGCAGCCCTGCATCTTCGGCACCATGCCGGAGGACAGGTCCGGCAGCAGCTTCTCCAGTTGGGAAGCGGTGAGGCGGCTGATCACCTCGTCGCTGTTGGGCCAGTCCTCGTAGAGGCCCTCGACGTCCGTGAGGACCATGAGGGTTTCGGCGTCAAGAGCAGCAGCGAGTGCCGCAGCCGCCGTATCAGCATTGACGTTGTAGACATGTCCGTCGTCCTGGCTACGGGCGATCGACGAGACGACCGGGATGCGGCCGTCGGCGAGCAGTGCCTCGATCGCGCCCGTGTCGATCGCGGTGATCTCGCCCACCCGCCCGATGTCGACCAACTCCCCGTCGATCTCGGGCTGGTGCTTGATGGCGGTGATGGTGTGCGCGTCCTCGCCGGTCAGTCCGACGGCGAGCGGTCCGTGCTGGTTGAGCAGGCCGACCAGTTCGCGCTGGACCTGTCCGGCGAGCACCATGCGGACGACGTCCATGGCGTCCTCGGTGGTGACGCGCAGGCCGGCCCGGAACTCGCTGACGATGCCGTGCCGGTCGAGGGCGGCACTGATCTGCGGGCCGCCGCCGTGCACGACGACGACGTTGAGGCCGGCGTG
Organism: Streptomyces sp. NPDC002324; assembly: GCF_053593335.1. Taxonomy (NCBI): domain Bacteria; kingdom Bacillati; phylum Actinomycetota; class Actinomycetes; order Kitasatosporales; family Streptomycetaceae; genus Streptomyces; species Streptomyces sp. NPDC002324. The sequence goes on from NZ_JBSFCF010000040.1 coordinate 78,514, forward strand.
CCGCAGGAAGACGACGTCCTGGGCGAAGGCGGCCTTCAGATCCTCGTCGATCATGGCGTTGCCGCCGAACTTGATGACGACCGTCCTGCCGTTGTGACGGGTCAGCCAGGGGAGCGCTTCGATGAGGATCTGGGCCTTGGGGAGGGCGGTGTGCTTCCGCGTGGTGCTCATGACGAGTACGCGCTGTTCTCGTGGACGTAGTCCGCGGTCAGGTCGTTGGTCCAGATGGTGGCCGTCTCGGACCCCGCGGCGAGGTCGGCGACGATGTGCACCTCTCGGTAGCGCATGTCGACCTTCTCGCGGTCCTCGCCGACACCGCCGTTCTTGCAGACCCAGACGCCGTTGATGGCGACGTTGAGCCGGTCCGCCTCGAAGGCGGCGGACGTGGTGCCGATCGCGGAGAGGACCCGGCCCCAGTTCGGGTCCTCGCCGTGCAGGGCGCACTTGAGCAGGTTGTTGCGGGCGATGGAGCGGCCCACCTCGACGGCGTCGTCCTCGGTCGCGGCGTTCACGACCTCGATCCTGATGTCCTTGCTGGCGCCCTCGGCGTCCCGGATCAGCTGCTGGCCCAGGTCGTCGCAGACCGCGCGGACGGCCTCGGCGAACTCCTCGTACCCCGGGGTGACCTGGGCGGCGCCGGAGGCGAGCAGCAGCACGGTGTCGTTGGTGGACATGCAGCCGTCGGAGTCGACGCGGTCGAAGGTGGTGCGCGTCGCGGCGCGCAGGGCGCTGTCGAGCGCGTCGCTCTCCAGGTCGGCGTCGGTGGTGAGGACGACGAGCATGGTGGCGAGGCCGGGCGCGAGCATGCCGGCGCCCTTCGCCATCCCGCCGACCGTCCAGCCGTCCTTCGTCACGACGGACGTCTTGTGCACGGTGTCGGTGGTCTTGATGGCGATGGCCGCCTTCTCACCGCCGTGCTCGGAGAGCTGCGCGGCGGCCGTCTCGACGCCCGGGAGCAGCTTGTCCATGGGCAGGAGTACGCCGATGAGGCCGGTGGAGGCGACGGCGATCTCGCCCGCGTTGTGGCCTTCGAGGACCTCCGCGGCCTTCTCGGCGGTCGCGTGCGTGTCCTGGAAGCCCTTCGGGCCCGTACAGGCGTTGGCGCCACCGGAGTTGAGGACGACGGCGGAGACCTGGCCGCCCTTCAGCACCTGTTCGGACCAGAGGACCGGCGCGGCCTTCACCCGGTTGGAGGTGAAGACGCCGGCGGCGGCGAGTCGGGGTCCGGTGTTGACCACGAGGGCCAGGTCCGGGTTGCCGTTCTCCTTGATCCCGGCGGCGATGCCCGCCGCCGTGAATCCCTTGGCTGCCGTCACGCTCACGGTGCGACTCCGATCGTGGAAAGCCCCGTCGTCTCGTGGAGTCCGAGGGCGATGTTCATGCTCTGGAGGGCGCCACCGGCGGTGCCCTTGGTGAGGTTGTCGATGGCGCTGATCGCGATGATGCGGCCCGCCGCCTCGTCGTACGCGACCTGGATCTGAACAGCGTTGGAACCGTAGACGGACGCCGTGGCGGGCCACTGCCCCTCGGGGAGCAGATGGACGAACGGCTCGTCGGCGAAGGCCTTCTCGTACGCGGCGCGCACGGAGTCGGCGGTGACCCCGGGCCGGGCCTTCGCGCTGCACGTGGCGAGGATGCCGCGGGGCATCGGCGCGAGGGTCGGCGTGAAGGACACGGAGACCGGCTCGCCGGCGACCCCGCCGAGGTTCTGCATCACCTCGGGCGTGTGGCGGTGGCCGCCGCCGACGCCGTACGGGGTCATCGACCCCATGACCTCGCTGCCCAGCAGGTGCGGCTTGGCCGCCTTGCCCGCGCCGGAGGTGCCGGAGGCGGCGACGATCACGGCCTCGTTCTCGGCGAGGCCCGCCGCGTACGCCGGGAACAGGGCCAGGGTGACGGCCGTGGGGTAGCAACCGGGCACCGCGATGCGCTTGGACCCCTCCAGCGCGGCGCGGGCACCCGGAAGTTCGGGGAGGCCGTAGGGCCAGGTCCCGGCGTGGGGCGAGCCGTAGAAACGCTCCCAGTCCGCCGGGTCCTTGAGCCGGAAGTCGGCGCCCATGTCGACGACGAGCACGTCCGGGCCGAGCTGTTCGGCCACGGCGGCGGACTGCCCGTGCGGCAGCGCGAGGAAGACGACATCATGCCGTCGGCCCTGGCCCGCCAGCACCTCGGCGGTCGTCTCCTGGAGCACCCGGTCGGCCAGGGGCAGCAGATGCGGCTGGAGCCCGCCCAGCCGCCGGCCCGCGTTCGAACTGCCGGTCAGCGCACCGATCTCGACCTCGGGGTGCGCGAGCAGCAGGCGCAGCACTTCGCCGCCCGCATAACCACTCGCTCCCGCCACCGCCACACGTACCGCCGCCATGGAATCCTCCTCCTGGATGGCATGACTATACGTTTCGCTGCACGTTTATGCAATCTTTGGGGAGGCTGCGTGGGTGCCACGGCTGAAAAGCGCACTGTCCTCGCCGGGGACGGCACGGAGGCCGCCCGGAGCGTTGCATAGGATCGTCGGCATGGCTCTGCGACCTGTCCAGGTGAACATCAAGGCGGTGGACGACTCGGCGATCGGCCGGTTCTGGGCGCGGGCGCTCGGCTGGCGCGTCTCCGGCTCGGGATCGGGCGCGACCGCCGCCATGCCCGTCGGCTTCGACTGGCGGGAACCGGTCGGTGTGTGCGTCGACGTCATCGCCGTGCCGGAAGCGACAACGGCCACGAAGAACCGTGTGCACCTCGATCTCGCCACCACTTCCGCGGCCCATCAGGCGGAGCTGGCCGAGCGTCTGCGGGCGCTCGGCGCGACGCCCGCCGACGTGGGCCAGGGCGACGTGCCGTGGACGGTCCTCGCCGACCCGGAGGGCAACGAGTTCTGCGTGCTGGAGCCCCGGGACGTCTACCGGGACACCGGACCCGTCGCGGCGGTGGTGGTCGACTGCGTGGACCCGCGGGCCATGGCGCGGTTCTGGGGAGCAGCGACGGACTGGACCCCGCGCGAGGTGACCGACGACCTCGCGGTGCTGCGGTCCGCCGACGACACCGGCCCGTATCTGGAGTTCGTCCGCACACCCGGTACGAGGACCGTGCCGGACCGCGTCCATCTCGACCTGCTGCGGTTCCCCGACGACGACCACGAGGCGGAGGTGGCCCGGCTGCGGGCCCTCGGCGCCACCGACCTCGACGTCGGCCAGGGCGAGGTGCCGTGGCGGTGCCTGGCCGACCCGGAGGGGCACGAGTTCTGCGTTCTCGCCCGTTCCTGACGCGGGGACGAGCCGGGCTCGGTTCACCGGGGCAGCAGCTCGCGCGCCAGCCTTTCCATCTCGGCGGGCGGGAGCGAGGGGTTGGCGGCCGCGGCTTCCGCCACCTCCGGGTCGGGATCGGTCAGCAGGTCCGTGACGACCTGGGGCGGGAGCGCCGGATGCCCGGCGGCGAGGGGTCTCGCCCGCTCGTCCGCCAGGCAGGCGAGCAGCGCCGGGGCCGTCGCACGGGGGTGCCGGGCGATCTCGCGGAAGGCCCGCCGCGCCGGGGGGCTGTGCCGGGACAGGTGCTCCAGCAGCGCCGGGGTGGCGTCCGGGTTGGCGGCCACCTGGGCGATGACCTGGACTCCGTGCCGGTCGACCATGGTCCGCAACCGCGCTTCGCCAAGGCCGGGGTGCGCAGCGACGGACTTGGCGACCTTGGCGTCGGGGTCGTCGGCCAGCACGGCGCTGACCGGGTCCGGCAGATCACGCCGTCGCGCCAGGAGCATGCGTACGACCGCGTTCGGCGACCCCGCCAGCTCCGCCACCTCGGCGGGGGTGGCGGCGGCGATCCGCGGCAGCAGGGTGCTGCCGATCCTGGTGGTGGCGGCCAGGCGAGTGAGCACGTCGAGCGGCACCCGCGGGTTGTGCGCGAGCGCGCGCCGGACGTCGGGGGAGGCGTCCTCGGCAAGCGTGCGCATCAGGGTGCCGTCGATCGCGGGGTTCTCGGCGAGGTCGGCGCGCACGCCGGGGGCGGGGTCCTCCGCGAGCCCGGCGTACGCCTGCGGGGGCAGCCCGGGACGGACGGCGAGCGCCCGGCGCAGGACCATCGAGGGGTGGCCGGCGAAGCCCGCGGCGGCCCCGGCCGGTGTGGCCGGGTTCTCCAGGGCCGCCCCGAGCACGTCCAGCGCGGTGGATTCGTGGGAGCCGTCGCAGGAGGCGCCCGAGCGCAGATCGCAGTCGTCCCGCGGGCAGTTCGGGCTGTGCGTGAACGGCGGTTCCTCGCGGTCGCAGACCAGGCAGTGCCGCGCGGGCGGCAGCCCCTCGCCGCTGACGAGCGCCGCCAGCACGTCCGGCGGCGTCGCCTCGTTGGCCGCCGCCGCCCGGCGGACCTCGGCATGGGGATGCGCGGCGAGCCGGGCGGCCGTGTCCGGCGCGGCCCACAGGGCCAGCTCCACGACCACCCGTATGTCCCGGTCCGCGGCGAGGGTCTCCACCACGTCCGGCGGCAGGCCGGGGCAGGCGGCCAGCTTCTCCCGGTGCTCGACCACCGGATCCGCCGCCAGACGGCGGGCCCACTCGGGGTCGCCCGCCTCCGCGTCGAGCAGGGCGAGGGCGACGAGCGGCTGTGCCGCGGGATCGACGTCGGCGGCTGTCAGCATGCCCCGGTACGCCAGAGGCACACCGTTCAGCTCGCTCCGCGAGGCCAGTCGGAGCGTCTGCGCCCGGCTGAGGTCCGCCCGTCCGGCGAGGTGGTGGTCGATGTCGTCGTCCGCCGGCACGGCCAGCCGGTCCACCAGCTCGGACGGCAGGGCCGGATTGGCGGCGAGCCCGCACAGGAGAGGGTCCACGGGGGCATCCTGCCCCGGGGCCCGGCCGGACCGCCTACGATTTTCCGCCCCGCGCGGGAACCCGTCGGCCGGAGGGCCACCGGCCACCTAGGGCCTGTGTGAGGTCGTGATCATTCTCGGGTTCTGGTCCCGTGCGGGGGTGGGACCTGGTAGGACGCTGGGTGTGACACGTACGCAACTCA